>NZ_CP012036.1:3873405-4204091 GCF_001298445.1 Nostoc piscinale CENA21 | reverse complement strand
ACTGTATCACCAAATCCAACAGAATATGCAGCACTCACAGCCCACAACTATACATACTGATTTTGAACGAAGGAGTGGTCGCTTTACTCAACGTCGTGTTTGTGTATTTGAAAACTTGAACAATATTTCCCATGATTGGCTGGGTTTAAAGTCGATTATTCAAGTCGAACGAGTTGGTACTCGTGCTGGTAAAGCTTACCAAGAAACTGCTTACTACATCAGTTCTCTGTCCCTGAAAGCATCCGATTTTGCCTGTGGTATTCGTCGCCACTGGGGCGTAGAAAATCGATTACATTGGGTGAAAGATGTTGTCTTTGATGAAGACTCTGCCCAAATGGTTGATGGTTATGCTGCTGCCAACTTCTCAATTCTCCGCAGTTTTGTGATTAATCTTTTCCGCCACAATGGTTTTGATTCCCTTACCAGAGCTATCAGATTCTGCTCCCACAACATCCCATTACTTTTTTCCTTTTTAGAATGAAACAGCCCTGCCCTTAAAAAGGGGGGCTAAAAACTCTCTTTTACCCCCTTTTTAAGGGGGTCGCCGCAGGCGGGGGGATCTCCTCACATCGTGATTGCAAGTAATTAATGATTTAAGGGACTTATGTTTACAACCAACGTTGCCGTTTAGCAAAGATAATACTACAAATCACAATCAATACTATGATGCTAATTACTAGTGGGTAAGCCCAAGGTTGTTCTAACTCTGGCATGTATTTAAAGTTCATGCCATAAAAGCCAGTAATAAAGGTGATGGGTAAGAATGTCGTGGAAAGAATAGTTAAGCGATTAATGCGTTCACTGGTTTTACTGGCGATGTTATCGCGTTGAATTTCCATTAATTCTGACATCCAAGCCCGCAATGCTTGATATTCTTGCCAGAGGTTATCAATTTGATATGTTAGTTCTTGATGGAATAATTCTTTTACTGGTTGGCTAATCCATTGAATATCATCATAATTCATCATTGCCAGCAGTGACTTAAGATTTTGAAAATTTCGTCGCCCAGAACGTGTAGACTGTCTCATGGCAGCAATTTTTTTGATAAGTTGTTTCATTGCCAGCACTAGCTAAGACTTCATCTTCTAAATCATCAAGTTGCCGCGAAATATAATCGAATACAGTATGGTAATTATTTAAAATATCTTTGGAAATTAAATATAAAAGATAATCTACACTCCAGCTTTGAATTTCTATGTGTCGCTTTTGAATATTATTTAGTAATAAAGTTAAAACTTTAATTTCTGTGGTTTCAAAGGTAATAATAAAGTTGCGTCCTAAGACAATACTTCCCCGCGCCACTTGAAATTCTCGATTTTTGATTTGGTGAGTTAAAATTTCATAACCATCAAATAAGCAATCTTCCATGTCTTCATCAATTCCGGTGAGGGAATGATTAAAAATCATGTCGATGCGGGATGGATCTAGGTGAAAGTGGTTAATAATTTTAGCGGTTCCGGTGCGATCGCGAAAATGAAGACAGCGTAACCAAATATTATGCGAACCATCAATTCTTTTGAGGATGGTATTAACATCTTTACCGGAAAATATTTCTAAGTGGTTCTGGGAAAATGTCAGCAAAGTTAGCATATAGCATTCCTAATTCAGTTGTAATTACTCACAGAAGAACACTATTGCCGTTATCCGGTTTCTTGATGAAGATGTAATTTATCGGTTATTGTAAAAACGTTATATGTAATGTCTCTACAAAATTTAGAATTAGTATTAGTAGCAATAGCGTTTTGCTTCTCAGTCAGAATCACAACAACTCACAATACGGTTCGGTTAACGTTTTAGTATTTTGAGATCCCCCCAACCCCCCTTAAAAAGGGGGGCTGAAAATTATCTTTTACCCCCTTTTTAAGGGGGTCGCCGTAGGCGGGGGGGATCTTAACCGAACCGGATTGCAACAACTCATGCTTTCCATAAATATCATGAATTTGTTAATGGTGCATGGCAGATATTTAACAATTGAATGAAATTGATACCAAATTGCTGCCCAAGTTTTATAGACATTGCATGTCACAATATTACTGGCTAGGTGAAGTTCCTTCTTCAAAGGGACGCACAATAGCAGGTTCTGGTGTAACTTCTGGTTGAAAGATGGCTTGTAATGATTGTTCTAGGGTTTGCGCCATGACAATGCGATTTTCGTAAGCGACAACTACCCGCACTAATGTGGGCAAACTATTTTGAGTTGCTTCTAAATATATTGGTTCGACGTACAATAATGATTGCTCGATGGGAATGACTAATAAATTTCCTTGAATTGCTCTAGAGCCTTGACGATTCCATAAAGAAATTTGCTGAGAAATTACAGGATCTTGGTTAATGCGTGCTTCAATTTGTTCTGTACCGTAGACTAGTCGCTCTTTTGGAAAGATATATAACAATAACTTACCGTAATTATCTCCATCCGATCGCGCTGCTAACCAAGCAATTAAATTTGTCCGCTGTTTGGGAGTGTAGGGTAAGAGTAAGATAAATTCTTCAAAGGGAACAGTCGGCAAACCAGTAATTAAATAATATGCCTCGATGGGACGGGCTTGATCACCATAAATTTCGTTAGGTATTTGCCATTGGTCTTCGCGGTTGTAAAATACCTGGGGGTCTGTCATGTGATAAGTCATCAACCGTTCCGCTTGAATTTGAAAAAAGTCTACTGGATAGCGGATATGATTGCGGATGGTTGCAGGCATAGCATTCAAAGGTTTAAACATCTGGGGAAAGATGTTAGCCCATGTTTGAATGATGGGATCTTTAGCGTCGGCAATATAAAAATTAACAGTGCCGTTGTAAGCATCAATCACGACTTTAACTGAGTTACGAATATAGTTAATTCCATCGTTATTTGGGTCAGAATAAGGATAGCGATCGCTCGTTGTATAAGCATCAACAATCCAAAATAGATTATTGTTGATCCCAGGAAACCCATTACCAATGCGAGGATCAGCCGCAACTAAATAAGGGTCACTATCAAATTTTAAAAAAGGTGCGATGGCGCGAATGCGTTGGTTGATATTTCGACGAAATAATACTTTGGTATCTGGCAAAAAGTCCCGCGTAAACAGCATTTGCCAATCTTTTAAATACATGGCAAATAGCCAACGTCGCCAACTAGAACCGATAGAAACGCCACCTAAGCCATCGTAGATGTTGTAAGCGTTATCGCTGCCGCTAGGATAATCTAATTCTCTGACTCTTGTACCAGTCATTACATAAGTGTTCGTAATCTCTCCGTAATAAATCCTGGGTAAACCAATTGGGATGCTATCTCGAATTGCAGCATTAGAAGTGGTCAGGGCTTCGTTCGCATTCCCAGCAATATCTTTGACAAAATATTCTGGTAGTCCCCCAGCAGCAACTGTATTCACAGGACTCAAAGTAAATCCATAACCATGTGTATAAATTAAATGACGGTTTACCCATGTCTGCGCTTGTTGAGGTACAGCACTATAATCTAATTCCCGCGCTGCAATTAAGACTTGTCGCCGTTCTGTTAATTCTGTGGATGTTTCCGAAGTTGTTGTCTGTTGTGCATTTGCTTCTGTTTCTAAAGTATAGCGATCAATATCTGCACCCGGAAAGCGATAGTAAGGACGAATTTGTTGCAGTTGGCGGTTAGTATCTAAAAGTGGACGCTGATCCCATAAGCGAATATTGCGAATTGTTAAATCATTAGCACGCAAATCTGCTTCAGTTAAAGTTCCTTGGGGGTTAAAGGTTTTTGCATCAATAACTTCTAAATCAAAAGCTTGGCGAGTTAAAGCAATAGACCTTTTGATATAGGGTTCTTCTCTCTGTAATTCGTTTGGCTCTACGATTAAATACTGCACTACTTGGGGTAAAACCACGCCAGATGCAACCGCTACAGCTAAATAAACGCTTAACCCGTAACCTACAAATTTGCGATAAGTTGATTTTGGTCGCCAGAAAATTGTCCGCCCCAACAAGTAAAATGCGATCGCCACTGCTAAAACACACAACAGGGTGTAGCTGGTAACTGAGTATGAACATCGGTATAACTTGCGCCGTAATTTACCCCTTGTTGAGAATAAACAAGTTCATAACGACTCAGCCAATAACTCAAAGCGACGACTAGCATTAACAAGCCACCCACCCCATACAAATGACGCTGTTGTGGCGATGAAAACCCAGGGAAAATTCCTTGACTTAAACTATCAGCAGAAAGAAGATAAGTCAGACTAACAGCAAGGAACCCAAATAATAAAATAAACCCATGAACCAGAGTTCCATCAGTTCCCAAACTGGTAGATAAAAGATGTAGACACTAATATCTTGGTTAAATAATGGCTCAGAGTAATTAAAACTTGTAGGATAAAAATATTGCAGAACCTTTCCCCAGTTCTGGTGGATTATCCAACCAAATAAAATACTAAATGTACCTGCGATCGCTGTTAATAACCAGCGTGGATACATTAAAATAGCGATCGTCACACCCCCAACAAAGGCAACATATAAAACCTGAGTCGTAATTTGCCTACCCAGTTGCCAAATTGTTTCTAAGCGAAACAACGAAATCACAGGTAAACTAGTTTTGCTAACAGAAGCTTGCCAATAAGCGAGGGAAATTTGACCGTAGTGGGTCAGCATTAACCCCACCAACAAGCTGAAGATGACAACTATAGGTAGAAGCCAGCGCAATTTTATTGGTAATACACCAGTGTATGTGATTTGACTGCGGTCATATTTTGCCGACTGCGGACTAAGAAAATTTTTTAACTCTGCACTCAGTCCTGTTACTTTCGGTTCAACTGCGTCAGTTTTTAATGATGATGGATATTTTAGTTGCTGTGCTAACCATAAATTTCCCCATAGATAGACCGCACTAACAACCGTGACAAATAATACTAAACCAACTTTAGTGATAAACCTTAATAAAAATACTTGCAGATAACCAAGTTCTTGAAACCAAAAAATCTCTGCGCCTAGACGGGAAGTTACATCTAACAACAGCCACAGTCCCAGCAATATTACAAACAGTCTCAAGCACCATTTCCAAAGCATTGTGGCAGCCAAATTTGTGTTCTCAATATTTCTATAATCTCAATATATAGAAATCTCAGCATCTCTCTCACATGAAAAATGTGAACTCGCGTCTCTGTGGTTTGTCTCACGCAGAGACGCAAAGGCGCGGAGAGGGTGTAGTGGTGAGGACAAGGGAGACAAGGGAGAGAGAAGCAACTAGCCGTGACGAATGGAATTCGCGGCTATAAAAACGAAGTCCGCCTGCGCGGACTAAGGTAAGATAAATAGTCTTGTCTGTGTAGCCGGGACTTCAGTCGCTAGATACAAGAACTCTCTTAAACTCTTATAACTTTGTGTCCTTTGCGTCCTTTGCGGTTCGTTTTTTCATATTTTGCGTAAGTGCTGTACTTATTTAGGATCGCTTTACAATCCAGCAACGATTTGCTGTAATCTTTCTAAACTAGGGTTATCTTGTTTTTGCGAATAGATTTTCATCGCTTGTTCAAAGGCGAGTTTGGCTTCAGCTTTCTTTTTCAGTGCTAATAAAGAGTTGCCCTTGTTTTCATAAGCTGCGGCATAATTGGGGTTTCTTTGAATGACGCGATCGCAATCTTTAATTGCATCCTCATATCGTTTACGATTAAATCTGGCGACGCTGCGTTGATAATAAGCTTCGGTATAATTCTCATCAATTTCAATAGCGCGGTCAAAATCTTTAGTTGCGTCTTTATGCTGACTGATAGCGGCGCGAGCAATTCCCCGGTTAAGATATGCCCAAGCCCAACCACTAGAATTATCAATCGCTTTATCATAATCTTGAATGGCGCTTTGATAATCTTGCATCGCAAACCGCGCTAACCCTCGGTTATGGTATGCTTCGGCAAATTTAGAATTAATTCTAATGGCTTGAGAAGCTTCGGTAATGACTGCGGCATAATCTTTTTGAATGCGGCGAATTGTCGCGCGTCCGTTATAAGCCTCCGCATTGTTGGGGTCGAGGCGAATGGCTTGGTCAAAATCAGTTAACGCACTTTGATAATCATTTTGTTCGATGCGAGTTAAGCCACGATTGCTGTATGCTGTCGCATAACTAGGATTAATTTCAATTGCTTTATTGTAGTCAGCGATCGCAGCTTGGTAATTTTTCAACTTACTGTGAGCAGAACCGCGACTAGTATAAATTTGAGCATCTCTAGGATTTAATTCTATCGCTTTATTGAAATAGGCGATCGCGTTTTGATATCTTCTTTTACTACTGAGTGTATTTCCCCAACGGCTGTAATCTCCTGCATCAGCACGAATATTCTGAGGTAAACTATCAGCATCCAGATTCGCACCCCTTAAATCCGCATTATCCAAATTGGCACTATTGAGTTTACTGCCAATCAAATCTGCACCCTGCAAATTTGCATTGTAGAGATTAGCATTCTGCAAATCAGTATTATTCAGTTTGGCATTACTCAAATCAGCATTTTGTAAATTTGCATAACTGAGATTGGCATTTTTCAGTTCTATACCCCTCAAGTTATAACCACTCAAATTCACCCGACTTAAGTTAACGCCATTCAGCGACACGCCACGGAAATTAAAATTCCGCAAATCTGCATTACTTAAATCAACACCATTCAAATTCACACCTTGGAGGTTGACATTATCAAATCGCACACCCCGCAAGTTAGCATCTTTTAAATTTGCCCCATTTAAATTAGCACCACTTAAATCTGCATTAGTCAAATCAGCACGAGTTAAATTAGCATTACGCAAATCAGCACCACTCAAGTTAGTGCTACTCAAATCTGCATCACTCAAGTTTGCCTTTTCCAAATTAGCCCGAAAAATATTAGCACGAGATAGTTTCGCCTTACTTAAATTAGTATTACGCAAATTAGCACCACTCAAATCTGCATTACTTAAATCCGCACCATTCAAGTCTGACTCAGATAAATCAGCACGCAGCAAATTTTTCCAGCTAAAATTTGCCCCGCTTAAATCGCATTTTGCACAGTTGCTTGTGTCTATTAGCTGTTTGATATGTTCCGGCTTACTAGCATAAACCGGAATTGTCATTAACAGTGGAGTTAAAAATGTCAGAGTTATTATAAACTGCTTTAGATTTTCTGCTTTAGTATTGCCAGTGTATTTTCTTAGCATCCGTCACTCATCCTCAAGCTTCTTTTAACTTTTACAAGCTCAAAACCTAGTATTACGGATCAACCTAAAGCTATCTTTGTTCCTTAGCAAATAGTTTATACTTAGCCGGAGCATTGAGGCGATGATATGCTCCCACAAAAATTATTGACCTATAAAGCCACTGAACTGGACGGGTTTCCCGCCTACCTCAGTGGCTTTAAGCATTTTCAATCTAATTCTTATTAAACTGTTACACCAAAGCTACTGAACCTGTGTAGTTCTTTGATAATTCCCAAAGAATTATCACCTGACTGATGAGTGTGTCATTTCCCATTTGGGTGAAAGTGGCATTTAACCCACTCACATCTAAACGATCCTTCTTATCAAAACCATAGATTGTAGCAAAACCACTGCTTCCCAAAATCACCGTTTTATTACCGCTTCCCAGATAAACAGTATCATTACCACCTCCTTGAACAGTGGCTTCAGAAAAGTATATTTCTTCAAGGTCTTGGATAGGGGCGGGAGCAAAAAAAAGTGTCTCCGCGAAGATTCACCACATCACGACCACTGCCTGTAAAAATTGTGTCGTCGCCCATACCGGATATGATTAAATCATCTCCAGAACCAGTATTAATAAAACTTTTAGTCCCAATTGTAATTACAGTGTCGCTACCACTTCCTGTGAGAATATCCACAAAATCAGAATTAGGCACTCCATCAAAAAGTTCAATATTTGCAGAGGTAGCTAAAACGAAATCTTTCCCTGAGCCTGTTGTAATACTTGTTTCCCCAGCTACGACTACTTTAATCAGGTTGTCGCCATTTCCTGCATTAATAGTTTGTTTGTAAGGTTCTCCTTCGTAAAACAAGGTGCTAAATAACCCACCAACAGCGTGGGTAATAAAATCATTTCCTGAACCTGTAGATACGGAGAAGTTACCTGCTCCTAAATAAATTGAGTTATTACCGTTACCAAGATTAATTTGAGAATTAGCAATTCCTGGCACATCAATAATATTATTACCGTTACCAGCCGATATTTTGATATTACCACAAATACCAGTACCATCAACAATATTGTTACCTTGACCGAGATCAACAATATAATTACCTAGTCCTAAAACAACAAAATCATCGCCAAATCCAGTGTCAATAGTTGTAGTACCTCTTATTGATGCTTCAGTTATTCCTCCATAACCAACATAAAAAATTGCGGGGCCAACGTAAGGAGGATAATCAGCAATAAACAGGAACTTAAGATTTTCCATAATCACATCATTCCCGCTACCAGTCTTGATGACGTTATTCGTACCTAAAACATCTAACCAAGTATTTTTTTGATTGCTCTGAAAAGTTTGGTCACTTCCTATCAATGATTCAACAGTGTAATTAATTCCCCGAAAAAATCTTGTTGTCATAATATTATTAGCCTTGCTCAAACTGATGATTTATCCAAAAATTACATAAGCAAAAAACTAGCAGTTAAACGCAGTTCAGCTTATGTTAATGTTTGGGCAATCTTCTTCTAGCACGCCAATGAAGTAAATATTCATTATCCTGACAGCATAAAAATTTATTCCAACAATAAAAATTGGAATTCAGCTATGCTTATAGACAACAAAATCTCAAATTTCTCATTTGATAAAAGTAGAGAAACTTGCCTTCATTTCGCTTAGAAGTGATTAAACAGATTTATTTCCTATTCTCAGTAGACTCAGTACAAATCCGGAATAGTATCTAGCCAATATAGTTAAAAAAATTAAACCTGAGACAGCAAGTATCTTTAGCCAAAATCACACTCTGACAACAAAAAGGCTCAAACTTATATATAGCAAGACTTTTCATGCTAATTTTATACTTTTTTGTAAAAAGAGCAGGAGACAGGTAATAGGTGACAGGTGACAGGGTGAAAAGCTTTATGTTGTCTAAGTTTTATAATTTATCGATGTCCTAACCAACTTGGCTATTACAAAATATAAAAACTCTGTGCAGTACTGCACAGAGTTTTGTAAAGTTTATTTGCAAAAATTCTCAGCATTCAACCTAGAACATATTCATAATTGTGATAATACTCACACTAGTTAACATAATCAAAGCGCCCATAACTACGGATACACCTAGCTGATTGGGTTTAGAACTGTTCATTTTTTTATTTCCTTAATGAAATGATTATGCTTTGTTTAAGAATAACAATCTCCGTATAAATATCTACGGAAGCAATGCAAAACTTAAATTACCGTAAATTATCTTAGTAAACACTGCTGTATATGCTTACAAACCAATCGGAAAAATCGCAGAAATTACCCAAGCCGATTTTTGTGGTTGTAAAATTACTGTTGACAGGTGACAGGAAAACAATGTGATGTAATTAATTCCGATTTTTGACTATTGACTCTAGAAGTCATATTGGATTTTTCCCAAAAATCAGTAAGCTTCTAACCATATTTTTTGCTATTCCCTAGTCCCTACTCCCTTTTAATTATGATTAAAATCCTCCACCTTTCAGATATCCACATGGGAAGCGGTTTTTCCCACGGTCGAATTAACCCGGCGACTGGGTTAAACACGCGGTTGGAGGATTTTGTGCAGACTTTATCCCTGTGCATTGATCGCGCCCTGACAGATCCTGTAGATTTGGTAATATTTGGTGGTGATGCGTTTCCTGATGCAACACCGCCGCCGTATGTACAAGAAGCTTTTGCGGGTCAATTTCGTCGTTTGGTAGATGCTAATATCCCGACAGTGTTGTTGGTGGGAAATCATGACCAACATTCCCAAGGGTTAGGAGGCGCAAGCTTAAATATTTATCGAACTTTGGGTGTACCGGGATTTGTGGTAGGTGACACGTTGAAAACTCATCACATCGAAACTCGTAACGGTAAAGTCCAAGTCATTACTCTCCCTTGGTTGACTCGTTCGACATTAATGACGCGCCAAGAAACGGAAGGTTTATCGTTGTCCGAAGTCAACGAGTTATTAACCCAAAGGTTACAAGTTGTGATTGAAGGGGAAATTCGTCGCCTTGACCCAGATGTGCCGACTGTATTATTAGCGCACTTGATGGCGGATAATGCTAGTTTGGGCGCTGAACGTTTGTTAGCTGTGGGTAAAGGTTTTACTTTACCGTTGTCTTTGTTGACGCGTCCTTGTTTTGATTATGTGGCGTTGGGACACGTCCACAAACACCAGAATTTAAATAAACATAACAACCCACCAGTCATTTATCCGGGAAGTATTGAACGGGTAGATTTTAGTGAAGAAAAAGAAGACAAAGGCTATGTGATGATTGAACTGGAACGGGGAAATACGACTTGGGAATTTTGTCCCTTACCAGTTCGCAGTTTCCGCACCATTGAAGTGGATATTTCCAAAGCCGAAGATCCCCAGGCGGCAATTTTGAAAGCGATCGCCAAATATGATATTCAAGATGCAGTAGTGCGATTAATTTACAAACTCCGTTCCGAACAGTTAGATGTTATCGAAAATGCTGCCTTACACACAGCCTTAAAATCGGCCCACACCTACACCATTCAACCAGAATTACTCAGTCAGTTAGCTCGTCCCCGCGTTCCTGAATTAAGTGCAAGTAACAGCATCGACCCGATGGAAGCCTTGAAAACTTACTTAAATAATCGTGAAGACCTCAAGGATATTGCCGTAACTATGATAGAAGCGGCGGAAAAATTATTATCCGATGATGTGGAAATTTGGTTAGAAGCTGCTACATCTGATTAAGTAGGTGGGTATGAATATTTATCGTTAGGGCAAGGCAGGAGGCAGGAGGGACGAGCAAGAATAATTAACCGCAGATGCACGCAGCGAAAAGTTGCGTGGGCGGCTCTGCCAACTTGAGCAAACTTTTCAAGACAGATGCACGCAGATAAATTTGTACATCAGCAGACGAGGAACGCTAGGTTAAGCATTTAATTTGCATTGTTTATTTATAGAATCGGTATAACTAAACAAAATTTGTTTCCTGCAAAAATTTCAAAATTTCTGTATTAATCACTTTGGCTGAACCTGTAGAAGCATCATGATAACAATCAGTCAAGATTTGAAATTTAGAATTAGCAATAAATTGATGAAGCTTTTCACCGTGACTTGCAGGAAACCAACTATCTTTATCACCCCATAAAATTAGTGTGGGACACTCAATATGAGATAACTTACTTTGAATTCTTGTGAGCATATTAGGTTTATTGCTTTGCAAGTTTTCAATTTCTCGCGCCGCTAGTTGTAAATCTTCGGCAACTTTTACCAATGTACCGGGAATTTCTGTAAAAGGATAAGTAATCCAATACACATCTTCCTGAGACAAAATTGATGGGTCAAATAGCACTCTCCGGCGCTCAATTGCCATAATTTCTCTGACGAGTGGTGCAGCCAAATAAGCTAACCGCAAAGAGTCTATTGCTTGCAAAACTTCGATGGGTGTATGAGCTAAAATCGACATTGCCCAATGCGGCAAACGGTCAGCAAAAATTGGCACATTCACTACTATTAACCGCGCAATTAATTCAGGTTTTTCCTGTGCTAGTGCTAAAGCAACTAAGCCACCTAAAGATTCGGCAACTACAACCGCAGGCTCATCACATAATTCTTGAATAATCCGCTCTAATTCAATTACTTGATGACCGTCATGTTCTCGGCGCAGACAAGGTTTTTCGGAAAATCCAAAGCCTTTAGCATCAAAACAAATAACCCGAAAATATTTTGATAATGCTTCAACACTATAACGCCAGTTATAGCTCCAGCTACCCATACCGTGCATTAAAATTAAAGGTTTACCCGTACCTTTTTCTCCATAGGCAATCTGCACAGGATATCCTTGAGCATCAGTAATAATGAGGTTTTGCCGACCTTGAGGGAAAGTTTCTTGCCACCAATCTTTCATGCTTTTAAACTAACCACCAGTGAATACTCGCCACAGAGTGCTAATTAATAATATTGGGATTGTGATTAAAACAATGCCTAGCAATAATAAGCCAACTAAAACAACTAATACAAACCCAGTATCGGCTTTTTTTTGTATTGCCAGGAATTTTTAAGTGTTCTTCTAACAGCTTGAGATTATATTCATTTGATTTCCAAGCAAAATCAAATAAGTCTCCGGCTACAGGTAAACTGCCTACCAAGCTATCAATGATGATATTCAAAATCATTCTACCCAAAGTAGCTTTAGGCGCACCTAATCTGGCAGCTTCTAAAATGATGTAGCTGGAAAATATCAATCCCAAAACATCACCGCCAACAGGTAACAGTCCTAATAATGGATCTAAACCTACACTAACTTCCGTACCAGGAATAGTGATGGCTTTGTCCATTACGCGACTCAACTGGCGCAGTCGCCTCAAGGAAGGTGCTTTAGCGTCAGGATCAATATGAGAAAACCGTGGAGAAGAATCAGGCATTCAAGCGATCGCTTCTTTGAAGTTGGAACCGTTCAATATTCTACTGCTACTTGGTAATTTGACAAGGTTTTGTTCTAATACTTAATTTAGAGTGCTGAGTATACAGTTAGAGATTATTTTTCTGCTCCTCTGCTTCTTTGCTCCCCTGCTCCTCTGCTTTCCTGCTCTTCTGCTCCTCTGCTTCCTGACTTTTTATCTTTTGATAGCGCATATCTTCGCCGACAATCACGTTTAGTTGATTTCCAATGAGTAGCACAGCTGCGCTCATCCACAGCCACAACATTAAAACAATCACAGTCCCGACTGCACCATAAACTTTATTGTAATTACCAAAATTAGTGACATAAAGCCGGAATAGTGACGATAGTATTGCCCAAAAAATCGCTGCTAAACTTGCCCCTGGCATAATTGGTGTACCAAAATTCCAGACACTAGGGCCATAGCGATACACAAAACTAAAGGCGGTAGCAACAATACTTAAACTGACAGGCCAGCGTAATAACTGCCAAAGGTGCTGTAAGAATAGTAAAGAACTATGCTCATAGACGGCTATTTTTAATAGTAGGTCACTAACAAAGACTAAAAACGAAGCCAACATCAACAGTACTATTGTACCAATTGTTAATCCCAATGAAATCAGTTTCGATTGCCAGAAAGGACGGCTTTGTTGTGGCGGAGTTTGATGGATTTGATCAAATGCTGTCATGGCTGTACTGATAGCACCAGAAGCAGTCCAAAGAGCGATCGCAAAGCTGAGAGAAAACAAACTACTATTTTTAGAGTGGGCAATTTCCCGGCTGGCAAAGTCCCGAATCAAAATCATCGCTTCTTCTGGCGCAACTTGACTCAATAAAGCCGCCATCTGTTTAAAAGTATCTTGTAATGATTCTGCCAACAAACCAATCGCTGTCAGTACAGCCAGAATAGCCGGAAACAGCGATAACATAGCATTGAAAGCAATTTCAGCAGCAAGTCCTAGTAGTCGTCGTTCGATTGTCCGAGCAAAGGTTTTTTTGAGAATGCGCCAATTCAGATGGCGAAAAAAACGGACAAAACGCGGCTTTGGCATAACTACGTATTAAGTCTTCACAAGCACAATGCCACAATAACTTATCTGGTGTCATCGGTAAATCTAGATGCTTTCGCTTGCAAAAGTCAGAAGTCAGAAACCAAACTTGATGATTGAAAAAATCTAAGTGGGGACGAACTGCTGTTCGCCCCCACCTTTGGGGAATTGGTGATGCTGATTTTATGTATAGAAAATCACTTATGGCATCGGATGGAAAAGCAAGTCAGGGAAGAAGTAATTAATAATTGCCCAGGTAGAAAAAGCAATTGATATCGCAAATACAGCCAGAACTGGGATTAAAGAAAGATATTGAAGGAAATATTGTTGTTGTTTGCTAGATTTCTGCATATAAAGCTCCTACAAATTTGCAAACTACAGTTCTTGATTGTGATACTTTGGGCAATATTAAACATTTTGAGAAACGTTCACACCTGCTACCTTAGATGGAATGATTAGACCGTAATAACCTGCTGCGATCGCTGATAAGAAATTAATCCAAACATTATTACCAAAAAGTGGCATAAATCCGAAAAATGTCTTGGCAAATGGTAATAATCCCATGATTGCTAATGCCACGTAAGCTACTGCAAAAGTGGCATTAAATAATCGCGCACTTTTAGCACTGTTATAAGAAGCAATGCCTAATAACCCAACAGCACATCGCACTAAATCATGCAAAAAATTGGTAGGAAATAAACCAAATATATAACCAAATCCCGCAGCATAAGCATTAGGAGATTCATCTAAAGGAATGAAAGATTCATGGGTTCCAGGTAAAGATACCAAAGCTGGTGTAAACCCTGCCAAACCTAATAATAAATAGAGAATACCAATGGTTAAAGCACAGTAACGTTCTACCATTTTTGCGGTTTGAATATTTTCCATGTTTTGTATTACTCCTGTGATGGTGCAAATTTTGAGAAAATTAATACCAATTCTCAATAAAAATCATACACAACGTTAAATCTTGTAGATTTCAAGGTGTTGTGAAATCAAGCCAATAATTGGTATTTTGGCTAACTAAAATCTTGTGATTTCAATTTATATATCTGCTCAGATTGCTTTGCTTAAGACGATTAGTTAGCAAGACATAACACTTTCTATTCAACTGATAATTTCAAACTTTAAATCCATCAAAAGGTAGGCTTAATAAGTCAAATCAATTTTTTTATTTATTGTTAAAATACGACTTAGGCGGAAGTTTGCATCCTCGACTTATTACATAAGTCGAGGGTATTTTTTACGAATAATTGAACAATGCAATTACTCAATTTGTTTGAATGCTTGTGCTGCAAGTAAAGCTAATAAAGCGCCTGTTCCTAATTGAAAAAGCGGTAATTTACCCAAAGCATCAGTAATACTAGGTATGACTAAGTTTTGATAATCACCATCAACTCTATCATCGGGAACAGGTTGATAAAAATTGTTGGTTGCGTCTTCAGATTTTAATTCGCCACTACTACGTTGAAGATTAAAACCTAACAGCAATAATAACGAATCTACTAATGAAGGCGAGATTTTCTGAGCCAAATCGAGCAATTTAGCTATATCTCCAACTAACAAATCACGAATTGGATGTTCAGCAGCATAAACTATGGCATCGGCAACAATTTTAGGGTCATAGTAAGGTGGTATTCCTGATGGTTTCACGCCTAATTTAGTTAAACCATTACTCCAAAATGGAGTGTTAATGACGGCTGGCTTAATACTTGTGACATTGATAGGCCATTTCTCATGAATCAATTCAATTCGCATCGCTTCGAGAAAGCCTTCAATGCCGTGTTTAGCACAAGAGTAAGCACTTTGATAAGGAAGCGATCGCCTACCTTCCATTGAAGATACATGAATTAGTGCGCCCCGTCCTTCGTTCTTGAGATGCGGTAACGCGGCCATTGCACCATAAACTTGACCCATCAAACTCACATCTATAACGTGCTTAAACTCTTCTGGGGTAGTTTTGTCAAACGTGGCAAACATCCCAATCGCCGCAGCATGAACCCAAGTATCAAGTCTTCCG
This sequence comes from Nostoc piscinale CENA21, assembly GCF_001298445.1. Taxonomy (NCBI): domain Bacteria; kingdom Bacillati; phylum Cyanobacteriota; class Cyanophyceae; order Nostocales; family Nostocaceae; genus Nostoc; species Nostoc piscinale. The sequence continues at coordinate 4,188,472 of NZ_CP012036.1, read as the reverse complement.
TATAACTCGACAGTTTTATCAGCGATCGCTTTTACTTGGTCGAATTCTTGCACGTCAGCAACAATATAATTCGCCTCACCACCAAAGCCGCGAATTTCTTCCACCAGTGACTTTAACTTTAATTCACCACGCGCGGAAACCACGACCTTGCCTCCACGTTGAGCAAATTCCAAGGCTGCTTTACGTCCAATACCGCTGGAAGCACCAACGACTGCAACGACTTGCTGATTTATGGGCTTTAACTGCATAGATATTACTAGATAAACTTCTGTTAGAGGTTAGAGGCTAGAGGTTAGGGACTAGAGAAGATATGAGCAAAAAATACTAGCCTCTAGCTCCTAGTCCCTCTTGATAAACGCCCCAATTTTGAATATCTTGTTCACGTAAAATTGGTTCGGCGCGTTGAATTTCTGATTCTGTTCCTTCGAGGATGAGCAAATAATAGCTTTGTTGCAGGCGATCGCTATAAATTCTGGCTCTCTCCTCCGGGATACCCAAATCTGTGAAAGCTTTGACTAAATTTTGATTTGCGGCTGCGCCTACAGCTACACCTGCCACACTAGTAGCTAAAGCTACACCGACAGAACCTGCTGCTAATACCGCACCCAAACCAGGAAGCGCCAGACTGCTCAAACCGAGTAACAAAGTACCCCAACTAGTTGCTGTGAGCGTATTTCCCACGGGTGAGCTAACGTTGACATCTTGATCACCGATGCGATCGCTGAGTGGTGCTTCACCGATGCTTTCACCTTGCTTGACATCTTTAGCAATTACCGAAACTCTTTCTAGAGGAAAGCCAGAAGCTTGCAAATCATTAATCGCTTTCTCTAATTCTTGCGCCTTAGTAAATACTCCTAACGCATAGATACTATTTTTCGTTACCATATTTTCCTCGGTGATAATTTTGTAAGTGAATGATTGTAGATTTACTAACCTTGAAAAACAGATGCAATTTTGGACTTAAGCGAATTTCCTGCCTCTTTAAATGTCTGAGAAATTGGTTCCTCAGCGTGCAGAAATACTCGCGCACAATTGCGTCCTGGCATTCCCGAAATTGACCCACCAGGGTGAGTTCCAGCACCAGTTAAATATAAATTTTCAATTGGTGTTTTATAGTTGGCTAATTCTGGCAATGGGCGGAAGCAAAGCATTTGCTCTAAGGTCATATCAATGTGATAGTAATTGCCTTTATATGAACCTAAGCGTTCTCCTAATTCCGCCGGACTTTCGACATGGCGGGCAATAATTGAATAATTTAAATTGGGGGAATAATTAGCTAATTTAGCAATAACTTTATCGGCAACTTGATTTTTTAATTCATCTGTCCAACCCGTACCTTTTAAACCAGTACCTTCTGCACCGGCAATTTGATAAGGAGCAAAAAATTCAATCCACAATGTATGCTTATCTTCAGGAGCCATTGAAGGGTCAAGGGCTGTCGGCATTACTAAATACATTGAAGGGTCATCGTCGGGAATTTTGCCCAAGGTAATTTCGCTATGAGCTTGTTCGACATGCTTGACTGAATCTGCAATCAAGACAGAACCCATTAAATACTCATCTCGATGATTATGATGCTCAAAACGCAGAGGTTCAGATAAAGCACAATCAATTTTGAGGATAGTTTCATTATTATTAACAATGCGGCGGTCTAATCTTTCTCGCAAATTTGTATCTACATCGCCTTCATCAATCAATTGCAAGAATAAACGCTTGGCATCAATACTAGAAATTACTCCTTTATTCGCACGATATTCTTGACCACCAGCAACCCGTACACCCACAGCTTTACCATCATCTACCAAGACTTTTTCTACCTTTTTGTCAGTTAAAATAACGCCACTTTTACTTGTTACTAATCTCACTAAAGCTTCGACCAGTGCGCCACTACCACCCCTTGGTCTAGCCATCCCCGGATTATGGCGTAAAAGCAACATCATTGCCCCAAAAGACATGGCTTTTTGGGAAGGCGGTGAACTTAATTCTGCTGCTAATCGTGCGAGAGGTGCTTTGACAAATTCTGAATCAAAATACTCATTGATATTATCTATAGGGCTACTCAGAACTGTACGCAGCAAATCTAAAGTGATATTAGTTCCGCCGACAATTGAAAATAAATCATGTAAATTATTGAGATTGTAATTACCAACAATATCAACAATTGATTTAGGAGGCGCATTGAAAAAAGGAGTAATTGCTGTAACAAAACGCTGCCAAAATTTAATATATTCTGCGTATTTTTGGGCATCTCTTTGACTGAATTGAGCAATTTCTTGACAAGTTGCTTCTACAGATTTATGAGCTAAAAAATATTTGCCATCAGGATGAGGACAAAATGCTACTGGGTCACAGGTAAGATATTCTAAACCATATTTATTGAGTTCTAATTCTTGAATAACTGGCCCTAAGAATATAAATAAATGATTCATAGCACAGGGGTTAAATTTAAACCCTGGCGCTTCATTAGGCATCAGTTCTTCAGTTGTACAACCACCTCCAGGAAGCGATCGCCCTTCCAACAACAAGACGCTGTAACCCGCTTTGAGTAAGTAGCCAGCACATACCAAGCCATTGTGACCAGCCCCAATAATTACAACGTCATACTCTTCCATGATTGCCACTTAGAGACTAGAGCATCTCTCCCGATGTTAGAAAATACATCCAAGCTCTGACTCTTTCGTGGGTTATATTATTTTTAATAACTAAAGGTAGTGTCCCATACACGAAAAAACATTTATCTCACGCAAAGGCGCACAGGCGCGAAGAAGAATGGGAGAGTAATTTGAAAACTTGATTCTGTTGATTATTTTTTTGGAGATATTCATGAACGGCATAGATTGGTTAAGAAAATTGCATACAAAGGAACTTCTCGGCATTAAAAATGATTGCTACAAGTGGTTCTTTCATCCAGATGGTTATGTTATCTATAACAATGGTGATTTTCCTAAAGGCTCTGGAATTAAGATTACCTATGCAGAGTTAAAACAGGTATTAAGTGAAAGACCCCACATACCAAATAAAGCCGAAACTAAACGTATCAGACAGCAAGCGGCAAAGCAAAAAGTCAGGTCATATCAATCTAGTAAATTCTGATATCAAACAATAACCGCCAACACTCACGAACCAACACAAATAATCTTTCCTAACTATCAGCGTCCATTCGCGTTAATCGGCGGTTAAAAATTTAATTAACAGTAGACTTAGCAATTACTCCCAACTGCAACCCCGGCGGATAACTACCTTCTTCTTTAATCCGCTTAATTTCCACATCAGTGAATGGAATACTTAACTTTTGTGCAACTGCACTCACAATATCACCCCGGTCAATTACGCCAGCTACCGCACCAGCCGGAGAAAGTACAGTAATACGTGGTAACTGTTCATTTTCTAGTTTGTTAATTACTTCGGCGATCGCAGTTGATTCGGTGACTGTTGGTATTTCTGTGAGAGGATGAACAATAGTTTGCAGAGTGCGGGTTTCCCATTCACTTCTTTCGACCAAGCGCAAATCCTCAATCGCCACCAGACCGCGATAACGTCCATCCGACGCAGCAAAATACACTTGTGGTGCAGCACTCTCTAATAGATATGCGTCAGCAAAGGCGCGTAAACTCTGGTCAGCATCAACTACGCGAAAGTCCCGCGTCATTGCACTACTAGCTACCATCTTCAACAAAGTTTCTTGTAAGGTAGTCACGCGGTCGTAGGTGTTGGCGTTACGAATCCCAAACCAACCAATCATCGCAATCCACAAACCGAGTGCTAATTCTTTTGTAAAGAAATCTACCGCAAATCCTAATGCGATCGCCGCATAACCCAAAATTTGCCCTGATCTTGCTGCCCAGTGTACTGCTTGAAAGCGATCGCCTGTAACTTTCCACAGTGCTGCTTTTAACACCTGACCACCATCTAAAGGTAAGCCCGGAATCAAGTTAAATAAGGCGACAACCAAGTTAATTCTTGCCAAATCCCCCACCATCATATTGAGAGGACTAGTCTCAGGGATAAAAATTTCTACAATCCGCAATAAGAAAAACAACCCCACACTTACCAAAGGCCCGGCTATGGCTACTTGAAAGGCTTTACCAGGAGTTTTCGATTCTTCTTCAATTGCGGCAATCCCACCAAACAAAAATAGGGTGATCGAATTAACTTTAATACCTTGCGACCGCGCTGCCAAACTATGACCTAATTCGTGTAACAATACCGAACCAAATAGCAGCAATGCCATGACTATCCCAGCACTCCAGGCGATAGCAGACCCCCATTCTTGGTAAGCCACACCAAAATTCAGGGTTGCTAGTCCTAAAATGACAAACCACAAAGGGTCTAAAAACAACGGGATACCAAATAAAGTCCCAATTTTCCAATTTGTTTGCATAACATTGTCCTAAATCTACAATCATCCCAGTTCACTTTAGTCACCCACAAGAAATTTCTCAACTCCTCTAGGTGAGAACATGGTTTTATTTACACTAAATAATCTACGTATTAAAAATTACATTAAAACAGTGATCGCCCACCATTAATATTTTACAAACATATAGGCGATCGCTCCTGGGAAAGCGCAAAATACACGATTATAAATTGTAGAGATTTTTAAACCATGTGAAAAATATTTGGGCGTTTGGATGTTGAGAATTTAGGACTTTATACTTAATAGCTTGATGTAGTTGTCTACCTGGTTCTTCTTGCCATGCCAACCAAGTGTAGATTTTAGCTTTATCAATATAAGAATCTTTAAATGGCGCTCCTTTATTTTTTGCTTTTTGTGCTACTTCCTGAGCCAGAAATGTTGAATGATGATATAAAACTTTACATAAATAATTACACGGATTCTAAGAAGCCAAAAAAATGTCAACATAACATCATCTCTTCAAACCAATGAACATAACTGATTTTCTGACACATACAAGACTGAAGATAGCGAAATTTATCTAATAATGTATTATTCCATTGTTCAGGAATAGAGACAAGCTGTAAAATCAGATAAGCAATCAGGCTAGTATAAATTTGGATAGTGATGCCATTGAGGTTTTTGGTAATTAATTTATCCAACTTTAAGTGCATCTTCAAAAACTTCCATAACAATTCAACGCTCCAGCGTAATCGATAAATATCTCGAATTTCATCATCACTAACAGCCGTTTCTCCCGTAGCAGGTAAGTTAGTCACTAACCGAAATTCGGTTTGAGTTTCTAAATCGCAAAAACTCACCACTCTATAGGCATTAGCATCATGAGATGCGCCAATTTTGATTAAGCCAGTTGACTCTTGAAATTCGAGTTTCCAATTGTTTTTAATCCGGAGAACAAAGTATTTTTTGTCCTGGACTAATTCTTGGATAAATTTAAATCCGGCAAACCCCCTGTCCATTACCCCCACAGCATCCGTTGGCAAATTTGAGAGCATTTTTGAACCAAAATTATAATCATGGTTATGCCCAAAATTAATGAAATTATCTTCAGGTGTTCCTGTAGCTAAATTCAGCGAACTAAACAGTTTTACCTGATGAAATCCTAAAATCCATAACAACTTACTCGTCAAAGTAATAATTGTAGAATCAATTGGACAAATAGCATATTTATCGTGTAATTTTTTGTTATTTACCTGTTGGACTAACTTATTTAATTTTTCATAAATTTCTTGAAATGGTTGTTGACTTCGATGCAAATTAGCTTTTGAGAAAGTCGAAATATCTACGGGATATCCTGTATTATTTAACCGCTTAAACACATCTCGCATACTTGTTAAGCTGTTGTCCAATACATAAGATAGCCAGCACTCGACAAACAGACGGCTGTTCAAGACTGGATAATCATTTTTTGGCAGTTGGCTCAGGATATCTTTGACAATTTTAGGAAATCTATTTATAATCACTATCAAACAGATATATTTATGTTTATCGCCCAAATTTTACCAAACTTTGGGCGATTTCTATCGGGTTTTTCTTAACATTCAACACTTCTGCTTTAGAATAGTTAAATATAAATTTTTGCAGTTATCTAAAATACAGGGATATATTTCTCTAACTTTTGACTTTGATATAAGTAAATAGTCAAGCTTAACTGATGGCAATAATAGAAATAAGATTACTCAAACATACGTCATGACTCTAGATATAGGTTCTAAAAAATGAAGTTAAAACTCTTGGTGTATAGATGATAAAACCCAAGACAGAGAATAGATGATTTTTGGGGAGCTAAAACTATAAGTAGTCGGTATTAAGGATAAGAATTAATCATCATGATTGCAAAGGTTTTGATAAATCCTAAGTTCACTAAAGGTCAAGAAGTAAGATTTATTGGAGGTAAAGGTGTTGTTAAAAACTATAGACCAGAATCAAATAGCTGGCTCTATCTAATAGAAATGCCTTTAAGAATAGAGCATGAAATAGAAAGAATAGGCTATGAAACCATGATCTGGTTATCTGAGTCAGATATTTATTCAATGTTGATGGCTTACTAGTACTTCAATCAAACTTTAACTTAGAATTTTTAGCTAATTTTCCTGAACCACATAAACCTAATAGGTAAAATGATTTTTGATTAACTCTCTGGTTAATAAAAAGCTAGGAGATTACGGTTGAGTTTCTTGAGATTAACATTACACCAACTATTGAAATAAATTTTAGTTGCTTAAAAGCATAATTGGAGAAAATATGTTATTGCATTCAACTCAAGGACATTTAGTAATTATTGGTGGTGCTGTAGATTTGGATGGAGAATGCAAAATTCTTAAACGGTTTGTTGACCTTGCTCAAGGTCGCAATGCCAGGATTGTTGTCTTAACAGTTGCTTCAGGGGAACCTAGAGAAGCTGGGAGATGATTATATAGATACATTCAAACGCTTAGGTGCTGAAAGTGTAGAAGTCATTGACACAATTCGTAAAGAAGATGCCAGTGCTTCAAAAGCCCTGGATGTAGTAAGAAATGCGACTGGAGTATTTTTTACAGGTGGAAAACAAGAACGTATATCTGACTTACTCAAAGACACAGAGTTAGAAGCCATTTTACATCAACGTTATCAAGAGCCAGAATTTGTCATTGGTGGGACGAGTGCTGGCGCTCACGCCATGTCAAACATCATGATTATCGAAGGAGATTCTGAAATTAATCCTTGCTATCAGAGTAATAAATTAGAATCAGGGCTGGGTTTTCTTCAAGGAGTATTAATTGACTCTCATTTTGAACAACGTGGACGCTTAGGGCGTTTACTTTCAGGGCTTGTTCATCAAAACAATATGTGGGGACTCGGATTAGATGAGAATACCGCAGTGATCGTTAAAGATAACCATTTTAAAGTAATTGGTGAAAATGCAGTTATTGTTATAGATATCAGTGAAACTAGCAACAGTGACGAGAATCTACTCGACAAGGGAGAGGGTTTAGCACTCTGGGGAATCAAGTTGAATGTTCTTCCTGATGGATATAGTTTTTATATTGAAAATCAAAGGCCAATTCTAGAGAAAGCCTCTAGTAAAGCAGAATTAATTAGTGCTTGATTTAAGCTATTGGCTGAGATGACGATTTTTAATAGCAGTAAATTGATATAACTTTAGAGATCACTCAGTCTAAGCCACGACAGCGCAACTCACTTGCGAGGTCGTGGCTATTATGAAATATTTTTAATTTCTATCAAGTTAATAACAGCTTCAAAATAGACTTTAATCAGATTTAAAAAAAATTCTAAAAATGAAACCTCAAAATAAAGCACTCTCAGCTAAAAAAGAGATAGCTGACGTAAACCGAGATAATGTAAAAGAGTTTGAGGTTATGCGTGAACAAGCCTTGGCTATGCGTGAAGAAGCTAAACTTATGTTTAATCAAGCCAAGGTTATGCGTGAAGGAGCCAAGGTTATGCGTAAAAGAGTTTAGTTGCCGTGATAGTCTCTTTAAACGACATCACTGAAGGCGAGCGCAATTTTCTCCAAGAGCCAACTCCGCGCAATAGAGATACGCCGTATTGGCTCTCAAAAGTATTGATTTATCTAAGTTTTGACCAGTATTACTAAGAAATTCAGGATATAATTTGCTTACTTTACGTGTATATTAATTATCGTTTGACTTGGAGCGATCGCACTCATCATTGCTGATTTGCTTACTTTGAGGACATTGTCATTATCGCTGGAGTTGGAGCGATCGCACTCACTCATCATTGCTGATTTGCTTACTTTCAAGACAGTCGCTACTATTCTCTTAACTGACTGGTGAATAAGTGAGGCTTCTTAAGCAACCAAGATAATAGTCAGTTTTATCACATCCATACAAAGCCATTCGGCATTTAACTTTCCCGCGCTTCAGACACAGATCACCGGGAGCATCTTACCGACGACCCAGATTAATTCTGATGCAGCGCGGTTGTTAGCCAGATAGTAATACCAATTCGCAATTTGCAATTCGCAATTCGCAATTAAGAAATGTAGCTCCAGTCAGACTTTCCTGATTTCTATCTGTCGCATTCTTTTTTCAAATTGGTATAAGCATGACTATGAGAGCATAAAGCTATAGGGAAGTTGCTGTTCGATTTAGCAACAAACCTATCAGCAAATACAGCATAATAACGCTACTAGCTGATGAGGCAATGAGTCTAACACTGTTATATTGAATAAGTCTCCGAATGCTGCCTTTATCGGAGTAACCTTGGCGCTGGAGTCGATTATGAATTGGAACAGCAAACGTGAGGCTGATTATCATAATTGATGCGTTCAGCACAAGCAACATAAGTACCCAGCCAAGCTTAACTTCTACTGGATGTACAAATACCAGTAGCAGTGTACTTAGCATCAACAACATGTAAGGTATGTAGATACTAAACGGGAGCCTGCGCTCATATTCTTTGTGAAACGATACAAACTCTGTTTGTCCAACCCAACCAAAAAGTGGATAAGTAGTGACCTGTGTGTACCAATGCAGAGCATTGTTGAAAAATGTTGTAGAAGCTGCAATCACGAAAACAATAATTTCTATGCTCATGATGTTTGTATTTCCTATATTACTTATGAATGCAAATCAATTAACGGCTTCTGAGGTAATAGAAATACTTACTAAGCCTCATCAGTCAAGAACATCTGCTGTCTGCTGGAATCATATTCATATAACCCCAAAAGAAACTTACGTTAATTGTCAACATCTTTGGCTGTCGTTGATTTCCATGAAGCATTGCTCGTTGCAACACGCTTTAGCAATTCATTGAGAATCTGTTGTTCTTCTAGTGTTAAGGCAGCGAAGAATTGTTTTGCTACTTCAATCGATACATGTTCTGCTTGTTGGAGTCGTTGTTCACCAGCCTTTAAAAGATGAACTTCATAGGCTCGCCGATCGCTCGGATGAGGTCGTCGTTCAATTAAGCCCTGCGCTTCTAGGTCATTGAGCAAAGTAACCATGCTCGCTTTATCAACACGAAGTTTGTCACCCAGTCGTGCTTGAACCATTGCACCTTCACCAGCTAGTAATTGGAGGATACCAACCTGGAGCGGACGCAGATTTAAGGGAGTCATAGCACGGGCATAAAACTGTGCGCCGAGTTCAGTCACCCAGTGAAGTACAAAGCCTGTCCAGTGACTCAGACATTCTGGCAAAGGCTCCCAGTCTAGATCGTGTCCACTAAAAGTATGTGGATTAACTGATGGGCTTTCTTGCTTTGGTACTTCAGCAGATTGCTTGGAGGATATTCGTCTCTTCATAGAACCAAAAACATTTGCTAAACAAACGTTAGCATGAAAAAACGTTTGTTATAAAAACTATTTACAGTTCACCATACCAATTTGGGAAAAATATATTTATTCTGGGAATTTCGACAAAGCTGTATATCTTGATAGCATTGAGTCAAGTACCCGTCAGCAATAGAGCAAGAACGATGTACGTCGCCATCACACAACCACTGACTTTTACAGAGTTTCTTGCCTGGGATGATGGTTCAGGCAGAGAATTTGAGCTATGGGATGGAATTCCTGTGCCATTATCCGAACCAAATGCCAATCATGAAGATTTGATTCAACGACTATGCGCCTACTTAGAAAATCATTGCCAAGCAAATGACCTCCCCTACGTATCTCGACAATCTAAACAGGTGCGGCTGAAGACAGCATCGGGAGAAAAAGAAAAAAGCCGCAAAGCTGATATTGTCATTTTTGCTAAGGAAGAATGGCAACGGATGAAAACTAGTTCTAGTTCTGCGGCTGCATATATTCCACCACCAGGAATCATTGAAGTTGTTAGCAACAATTGGAAGGATGACTATCTCACAAAACTGGCTGAATATGAAGACCTAGGTGTTTTGGAGTACATAATTGTAGACTATGCTGCTTTTGGTGGGATTCGGTTTATTGGTTCGCCTAAGCAGCCGACGATCACAATATATCAACTAGAAAATGGAGAGTATTTACCTCCAAAGATATTTCGAGGAGAAGAGCGAATTGATTCGCTATTGTTTCCGCACATTCCGCTAACGGCTGAACAGATTTTTGCCATGAGTCGCTGATTAAAATCAGCATTTACAACAGTAACGGTTCCATTTCATGCTGATACCATTTTTGTTCCACTCGTTCTGCAACTAAAGGTCGAACAATAAATTTAGGTGGACAACCATCTTTAACATCAACTCGCACGCAAGAATAAGGTAAGCGTGTTTGCGAACCATAACCATAGCGACCAACATACAGCAGTGAGTCGGCGACTTTGCGAGTAGGACTACCAGGAAGTTCCCTAAAACTCTCTAACAATTCTGTTCCTTCAACGCGCTGGCGGCGGGGACGGCGACCACTACCACCGGAGATAATACAAGGAATATGAGAATCGGCATATCCGGTATCGCCTGTGCGGAGATATTCTAAACAGTGGGCATGGCCGTTAAATATTAAATCAACTATGGGGCGGTTTTGTACTAAGGAACCAAGATTTTCTTTGACTTGTTCTAATACCCAACGCAAACGGTGACGCACCGCCAAAGTTTGGGCTTGACTCCATTTGGTGGCTTCGGTAACGTAAGGAGGATGGTGAAAAAAGAGAATTCTAGCGCGAACTTCTGAGGTATGCCAAGATTCAATTAGTCTGTCACGCAACCATTCTAGTTGTTCAAAATCAATTGTTGCTGAATGCTGAGATGATAATTGTTTTTCGATATCAATTTTGACTTCGTTAATTTGGTCTAATTTAGCACTGAGGTCGTCTAGTTGTTCCGCATCGGCCGGATCATCAGGATTTAGGCGATCGCTCATTGCCAAAATCTGCTCTTCTTCTTTATTTATTTCCTGGCGGCGTTTTTTGCAATTCCTGACGATAAATTTCCCCCGCTTGAGTTGTCGGTAAAGGCGATGGCATATTAAAAGTATTAGAATCCAGAGCGAAAAAATCTATACCACCATACCGAAAACTGTAATAACGATTAGGTACACGGGTAAAATCTCCTGGGATGTAACGTAAACAACGACCAGTGTCGGTTTTGCCTGTATAACGCTGGTCTAAATGATGATTTAATTCTTCGGGAGCAGCAAAACGGGCTAAATAATCCAGAAAAGCGCGTGCATAAGCATCTCCTTGATTAGAACCATGCCAACCAATTTCAAAATCTTTGTAGCGCAGCATTCGCCGTAGCCTGAGTGTACTTCCTGTTAACCAGCGATAAACAAAAGGTACATCATAATAATCATGGTTGCCGAGAACTGGTAAAAACGGTAGGTTAAAAATCATGCGATCGTAAGCAATATTCTTGGGGTTCTCGCCACCCACCAAAAACTCACGGTAAGGTTCAATAAAGTTGGCTGGATAATATTCATGGGAACCCACCACATAAATCACATCGCCGGTATGCAGCACAAAACGGCAATCATCTTGATGAGCCAGCATTAATTCTGCCACTTCTCGTTGCGGATGGTGTCCGTAATGAGATTTTGTCCCACTATCCCCAATCACCAAAAATGAAAAGTCGGGAGTATCATCTTTGCCATCGTCAATTACCATACTAGTTTGATCGATGCCGCGCTGGATAATACTGCTATGTCGCCACCTTACCCGTTCCTTCATTTTTTGGATTTTTACCGGAATTGCTGGCTCAGAAATCAGTCTCATACGTTAATAATGCTTCCCTATCGCATCCCAATTGTAGCGATTTGTTTTAGTAATTCATCACGGCTGCTGACTAACCTCAGTTGTGTTGCGAGTTATTCAGAATAGTTCAAGATTATGAATGAAAACGAAAGGCAAATTTTTATGCAAGTATTAATTAATAATTTTCTGCAATTAATAGACAGTTTTGAGCTAGTGAATTGATGGGTCTGCTTGATAGCGTTTTTATCCCTACTTTTAATGGAGAAAAGTATACTTTTAACTGGGATTTTAGCTGCTTGATTGGTGAGTTATTGGCAAAGTAAAGCCAGGGTTGAATGCCATCTAGTCACTTAGTTTTTTGCGATTTATTCTCATTAGATTAAAAATTTTGGCGCTGTGGCGTTCTCCTAGAAGTCTCTCTAGCACTTTATCTCCACTTTTATTGTCATAATCGTTACCAAAATCCTTGCCATTCTGAGTTCTCAATCCTGATCCGGCGATATCTTTAATTTCAGTAACTGTAAAACAGTAGGCAGATATGTTAGGACAATTTGAAAGATTGAATGCCAGGAATAGTAACACTGTTCCTCCTGCCTCCTGACTTCTGCCATAAATAAATTCAACGTTCGACTTAACAAAAATTTAGGATGGTTAATTTACATATTTGTTACTAATCTTGAGCATAAAAATATGTACAAGCAAGTTGCAACTAGATTATAGTAGTTTTACGTAAAAACCACCCATAACAACTAGCTAAATAATATTAACCTTTCAAAAAGGTAGTGAATTACTGATGAAATTGTCACAGGAGATACTGACTTACCTTATTACAGGAACCTAGGAGTTTCACAGATAACCCTGAAAATTGTCAACAAGAAGAGATGAAATTTTGCATATCTATGCGAAATGCAACTGATCTGTGTTGTATGAACATACCGTAAAGCCCCAGAGAAGGGATTGACTATGAAACCGTTTTTCTTGATAAGATGCGTCTGTGTTACCTTAATGCTTGGCTCTCTGTTGCCTGTGAGCTTCGATAAAGTAGTAGCCGCACCTGATAACATTGCTCAAGCTCAATCAAACTACAACAAATATATGCAGTTGGGTTACAGTGCGACTCGTCAGCGCAATTACTCAGCCGCTTTAAATTATTTTAAACAAGCACTCCAGGAAAGACCAGGCGATCGCTACGCTACCACAGCGATGAATAATATCCAAATTTATGTAGCCCGCGATCGCCGCAATGGCAACAGCAAGCGACCAACTTATGTTACATACATTCCTCAAAACTTAGGCAAACCGGCACGGCAAATTCAGGGAGGAACTCGCAGTGGTATACGTCTGAGTGAAAGTGGTCAGGCTTGTATGCCAGGGAAAAAACGCTTAACAGCACTAACACCAACCTTGGATGTAATGCAAAGAACTACATCTGCTTATCCGACATTTTTATTTTATGTACCGCAAACATCTGCACCAGTTATGGAACTGGTATTGTCAGATGAAGAAGATAATGTTGTGTATCAACAAACCTTGCCAACACCAAGTAAAGCTGGTATTGTCAGCCTGAGTTTACCAGAAAAACCCGATGTGCTGAGTTTAAAAGCTGGTAAAACTTATCACTGGGACTTTTCCGTGATTTGCGATCGCAGCGATCGGCAGCTAGATTATGTAGTTTCTGGCTCAATTCAACGTATTGCTCCTGATGCTGCCTTAATGTCGGAAATCAAGCAAGTCAAACCAGAAGAACAAGCAGCAATTTATGCCCTATCGGGATTTTGGGAAGATTCTTTAGCAATTCTGAGTGAGTTGCGTAAATCTAGCCCGAATGACCCGACAATTAAAAATGATTGGGAAGATTTGTTACGCTCTGGAGGTTTAGAAGAAATTGCCCAAGAACCTCTAGTACCTTGCTGCACAATCCATTAATCTACTTAACTGATCACCGCTAGAAAAAACTTTACCGTGGTGAAACAATGATTAAGGAAAACTTTTAATTTCTGACACACAAAACCCTATAACATCATACGTACGTATATTAGGAGTCATCATAGTAAACAAACTTCACCAAGCACCAGTGTCATCAATTTGTATAATCACTAGACTGTAAATTAACTTACCAGCAATCAAATATCAAGTTGCTTGGGCAGCTAATCTTATTGTGAGCCAAGGTGAGCATACAAACTATTAGTAGCTGAAGGTTTTTTCTATGAACTTGTACTTCTTAGTCTAGGGAATTTTATCCACTATTACTGAGTAGAAATCTAACTTTATAGCAACTGCAAACTAATGATTAGTCAAGTCTCAGAAAAAAAGATGCACATTGTCAGGTGGCTGTTAGCGATCGGCTGGCTGACATTAATCTTTTCTTTATTTTATGATCCCCTTTCAGTTTGGTTAACTGACCCCAGTAATACTGCCAGTCCCTTTCATCTCCATCCGGAGAAGTATCTCGATCCGGATGATTGCGTCGCAGTTCAAGGTGTCTGTTTACCAGAACAACCCTATCCGATGGGAGCGCGGATCTTTTGGGCGATGGTACTGCCCATCGGGATTATGATTTTGGTGTTATTTGGGCATGAACTCTGGCGGCGTATCTGTCCTTTATATTTCTTCTCGCAAATTCCCCGCGCTTTAGGAATTCAACGCAAGCGCAAAGTGGTCAATCCCGACACAGGTAACGTGCGTTATGAACTAGCTGGGGTAGAAAAGGAATCTTGGTTAGGGCGGAATTACCTCTACCTGCAAATGTTCCTCTTTTACCTGGGCTTGAACATCCGCATTTTATTTGTGAATAGCGATCGCACCGCAATGGCGCTGTTTTTGCTATTCACCATCTCCGCTTCCATTGGTGTAGGTTATTTATTCAAAGGCAGAAGTTGGTGTCAATACTTCTGCCCAATGGCTCCCGTGCAGATGTTTTATACAGGCCCCAGAGGATTGTTAGGTACTGATGCTCACCTCAAGCCGCCCCAAAGTATCACTCAATCCATGTGTCGGTCGGTAGATACCAGTGGTAACGAAAAAAGTGCCTGCGTCAGCTGTCAATCTCCTTGTATAGATATTGACTCCGAACGCTCTTATTGGGAAGGCATTACCAGACCAGACCAAAAATTAGTGTTCTACACCTATTTTGGCTTGATGTTTGGCTTCTACTTCTACTACTTCTTGTATGCAGGCAACTGGGATTACTACTACTCAGGAGCATGGACACATGAAGAAGGACAGTTAAGCACCCTATTCAACCCTGGTTTTTATATCTTTGGTCAAGCTATTCCCATCCCCAAAATCATTGCTTCTCCTTTGACCATAGGTATCTGTGCCGCCCTCAGCTACTTGATTTGTCAAACCTTAGAAAATGTTTATCGCGCCTTCCTCAAGCGCCAAGGTAGAAACGTTAGCGAAGAAGATATATTACACGTCTGCTTTGTGTTGTGTACATTTATCTCCTTCAACGTCTTCTTTTCCTTTGGTGGTCGTCCCAACATCAGCTTATTTCCCCAATGGGGGATTTTAGTACTCAACGCCATCATCGTTCTCGTCAGCAGCTTGTGGTTACACAGAAGTTTAGCCAGAAGCAGAGACAATTATTCCCGTGAGAGCTTGGCTAGTAGCTTGCGTCGTCAGTTGAACAAACTTGCAGTAGATTGGAGCAAATTCCTTGAAGGGCGATCGCTCCAAGACCTCCTACCCAACGAAGTCTATGTTCTAGCCAAAGTCCTCCCTGGTTTTAACCGAGCCGACAGACTGCGCGTCTACAAAGGTGTATTGCAAGAATCTCTACAAGAAGGTAACGTCCAATCTGCCGACAGCTTAGAAGTTCTCAAAGATGTCCGCAAAGAATTGAACATCAGCGATGAAGAACATTACTCCGTCCTCGCTGAACTCGGTGTTGAAGACCCATCCCTCCTTGATCCCCAAAGACAACTCAGCCGGGAAAATCAACTGCGGATTGACAGTTATCGCCGCGCCCTCGAATTAGTTATCCAAGAACTTGTAGAAACAGGTACACCCTTAGCAGATGCCTTTGAGCGCAAACAAAAGCAAATTATGAGCTTGCGCCAAGAATATGCCATCACATCTGCCGAACAAGAACAAGTCTTGGCAGAAATGTTTAACCAAGATGGCGCACTGCTGCGGACAGCAGAACAGCTACTCTCCCAACTACAAGACCTAGCTGTTCGTTATCAAGCCCTGCAAAACTTAGTTTCTAACCCCCACGCACCTGTTTACCTCTTGCTGCGACAAGCAGTCCAGGAAAAACAAAAACTGATTGTTACCCAGTTACTCAGCATCCTAGAAATTTTAGGAGATACCCCCGAAGCCCTGGATATTGCTCGTTCCATTGGTGTACTAGCAGCCAACATCCTTGGAGAAATTCTGCGATCAAATGAAGAGCAGTCCAGATGGATGTCTCGTTTGAGTATGAGAGTGATCTCTGCCTTACGTCAAGCCAAAGACCTAGTAACTCAATCAGTTCCCCTCACGACAGACTTTAATAATGGCATCGCCGATACCCAAATCGACGTTCCGGGGAACAATAATGCCACTCGCAATGCCAATCAAACCACCGCCACTTGGAGTTCCATCGTCGCGCCTACCCAAATTCCCGAACCTGCTTTACGTTCTGATGTGATTATTGATGTCTTAATGCAACTTTTGCAAGACATTGATCCCTTAGTCCAAGCAGCCAGTTTGTATGCGCTACATCAAATTGATCCCAGCCTGGGTTTCCAACAAGCCCGTCAGCTGCTAGATACAAAGACCATCAAAGATGGTTTAGTGATTGAAACAGCCGAAAGGATTCTTGGTCAAGGACAGCCCCACACCAAAACCACAGTCCCGACCATGATTGCTCAAATCAAAATCATGGGACGTGTAGAACGAAGAGTATTTCAACAGTCTACAGTGCGCGTTGGACGGGAAGTTGGCAACGACATTATCATTTCCGATAACCGCGTTTCTCGCCAACACGCCATCTTCTATGTAGATGAAAAAGGAGTGAGCGTCAAAGACTTGGGTAGTAGCAATGGTCTGCGGATTGGCAAGACACAAATCCTTGACCAGCAAACACAACTCCAACAAGGTGATGTTGTCCGCTTCAGCAGTGGTGATGACATCGTGATTTTGGTGCAGTGGGAAATGCAAGCCCAACAAGGAGATACCATTGCCGATGCTTTAGGCACCTTAGAAAAGCTATTGTGGCTGTATAAGAGTAGTTTCTTCTCCGGTTTGAAAGCCAATGTCTTAATTGATTTGGCGAAAAATAGCCATGTGCGGGTATATCGCCCCGAAGAAGAAATTTGCCGGATGGGTACACCTGCTCATGATCTGATTGTTTTAATTGATGGTGAGGCGAGAGTCAGCCAAAGTATGGGCAATCAAGATATGTCAGGTATGATTTCACCTGGACAAACGATTGGTGAATTGGAAGTATTAAACCACACCAATTATGCGTCAACCATCGTCGCATCTGGTACTAGAACCAAGACACTCAGAATCAATGCCGAGAATTTTGAGGCAGTGCTGGCACAAGACACGTTACTCGCTAGAAATATCTTGGAGCTTTTGAGTAATCGTCTGCAAGCAAGTATGGGACAAGCTTGTTCAGTAACGCAACTCTAAGATTTTAACTGGGATGGTACTACCTACCATCCCAGTTAAAACTATGAGCATTAGTTTTGTAGCACGCCTCATTACCTCTATTGAGTTTAGGTAATGATTACACAGCAGAATTCAGAATTCGGCAGAAATTTCTGCGTATAAACACAGAGAATTTGACGTATTAGGTAATTAATATGCTTAAACTCAGAATCATTGATCCCCAGAAACCCAACGAACTCAAGGAACTAGACCTCAACTTAGATACCATGCTCAATCATGAGTGTCTAATTGGTCGCTATCCCAACTGTAATGTAGTGTTGGATAGTGCCGAAGTTAGTCGGATGCACGGCAAAATTTCTCTAAAAGATGGTAATTATTATTACACTGATTTAGCCAGTCGGGCTGGTTCGCGGTTGAATGCTGACCAGATCCAAATCAATCAAGATTATCCTCTGAAAACGGGAGATATGATGCAGATTGGTCGGTTCTTTTTGATGGTAATTAGCCTAGTAACCAGCAATGAACCGACCATGATTGATTTAAATATTAACGTTAATACTAACGTTGTTACTACAAGCAATGGTCAGGCTGTACAACAAGAAATAGCGATCGCATCTGTAGCACCAACACCAACCCCAGAACCCTTACCAACTCCTGCTCTCCCCATCAAAGACCCGCAGGAGTATATGCCCTTAGCCACGGTAGATCACAGCCAAATTGAGCGATGGATGAAAGGCGATTTAACCGTCAAATGTATCCAAGTCATCGATGAAACCCACGATGTCAAAACCTTTCGTTTCGTGGCTGACCCACCAATGCTCTTTACTTATAAACCGGGTCAGTTTATCACCCTCGACCTAGAAATTAACGGCGAACAGGTATTGCGTTCCTATTCCATCTCATCTACACCTTCTCGTCCCCATACCCTAGAAATTACAGTTAAGCGTGTGCCTGCGCCAGCAGAGGCCGGGACAGATGTCCCCCCTGGTTTAGTTTCCAATTGGTTGCATGACAACGTTAAAGCAGGTAGCGTCCTGAAAGTGAATGGCCCAACAGGTAAATTTACTTGCTTTGCCAACCCTGCACCAAAACTGTTGCTGATTTCTGCTGGTAGTGGGATCACGCCCATGATGTCTATGTCACGCTGGGTGTATGACACCGCCTCTGATGTGGATATCGTCTTTTTCCACTGCGCTCGTAGCCCCAGAGATATCATTTACCGCCAAGAACTTGACTGGTTAGCCGCCAACCATCCCAAATTCAATCTAGCAATTAGCATTACCCGTCGAGAACCTGGTCAAAGTTGGATGAGTTTCACCGGCAGACTGGATGCGGCAATGTTAAAACTGATTGCGCCAGACTACAAAGAACGCACAGTTTATGTATGTGGGCCAAACCCATTTATGGAATCGGTCAACGACTTACTCGAAAGCATCGACTTCCCGATGCAAAACTACTACGAAGAAAGCTTCGGCCCGCCCCGGAAAAAAGTCAAAAAAACCCCAGCAACCGCTCCCGCACCAGTAGAAGTTGCTGCGTCTCCAGGTGCCAAAGGGCTACGCGAAATGCTTGGCAAAATCTCGACCGAAGCAGCACCAGTCCAAGATTTGGGAGCGCGTGTGGCCACAACCCCAGTAGCAGCATCAGTTCCCGTTTCTCCCGCCCCAGCATCTTCTAGCAAAACCCTGATAGTTTTCTCCAAATCAGGTAAAGAGGTAGCTTGCGATGGCGAAGAAACTATCCTCGATATGGCTGACCAAGAAGGCGTAAAAATCCGTAGTAGTTGCCGTTCTGGGGTTTGTGGGACTTGCAAAAAACGGAAATTAGAAGGCGATGTTAAAATGGAAGGCTATGATCCCGAAGCCTTAGAAGAAAGTGAAATTAAAGAAGGCTATGTCTTAACTTGTGTGGCTTATCCAGTTGGTAAGGTGGTGATTGATGCTTAGTTAGGCAATTTAGGAGCGTTAAAAATCGTCAGAGAGTTGGGACTGCTGGCTATCAAATAAATTGTGGCCTTGATCGGAGTTTTCTGGTTGTATGACTTCAAAGTTTTGGTGAGAGGGAATTAACCCCAGTTGCATTTGCAAAGCCTCGTCATATTTGGCATATTCCCAATTCCTGGCTAATTTAACTTGTTCTGGATTCAAGTTTTGAGCATCTCTGAGATCAGCATTTTGCAAATCTGCCCCCTGAAAATTGACTTGATCAAGATTAGTTGGGCTAAGGTCAGCACCTTGAAAATTAGCATATTTGAGATTAGCGCCTTGCAGATTGGCATAACTTAAATCAGCTTCTTGCAGATTGGCATAACTTAAATCAGCACCTTGAAGATTGGCACTCCAGAGGTAGGCTAATTGAAAATTGGCATGACTTAAGTAAGCATTCTGAAAATTTGTATAGCTGAGGTTAGTACTTTGTCCTTGAAGATTAGCATTTCTTAAATTTGCTCCCTCAAGATTGGCGTATCTTAAATCAGCTTGTTGCAAATTGGCATTGCGTAAATCAATTTCTTGCAAACAAGCATTTTTCAGGTTAGTACCTTCGAGATTCGCATCTCGCAAATCTGCGCCTTTTAAATTAATTCCAGCTAAATAAGCTTTTTCCGCAGTCAGTCCGGCCAAGCTAATACCATCATTATTCAAGTCTTGTAAGGCTTGAATTCTACCCCCACTAGCTCTTTGTCCATAGGCTGAGTTAATTACGCGCCATGCTTCGTAATGTTCTTGCTTTTTTCGAGAAGGAGTTTCTCGGAAATAAAGAATGACCGCCGCCAAAATACTCAAATCTTGCAGAGTACCAATAAACTTAGAGCTAATCAATGATTCCACAATACTTTTAAATGGAGGCTTATCTTCAAAAACCCGAATCACTACTATTGACAACACAAATATCAGAGCAAAAATAATCCACTCTTGAAAGTCTTGTATCCATTTACGTAAACGTTCACGCATTTTTGCTTCCTCTTGTGGTCAAAATATTGAAGAACAAAACCAGTGTTGATTGAGTTTTGAGAATCTGAGTTATGAAATTTATCTCTTACATCGTTGTTGCCTGTCTAGTACTACTAACAGCTTGTGCTTCTCCTTCCAACGGTGCTGAGTCACCATTAAAAGCTCAAGCCCAAATTAGTGGCCCTGGGATTACAGGGACGCTGAAAGCCGTACAAAATAGCGAACTTCAGTCTGTGTGGGTGGCTGTGGAACTTAAAGGTGATCCCAAAATCTTGACTCCAGGATTACATGGCGTTCACATTCATGAAAAAGGTGCTTGTGAAGCAGGTACAGAAAAGCCTTTTAGTTCTGCTGGTGGACACTTTGACCCAGGCCCCTTTGGTTCATCAACTCCGGTAGAAAAGAATCATCCTTATCATTTAGGTGATTTACCCAATATTAAAATTAATCCTTTAGGTCAAGGTCGTTTAGAAGCATTTATTAGCAGTGTGACTCTTGCTGATAGTCCCATCAGCTTATTTGATGGTGATGGTAGTGCAGTTATTATCCATAAACTCCAGGATCAAAAGAAATCTGGTGGTACAGCCGATGAAGCTGGCGGTGGTCGTCTAGCTTGTGGTGCGATCGCCAAGGTAAGGTAATATAAATTCCAGTAGGGAAAATCATCTTTGATTCTCCCTACTTCTAGAGATTTAATTATTTTTGTTCCAGTTCTGATACAGATTATCGAAACTTGAAGTTATCAACCTACAATTACTTCTAAATGTGTATGGTTTCACTCACGCCAAAGTTGTGTACTGTAACGTAGTTGACATACCATAAAAATCCAACTTTCGTAAGACTATGTTTGCAGGGGCGAAAAAAATATTCACACAGCCAGTCATAGTTACTAGCGTGCTAGTTACACTATTTTTGGTTGGGGTTCAAAGGCTCAGACTCCTAGAATACTTTGAACTCAAGGTGTTTGACCAGATGATGCAAAGGCGTGCAGATTTACCCCCTGACCCCCGCCTGTTGATTGTTGGATTTACAGAAGAAGATATCCAACAACTCAAGCACGGCACCCCTACAGATGAAGAACTAGACCGACTTTTAGGCAAATTAGAAAGTAACCAAGCCAGCGTTATTGCTTTAGATTTCTTTCGAGATGTACCGATCAACCCTGGTCATACCAAATTAATTAACCGCCTGCAAACAAGCGATAAAATTGTTCCAATTTGTAGCACGACAACACCCCCGCCACCAGGGCTAGATGCCAATAATGTCGGATTTGCCGATTTGCCAGAAGATCCTGATGCAGTTATTCGCCGCGCCTTGCTATTTGTGAGTCCTGACTCAAAAGCGCCTTGCCAAAGCCAACAATCTCTAGCAGTTTTAGCCGCACTAAAATATCTAACCGATACAGCCAAAATCCAACCAGAAATTAGCCAAACAGACGAGGGATTACAGTTAAAGCTGGGAAAAACCCTGTTTCATCGTCTACCACAAGATGCAGGCGGTTATGTAGCCGCAGATAATGGTGGCTTTCAAATCTTACTCAACTACCGTGCGTTTCATGATATTGCCCGTACAGTTAGTTTTACAGAGGTACTCAACAATAAAGTTAATCCTGATTGGGTTGAGGGCAAAATCGTTTTAATTGGAGCCACAGCACCCAGTAAACAGGATATCCGTAATACTCCTTATGCTACTGGTAGACAAGACAACACAGGCAAGATGCCTGGAATCGTTATTCATGCCCATATTGTCAGTGAAATTCTCAGTGCAGTTATTGACCAAAGACGCATATTTTGGTATTTCCCGGAATGGGGAGAAGTTATTTGGCTGTGGGGCTGGACTATTGTTGGTGCGTTGATTGGATGGAAAATTAAGCATCCCATGCTTCTGGGATTATCTGGTGGCGGTGCTTTGGTTGGCTTGATAGGTGGTGGCTTTGTCATTTTTACTCAAGCTGGATGGGTACCAATAGCACAGCCTGTCTTGGGCTTAATTGCCGCTGCTGGCAGTGTAGTTGTTTACACTGCATATTATGAAAAACTACAGCGAGATAAAATTGCCCATCAAATTCAAGAACAAGAAAAAACTATAGACCTCTTAAAATCCCTATTACGAGAAGGTAGTAATACTGGTAACGAAGCTAATTCACCAGTTGATAGCCAGCCCCAAAGGGATCAATTGCTGAACCACCGTTACAAAGTGACAAGTGTATTAGGTTCAGGGGGTTTTGGTTATACTTACTTAGCCGATGATACTAAGCGCCCTGGTTCGCCAAAATGTGTTGTCAAGCATTTACAACCTGCTCAGAAAGACCCTAGATTTTTGGAAATTGCTAGACGTTTATTTAAGGCAGAGGCAGAAATTTTAGAGATTTTGGGTCAGCACAAACGCATTCCCCAACTATTGGCTTATTTTGAAGAAAATCAACAATTTTATCTTGTACAGGAATATGTCAAAGGACATTGCTTACAAGATGAGTTGGTTATTGGTAAGCGTTTTGAGGAAGCTGAGGTAATTAAAATCTTAAGGGATGTGTTAAAGGTACTAGTATTTGTCCATGATCATAATGTCATCCACAGAGATATTAAACCGAGCAATTTGATGCGACGGGAAACCGACGATAGGATAGTATTGATTGACTTTGGTGCAGTTAAACAAATTCAACCACAGCAAGAAGAAGAAAGCTTAACAGTGGCCGTGGGTACTCTGGGTTATGCTGCGCCTGAACAACTTATGGGTCAGCCCAGGTTAAACAGTGATATTCATGCCCTGGGTATGATTGGAATTCAAGCTTTAACGGGAAAAATTGCTAAAGAAATTGAGCGTGACCCCCAGACAACTGTGCTAACTTGGCGCGATAAAGCACAAGTTTCTGATGGTTTAGCTGCGATATTAGACAGGATGACTTATTTTGATTATCTCAGAAGATATCAAACTGCTAAAGAAGTTCTTGAGGATTTGGATAAGCTTTAGAGCCGGATGAGGTGATATGGCAGGAGGCAGGAAAAAAGTCTTACTATCCCTTGCATTCAAACTTTCAAACTGTCCTAACATATCTGACTACCGTGATATCTTGTCCGGTAAAAGACTTATCATCAAGACCGCAGGGGGAGGAAGAGTTTTGTCTTTCTGCACATATTTCTGGAATCATCACTGATTTGCCGGACATGATGTGATAGGTGACAGAGTCAAAAGTTAGCTGATGTCGGAAACTCTGTTGCTATTGCGATGGAAAGAGTTTTGGGAATTTGTGGAAATTTTTACTATAAATCTTACTGCGCCTGCATTATTGTATTAGCAATTTACTAGCTCAAATTTTTAGAAATTTCACATTCTGCTGGAGTTGGAAGTTAGGAAGTATGAAGCACCTTCATCTTTGGTTGTAAAACTTGTGTTGTGCTTCATATAAATGAAAGCTACTTTATCTGATATTTGCTATTTAGCAAAAAATCTTTCTAACCTACTGACTCCTCTAGTTAATATTTGCTTTATGAATAGGCTCTTAGTAAGAGAATAAAATTTTTTTCTTAATTATGTAAATGGCGATCGCCACACTTATCTACTGTATTATATATATCCTTGATAATGTAAAATTCGGCCATAGATATTACTGTACTACCTAAAGTATGATTGTATGCAAACAGATGATATCTGCTGCAAAATAGATATTTTTTATCGATAATGATTGCTACTATACTCGCTAAGTACTAACACAGAAGTCAAGAACAAATAACTTTGGGAGAATTAGAAATAATAAAAGGTTCCTAATTTCAAACCCTGGATAAGATATCAAATTCATCTGGCTGAGAATGTTTACGGCAAGGTTAATCAATTCTTATTTAGTTAATGACTTTCATCAAAGTTTGGCTGTACACCCTCCTTAAGTCAAATCGAGCTAATTTTATGAAGCACAGATTCCTCACGGCTACAGCACTAATGACAATAACATGGTTCATACCTTTAGGTAAAATTGAACCTGCAATAGCTGATCAAGGCTATACCAGCAGCCTAAATCAACTCAGTGATCTCAAATCCAATCCCAATCAAAATCGCATAGGACAGCAATTATCTGTGATGCTGGTAATTGCAGGTGGTGGAGTATTTGGTTGGCTGGCGCTGAGAAATAAAAAGTCGGCTTTGAGTAAACTGCTTTTTCAAAAAACAAGTTTAGACAAAACTTTCTCTCCAGCAAACTCTATTTCCCAAGACGTAGCTTTTAAAGAAAAATTACATAATAATACAGAAACTACAGATATTGCTACATATATTAAACGAGCTTATAGTTATTTCAAACAAGGGGATAGCCAAAGAGCAATTGAAGAATTTAATCAGGCAATTGGTATCAATCCCCACAATGCTTATTTGTATGGTGAAAGGGCGAATTTCCGGCGTAAGAACCTTGGAGACAAACAAGGAGCCATTGATGACTACAGTAAAGCCATTGGGATTCATCCCCAAAATGCTTTGTTCTATCTTTGGCGTAGTCAGGCTTATAATGACCTAGGTGAGCAGAAAAAAGCTATGGAAGACTATAATATGGCGTTGCGCCTCGCTCCTGAAAATACGATGTATCACTCTTTTCAGAATGCTGGCAACTTGCACGAATAATTGTGTTGATAATTACTGAATAAAAGCGCGATCGCTCGGTAAGTTAAATCTTATTATTTATTAGTTTTCTAAAATTGTTACCACCAAGGCATATAGTATAAATACGGCTGTTTTGTGGCATTAGATGTCAAACAATTGTAGTGTAAATTACAGGTGACGGGGTGCCAGCTTTTTCTGTACTGGTTTTTCTCATACCAATTCACAAAATTACTGATACAAATCAGTTTCTCTGCTCTCAGTCGCCGAACGAATTGCCCTAAGTGTAGTCGTTCGCGTTAGCGTCTCAGCAAGAGAAAAGAGTCGAGGTGCTACTCCTTGTGATTGGATTTTTTGGTTGGAAGTTCCTTAGAACCCGCACAGGCTGTCACTGAGCTTGACGAAGAGCAGATTTTGTTCACTGAGTAATGCAGGATGATGCACCAATTTGTTAGTCTTTTCAAATACCTAAAATGCTTTGGGTGCAGATTTTTTATTATAGGATTTTAGCTAACTTACTCTTATTTTTCAAGATTGGTAATCTACTGGCTCATCTGGAAAATTAATCAAACCAAAAGATTATCTACGCAAATATACTGGTACAATTAGTAGTTGAAGAAAAATCCAGAAGTTAGAATTCAGGAGCGATGCTTGAGCTTGTCAAAGGGTCAGAATCTCCACTCATTGACCTCCACTAAATCAGGGATTTAGTGGGGGTCTTAAAACAGCTTATTCCTCCGCGGTTTCGCACAGAATTCAATTGGAGAATTCTGTGTTGGTAAATTCCTCTGAAGTAATTTTTGGGTGTTTATTAGTTAGCGAAAAACAGTGAAAAACTTCAATATTTCTCAAAGATAGGACATTAACAAAGGCAAAGTCACACAGCCGATGCTCCCACGGAAATATACAACATATCCTATCTACACCTACCTACCATGTCCGTTGAATATTTTTTGAGTCTGAAAGATTATAGGCGATCGCTCAATCGGCTGATCTTCCTACCCTTGTTTCTTGGCAATTTATCTCCTAGTCTTGTGCAAGCACAGACGGGAAATATTCATCTAGTAGCTCAAGCCAGACCAAATTTACCACCACCAGAAAATTTACCAAGACCACAGCTACCACAACCAACTCCACCAGAAACTCCCACTTTACCAGCGCCAGAAGATTTATTCCGCACTCCCAACGAAACTAATCCACCACCAGCAACAATTCCCAGTGGTATCCAAGATACAATTCGAGTTGATCGCTTTGAAGTAGTGGGTAGTACCGTATTTAGCAGTGAAGAATTGGCAAAAGTCACGCAAGAATTTACTGGTAAACCCATATCCTTTGCAGAACTGCTCAGAGCCAGTGATGCTGTGACAAAACTCTATACAGACAAAGGATACATTTCTTCAGGAGCATTTATCCCGGCTGATCAAACCTTTAAGGCCAGAGGTGGTGTCGTCAAAATTCAAGTTATTGAAGGTAGTGTCGAAAGTATAGAAGTGAGGGGACTCAAACGACTTAACCCAGATTATGTGCGGAGTCGCATTGCTGTAGCTACAGGCAAACCCTTGAATGTCAACAAGTTACTCCAAGCACTGCAACTATTACAACTGAACCCTTTAATTAAAAATATCTCGGCAGAGTTGGCGGCTGGTTCTCGTCCAGGGACTATAGGAATCATATTTGATTTTTGAAAAAAAACAAGAGATAATACGGAGACAGGTAATAAGTATAAGGAAGAACAATGCTGAATCAGCACTTGCAGCAGGCGATCGCTGAACTAGAGGAATTTATAGTTCAAAATATAAATGCCCGTGAAGCGAGAAAAGGATTAGCAGTACTACGATTTGTTTAAAGCAGCAGGAATAAGTTGGAAAAAAAACACGAAAGTTAACCCAAAAGCCGACCCAGATGCTGTTGATGCAAAAAAAAAGAGATTGAAACATTGTTGGAAAACAACCGGAGCGAAATTGAAACAGGTAAATTAAGAGTGCTACTGATTGATGAATGTCATTTAATGTGGGGAGACTTAAGTGGTTATATATGGGGTAAAACAGACCAAGAAATTATGGTTCCGGTGGTCAATGAACGAGAGAAACAAACATATTATGGAGCCATTGACTATCTTCAAGGAGAATTAATACTTAAAACTTATGATGCTGGAAATTCCCAAAATACGATTGATTATCTACGTTATTTGCTAGATGAGTCTCCTAATCAGCAATTATTAATTTTTTTGGGATGGTGCTAGTTACCATCGTTCTCAAGAAATTAAGAATTTTTTGGATGAACTGAATAAAGGACTTTCAACTGACCAGTGGAAAATACACTGCGTTCGTTTTGCTCCTAATTGTCCAACACAAAACCCTATTGAGGATGTTTGGTTGCAAGCCAAAACCTGGGTTCGACGTTTTTTGTGCTTTGCTCCCTTCATTTTCTCATTTAAAATGGATGTTTGAATGGTTTATCCGTCACACTACCTTTGATTTTCCCACTCTTCAGATGTACGGAGCTTTTTCAAAAATCAAATATTAGTCCTATAGTGTAATTGATATTAGGGTCTCTGAAAACAAAACCTTCAGCGCCCAGGTGAATTTAAATAACAATCGAGTTCCGAGTATTGGCAGTTTTCAAAGGCAAATTCAATTTAATCAAGCCAATTTATTGGGATTAGGTGATGGACTTTCCGTTGCTTATGCCAACACCGATGGCAGTAATGATATTGATGTTAGCTACACATTACCAGTCAATCCCTACAATGGGACTGTGCAGTTTCAATATAACTACACCACTAGCAATGTCGTAGAAGAACCTTTTGATGTTTTAGATATTGAAGGTAGATCCCAAGACTTTGCCATCACATTTCGCCAACCACTGATTCAAACTCCCACCACAGAATTTGCCTTGGGAATTACAGCCAATCGCCGCAACAGTGATATTGGCTATTTAGAAGCTTTGGCTGGGGAACGTGTTCCCTTTCCTTCGCCGGGATCTGTAGATGGACAAACTCGGCTTTCGGTGCTGCGATTTTTTCAAGATTGGACACAACGTAATAGTAGAGAAGTATTTGCAGCCCGATCGCAATTTAGTTTTGGCATAGATGCCTTTGATGCTACCAACAGTGGCGCACCACCAGATAGTAGGTTTTTCTCTTGGCGGGGACAAGCTCAATGGGTACGCCTGTTAGCACCAGAAACCTTACTCTTGTTAAGAGCCGATGCTCAATTGGCCGACAGAGCATTAGTACCCCTAGAACAGTTTGGTTTGGGTGGTCAACAAACAGTCCGCGGCTATCGCCAAGATTTACTCTTGACAGATAATGCAGTTTTTGTGTCGGCTGAGTTACGTTATCCTATTCTCCGCGCCCCGCAATTAGGAGGTGTACTACAATTAACGCCATTTGTTGATTATGGTACTGCTTACAACAGTTCCAATCGTGCTGATCCTGATCCTAGTAGCCTTGCTTCCGTTGGCGTGGGATTATTATGGCAAAGCGATCGCATTAATGCCCGATTTGACTGGGGTATTCCTTTAATTGATGCCAATTCCCAGAATAATACTTTACAGGAAAATGGTTTGTATTTTTCTTTAGTTTATACTCAACCATTTTAGGAAGTTTGAAGTTTGAATCATAAAAAAGAGTTTTGAAATCAAACAATAAACCTCTTTTACGTATTCATACAGAATTAATTAAATACATTCTTTTTGTCGGTTTAAATTACGAATTAAAAAAATAACTATGTCTGCACTAATTGTTTTTGCCACAATATCACAAATTACTCAGCCAGCTGCCTTGATTCCCAACTTTTACCAAGTGGCGGTGCAAAATGTTACTGCACCCATCACAGAAAATCTGCTATCAGCAAATCCGCAACAAACTTTAGAACAGGGAATGCAACTTTACCGAACTGAAAATTTTAGCGAAGCGGCTAAATTGTTTCAGCAAGCGGCGGGAGGCTTTCAAGCACAAGCAGATCATCTCAATCAAGCCCTAGCATTAAATTATCTGGCATTATCAGAACAGCAAATTGGACAATTACCCCAAGCGCAAAAAGCGATCGCGGACAGTTTGGCATTATTAAAAATAGCGGCACAAAGAAATTCCTACGACTATTTGTCAATTCTTGCCCAAGCTTGGAACACTCAAGGACAAGTACAATTAGCATCAGGACATTCCCAAGAAGCATTAACAAGTTGGGAGCAAGCAACAGCTATTTATACAAAATTGGGTGATGATGCGGGGAAAATTGGTAGCCAACTAAATCAAACTCAAGCATTACAAGCATTAGGATTATATCGTCGAGCGAGAATTACTTTAATTCAGGTAAATGAATTACTCGAAAAACAACCCGCTTCTCCCCTAAAAGTGACGGGACTGCTGAATTTAGGTAATACCTTGCGGTTGATGGGTGATTTAACTCAAAAAAATGCTGAAGGAAAAACAATAGAACAACTTGGTTCTTTGCAAGTGTTAGAGAAAAGTTTATCCCTAGCTGAACAAGTATATCCACAATTAATTCCCGACATTCAGTTGAGTTTAGGAAACACCGCTCAAGCTTTAAGTTTAGGGCAGAATCCTGACGAGAAACACCAAAAACTTGCCGATGCTTTAGCTTATTACACTAAAGCGACCCTAGCTAAATCACCATTAACTCGGTTACAGGCAAAACTAAATCAAATGCGCCTATTAATGGATCAGCAAAAATGGCAGCAAGTCCAAAGTTTGTGGCCAGAAATTCAGCAACAACTAGATGCTGTACCAGTAAATCGCACAACTATATATGCGCGGATTCACTTTGCTCAGAGTTTGACTTGTTTGAAACAGCTAACTGAACCTGCCAGGATGGGAATGAATGCTAATTGTCCAAAAAATGAGATATTAGCTGATGGAAGTTTCAGTAATGTCAAAAACCTCGAAACTGTGCAATTAACTGGGGCAAATGTGGAATGGAAAGCGATCGGGCAAATGATTGCCAGTGCAGTTGACCAAGCTAAAATGCTCAAGGATAGGCGTGCAGAAGCTTATGCTTTAGGAACATTAGGTAATTTATACGAACAAACTCACCAGTGGCAAGAAGCCCAACAATTGACTCAGCAAGCTTTAAAATTGGCTGAAGGAATTGGTGCATCGGATATTGCTTATCGTTGGCATTGGCAATTAGGTAGAATTCTCAAGGCGCAAGATAATCCACGACGTAACGAACAAGCAGCGATCGCAGCTTACACCAAAGCGGTGAATAATCTCAAATTATTGCGGAGTGATTTAGTGGCGATTAACCGGGAAGTCCAATTCTCCTTTCAAGAGGGAGTAGAACCGGTTTATCGGGAACTCGTGAGTTTATTGCTGCAAAATTCGCCCTATCAAGAAGATTCCGCAGCTAATCAACAAAATCTCAAAACGGCCAGGGATGTCATTGAATCATTGCAATTAGCTGAGTTAGATAACTTTTTTCGCACAGCTTGTTTAGATGCGAAACCTGTGCAGATTGACGAGATTGATCCTAAAGCCGCAGTAATTTATCCGATTATTTTACGCGATCGCTTAGAGGTGATTGTTTCTTTACCTAACAAAGCCCAAAACCAAAAACAAAACTTATTATTACGCTCCAAACCCATTCCAGTTTCCCAAACCGAAGTAGAAAAGACCATTCAAGAATTAAGAGCCAAATTAGTCACACGTTCAACGCGGGAATTTTTGCCAATTTCCCAAAAAGTTTATAACTGGTTAATTAAAGATATCGAACCCCAATTGCAAGCACACAAAGTAGAAAACCTAGTGTTTGTCTTAGATGGCGCATTGCGGAGTGTACCAATGGCCGCACTCCATGATGGGAAAGAATATTTGATTCAAAAAGGCTATAACATTGCACTCACACCAGGGTTACACCTATTACCGACTCGTTCCTTCAGTAGAGAAAAGCCACGCACCATTGCAGCCGGAATCACAGAAGCTGTAGGAACCTTTGAAGGATTACCCAGTGTTGAACAAGAAATTAACACCATTAAACAACAAGTACCAGCGCGAGTCCTGCTAGATAGTCAATTTACTAAAATTGCCCTAGAAAAAACAATCAAGTCATTTGGCGCACCAGTGGTTCATCTTGCAACTCACGGTCAATTTGCTTCTAACGCCGAAGATACCTTTATTTTAACTTGGAAAAATTCGCAAATTAAAGACCCAACCTTAGCAGGCGATCGCGTTAATGTTAACGAATTAAGTTCATTATTACAAACCAGAGAAACCAGCCAAAAAAACGCGATCGAGCTATTAGTTTTGAGTGCTTGTCAAACAGCTAGTGGCGATAAACGTGCTGGCTTAGGAATTGCTGGATTTGCACTGCGTTCTGGGGCGCGTAGTACATTAGCAACATTATGGAGTGTTGATGATCAAGCTACTGCCATGATTATGGGAGAGTTTTATAAACAGTTTGCTAATACCAAAGAGACGAAAGCGGAAGCTTTAAGACGCGCTCAACTTCTGCTTTTGGCAGATCCTAATTATAGGCATCCTTTTTATTGGGCTCCTTACGTTTTAGTAGGTAATTGGTTATAAATCAATTCGATTAAATTCATATTTTTATCTGTAGAGATGTTATATACAACGTCTCTACCTTTTCCATAATTTTAATTATGAGGATTTTCCTGTTCTCTTTTAATTCTGACTTTTGAATTATTCTTTTTGGTTGAACTACATCTGTCTTCAGTGGGGTTAAACCAGAAATAGGTGTTTGATAAGGTGGCTAATGGCAACATAAATCACAAGTAAATCGTTATGACCTACACTCAAACTAATGACCCTACCATTCGTAAATGTGTTGAATCTTGGCGGAAATTAGATGTAGATGAACAACTAGGTTTGTTCTGGTTTATCTATAAAGAAATGGGTGGCTCTGTTACTCCTGCTGCCCCTGCTGCTAGTACTGTTTCTCCAGAAATTGCCGAAGGTTTATTTAATCAAGTCAAAGAATTAAGTCATGAAGAACAACTACAAGTTCAGCGAGACTTAATTAATCGAGTAGATACTCAAATTGGCAGAGAATATGGTTCTTTAGGAGATACTACCAAACTCTTATTTTGGTATCGTCTATCTCAAGGGATGGATGGTAATGTAATTATTCCTGTACCTGCTGCTTATCGCCTTTCTTCAGCAGCCGAAACTTTGTTGAATCAAGTTAAAGAATTACCTTTTGAACAGCAAATTAATCTTTTCCGCGACTATGTTTCTCCAATGGGTGCTGAACCTAAAGGTGGCGCTGAAATTTAATTAGGAAGATATTAAGCTATAGTGAGCAGGGCTGTAGCTTAATATTTGTAATCCTAAATGATTTACCAGCATCTCTACCTTGTCTCTTTGCTTAACATCTCAAATAAGATTGCTATAGCCATTCTCAGTCATAGATAAACACAGAGTAAAATTATATTTACTCTGTGTATTTGTTGGTTGCTCATTAGGATAGTTGCACCCTAAATTCGTAACGCCCTTGGTTTTATATTTATAAATTTAAATGGTATTTTGCTCAGTTACATCTATCTGACGAGTGGTTGAAAATTTTTAGTTCTGCACATCAATTTATCAATAATTGGAACTACACCAAAAAAGTAAAACCCTAGGGCTGGGAACCCCTAGGCTGATAACCTGACCACCTTTACTTTATTTATAATTGATGCAAAATCAAAGTGAATGTTTACAATAGACTTAACTATTTGGCTTATGTCTAGCAAGATTTTTTATAAAATGTTATTGATATGATATTATTATCCAATAAAAATAAGGATATACATATTTTGTAGATAATAAACCTAATATCATCAAAAATTATATTTTCTCTGATTTAATGACTATTAATAATGAAAATTTAAAGATAATTTTTCGGATTTAATGTCTAGATATATAGCTTAAAAAGCTTGATTGCTAATGATAAATAAGGAAAAATAAAAGCATCATGATACATGATTGTAGCCAATTACAGTGACAGAAAGCCTAACCAAAGTCCGCAACTGCGGACTTTTTATTTTGTCTGTAGTAATCTTATTTAAATTACAAACTCATTTCTCAAGAGAGGTAACGAGTTTCTTGAGATTACATTTAAATGCTGACTTAAATTAACCACAGATGGACGCAGATAAATTTGTATATCAGCAAGCTAGGAAAGACTATAGCAATTCTAAATGATTGCCAAACATCTCTCTCCCTTGTCTACCATGTATTCCTTGTCCCCCTCGCCTCCTTGTCTCCTTTGTCTTTTTTGTTCTTATATTGAAAACTGATATAGCAATCGAAGTATAGGTTAGGACATTAAACGAATAGCTATATCAACTCTGTCTCGAAAATTTTCGATAGTACCAACTGATTTCCTGACTCGATTTTTTATGTAGATGCGGCTGATACCTGTCCATTCACCCTACTAAAATGTTTCCACCCAAGGACGTAATTCGACTTCCCATGTCCAAGCACTGCGGGGTTGACGGAGAATGTTGAGATAAGTTTGAGCGATCGCATCAGGATCTAGTAAACTATCAGATTTATCAGGAGCTTCTTGACGTGTTGCTGAACGAATCACTCCATCAATAATAAAGTGCGCTACATGAATATTCTGCGGTGCTAGTTCCCGCGCAATGCTTTGAACTAAACCCCGCAAAGCAAATTTACCCATTGCAAAGGGCGCAGAACGCGGATAACCTTTGACACTAGCCGACGCACCTGTAAAGAAAATTGCGCCTTCCCCTAATTTCAGCATCCGTTTCGCGGCGGCTTGTGCTACCAAAAAACCACCGTAAGCAGTAATTTCCAGAGATTTAGCCACCTCGCTAGGATCAAGGTCAACTAACTTACCTGTAACTCGCAAACTCGGATTATAAACTACAACGGTTGGCGCTCCTAGCTTTTGTTCTACATTGTTGAACAGTTGGTTGACATCGCTTGGTTGAGAAGCATCACAGGCAAAACTAACTGCGCCAATCTCTTGAGACAATGTACTCAGTTTATCAATCTGCCGTGCTGCTAAAGCAACACTCATCCCTTCAGCAGCGAACAAACGCGCTAGGGATGCACTCAGTCCATTACCAGCACCAACAATTAATGCAGTGGTTGTCATTGAGTTGATTTCTCCCAATTTAGATTGCAAGTTTAATTTACTAGTTTTTATCTTGCTAATTCAGCTAATTTCGGCATAATTTCATACTTTTCTGTAAGCCCAGATTTCAAACTTTGCTGGAGAAGATAAAATTTTGTCTAAAGAACCATAATAATTGAGACAAAATTCTTTCAACTCGTTGATAGCTAAATGATATTGATCATCTGCTAATCCCCAACATAAACCGTAGGCTCGTGATTGAAAAAAACTGATTAGATCATCAATTGTATTGCTGACTAACCATTCTTTAGCTACTGAATAATTGGAAATATAACCTTTTTGATGTAAATATCCTTCTACATCTATTGGTTGTTTTGCTGTAGAAATTGGTTTTGATGCTTCATACTTAGATAGGATTCTTTGGAAATTGCTTTCAAATTCTCTTCTAGCTGGGGGAGTAATCCATTGACAATTGAGATAAAAACCTCCTGGCTTTAGCACTCGCTCAATTTCATCTAAAAATGCTCTCCAATCAGCAACCGTATGGAGTATATGAACAGTTAATACAACATCAAAACTGTTATCTGAAAATGGTAATTGTGACGCATCCGCTTGAATCAATCGCAAATTATCAGGAGTACCATTTAATTTTTGACGACACTGATTTAGCATTTCTGCTGAGATATCAATTCCTGTTACAGGATAGCCTCGTTTGACGAGGGGAATAATATTTAATCCTGTGCCGACACCAGGCTCTAAAAAAGATGTCTCAGGTGTGGCACAAACAAGTTGAAGAATAAAGTCCGCTACTTCTTCTGCTATTGTTTCTGATAACCAACGTGTTTGGTCATAGATTGGTGCAATATTGTCGTAGTAATTGGACTTTTTCATCTTTCAACCTCTCAATTGCTCTTTTGCAAGTTTAATGATGAGTTTTTGGCTGCACAAGATAAGCAGGTAGTCACAAATAAACCCAACTATGTAAATAAAAGTGAATGATCTTAAAAACCTCTTCCCCTCTGCCTTCTGCCTTCACTAACGATAAATTTTCCCACCCACTTACTTATGACACGCCATGTTGCTTAAACCATGCTTGGAGTTTTTGCCAGCCTTCTTTCGCTTCTTGTTCGCGGTAAGATGGGCGATAATCTGCAAAAAAGGCGTGGGGTGCATCTGGGTAGATGATAATTTGAGATTTGCTGTTACTGGATTTGAGGCGATCGCGCATTTGTTCTACTGTATCTACAGGTATGCCTGTATCTTTACCGCCGTATAGTCCCAGGACAGGTACTTTTAATGTGGAAGCAATATCAACGGGATGTTGGGGTGTGAGTTCTGTAGAATTACCCACAAGTCTGCCATACCACGCTACACCTGCTTTGATTTGGGGATTATGTGCAGCATAGAGCCATGTGATCCTACCACCCCAGCAAAAGCCTGTAATTCCGATTCTTTTAGCATTTCCCTTAGCTGATTTTACTGCCCAGTTGACTGTTGCATCTAGGTCGGATAGTACCTGTGCATCAGGAACTTTAGCCACTACCTGACGGATTTCGTCTATATTGCTTAATTTTGACACATCACCTTGACGCACAAATAATTCTGGTGCGATCGCTAAATATCCCAACTTGGCAAAGCGACGACAAACATCTTGAATATGCTCATGGACACCAAAAATTTCTTGAATTACCAAAACCACTGGGAAATTTTTCCCCGTTTTGGGTACGGCTCTATAAGCAGGAATTTCGCCATCTTTAACCGGAATTTTCACAGCACCAGCAGTTAAGCCCTTGCTATCGGTGGTAATTACTTTAGCAAACACAGGCTGCACTGCTACAACAAAGCCTGTCGTTAAAGTGGCAGTGGTGATAAATTGGCGACGTGATATTTCTTTCATCATCTTGATATCTGGTTTTGGTCTGATGTTTTAAGGGGAAAAATTACCTGACTGTAACCAGCCAATAGTTAGTTTTACTAACAATCTTTATACTAAGTATTACATATTTAGCATTGACATCTATCATCAATTTTTTCTCTGAGTTTCATTTGTATTGCTAAGAGAAAACATCTAAATTCTGACGAGGTGCGTAGCTAATATTTGCATTTATTGTAGTCTGGTTAACTTGACAGGCTATTTTGTTAAGTCTAAATTTATTAGGTATTTTGCAAAGCAATCTGAGAGCAAAAATACTTAGAAGTTACCCAATGCTAAAAAAATTTAAAAATCAAGTGGATGCAACTACGCTGGCCTGTTGTGATTAGTGCCGTATGATTAATGCCTTTAATGGCAAATACTTAATCAGCAATTAACTGTTGAAAACGCTCATTTTTAGCGATTTCATCAAAGTCGATATCATTTGCAGCATCTTCTTTATATCTGGGATTAATTTCTATTGCCTGTTGGAGACATTCAATCGCTAATTGGGCTTGCTTTTGGAGAGCATAACAAGCTGCTTTATTATAATAAGAAATTGCGTAATCTGGTTTAAGTTCTAAGGCTTTATTAAATGCGGCGATCGCATCGTCATCCATGCCCAATCTTACCAGAGTGTAACCGCGTTTATCCCAGATTTTGGGCGAGTTGGGTTGTAATTTAATTGCTTGATCAAATGAAGCCAATGCTTCTTCATATTCTTCTAATTCTATGAGAGATAAACCCCGATTTAACCAAGCAGTTACATCATCGGGTTTAATTTTTGTGGCTTTATTAAAACAAGCAAAAGCTTGCTTATGTTGACGGAGATTACCAAAAGCCACGCCGCGATCGCACCACGCTTGATGATAATCTGGTTGAAGTTTGATAGCCTGCTCATAAGAAGCGATCGCATCTTGATAACGCTTCATTCTTGCTAAAGTCAAACCATGTTTTAACCAAGTGGTGGCATTCTCCGGCTGGATTTTTATTGCTTGATTGTAAAAGGCGATCGCTGCTTCATATTGCTTTTGGGCAAATAAATCCTCACCTTGTTGGATATCAGCCTCTACTGAAACTTGTGGTGCTTGAGTTTGCGTTGTTTTTGACTCTGTAATTTCTTGGAGAATTAACTCTTTACGTTGTTGAGCATCTAATTGTAACTCTGAAAGTTGAGACACAAATTCAGTTTCTAATTTTTCCAGCTTTTCGAGAATAAATAACTTTTGTTTTTGAGCATTTACTTGCAGTTCTGAAAATTGTTCCGTAAACTCTAAACCAGATTTTTCCAGATTTTCGATAATTAAATCTTTACGGTTGCTAATATCTAACTGTGCTGCTGTTTGGATTTTTTCTAAATTTTCTAGTAATACCTGCTTTTGTTGCTCATACTCCAATGGTAAACCAGAAAGTTGAGCAGTTAAACTATTGAATAGTTCTCTAATGTTATCCAATGTCCTATCTTTTTGCTGTTCAGCATTGACTCTAATTCCCGCCAACTCTAAGATAAATTCTTGTTGAATTCTTACCAATTCCGCTAGTAAGTCGTCTTTTTGCTGCTGAGTTACAGAGTGTAAGCTAGATATATGCAAATTAAAGCTATTTTCTAATTCTGCTATATTATTTTTGGTTCTATCTTTTTGTTGTTCAACATCCACTCTAATTCCCGCTAATTCCGAGATAAATTCTGTCTGAGATTTTAATAAATCAACAATCAAATTATCTTTTTGTTGTTGAAAATCAGCTTGCAAATTAGAAATTTTATCAAGTAGTTCATTTTTAGATTTTTCTAAATATTCCCAAGTTAAATGCTTGTGTTTTTCAGTGCCTATTTTGATATCTGCAATATGTGAAGCAAAATCAGATTCTAAGTTGCCGATATTTTCTAAACTTGTATCGCGTTTTTTGTTGAGCAGTTAGCTGAAATTGTTGTAATTGCTGATTAAATTCAGATTCTAAATTCTCTAGATGATTTTGCAAGTCTTTTATTTCTACTTCTAAACCTGATAAAATCTTATGCTTTGATTGCAGGATTTCAGATTGAAAATTAGATAAATTTTCTTGTTCTTGCTGTATATTCTGCTTGAGAGTTTCCGATTCATTTTCTAATTCTCGGTTTATTTTCTTGACTTCTTGAATTAAATTTTCTGCTTCTTGCTTAACAATAACTATTTGATTTTGCAAATTTTCGATGCCTTGTAGTTGTCCCATTGCTTTATCAACAATTTCCCGAATGGCTACCCGCCGTAATAACCAAAATAAAGCAATTACAGCTACAGGAAATAAACTTAAGATTACTAGCCAAAGATTGAGTAAGATAGTTGTCGAAATGCCATTAGATGGTACTTGCTTTCGCAGTTGGTTTAATTCTGCGCGTTCTTGATTAGAGAGAACTTGCGCGATAGTTTGTTCTTTGGTGATGGGTGGTGTAGTTTGTCCACTAGCCACACCAGTAGACAGCAGCAAGGGTGAAAATGCGATCGCACTTTTCAAGACTAATGCTAAAACAAATTGATTCTTGCTGTTCACTCTAGTCACCTTCCTCAGATTTTAAAATCCCTTCTTTTAGTGTAGGTGTTTAGCATCCGGTGTTCATGATCAGGACTTATGCACCAGAATTGTGGAGATGGGGTGTAGGGGTGAAAGGGTATGGGGTGAAAGGGTTTTGAATACATACACCCTTACACCCTCATACCCCTAAACCCTACTCTAAAACCTTAGTTCTTCGTTTTTTTGCGTAAGTTCTAGCAGACTTATACAGGTTGTAATTTTTCCTGCACAAGAGTTGCCTACTAGCCTAAACTGTAATTTATGGCATCTACTATTCAAGCTTTACCAACCGAAGTCGTATATCTCATTACAGCTGGTGAGGTGATAGACTCCTTGGCATCTGCTGTGAGGGAATTGGTGGAAAATTCTCTAGATGCAGGTGCAACGAGGATTGTGGTTTATTTATGGCCACAACAATGGCGCATTCGTGTAGCTGACAATGGCTGTGGGATGAACCTGGAAGACTTGCAACAAGCTGCCACAGCCCATAGTACGAGTAAAATTCGCTCTAGTGATGATTTATGGAAAATTAACAGCTTGGGATTTCGGGGTGAAGCGTTGCACAGCTTGACGACTTTGGCAGAGTTAGAAATTTTGAGTCGTCCTGCTGATGGTAATTTGGGGTGGCGGGTGGTTTATGGTGATGATGGTAAAGCACAAACAGTAGAAGCAACAGCGATCGCACCTGGTACAGTAGTTACAGTTTCTAATCTGTTTGGTAATTGCCCATCTCGCCGCCAAGGTTTACCCAGTGCAGCACAGCAAATGAAAGCTGTGCAAGCCACAATTTATCAAATTGCTTTGTGTCATCCGCAAGTAACATGGCAACTGTGGCAAAATGACCGCATCTGGTTCACCATTTCTCCCGCCGCCACCACTGGACAACTACTGCCGCAAATTTTACCCCAAGTCCGCCAAGGTGATTTACAAGAACTGAAACTCGAAATTCCCCACCCTCCCAACCCCCAACTCCCCACTCCCAACTCCCAACTCTCCCTAGTAGTAGGACTCCCAGACAGGTGTCATCGCCATCGACCAGACTGGGTGCGAATCGCTGTGAATGGCAGAATGGTAAAATCGCCAGAACTTGAGCAAACTATTTTGTCAGCGTTTCATCGGACTTTACCACGCGATCGCTATCCTATTTGTTTATTACATCTAGAAATTTCTCCCGACCAAATTAACTGGAATCGCAACCCAGCCAAAACGGAAATCTATCTGAATGAATTAAACTATTGGCAAGAGCAAATCACCCAAGCAATTGACCAAGCACTCCGCATTGAAGATGCGAACTTTAAAGAAGCTGTCCAAACAACCAGAGTCAGCAAATTACTCAAAGCCGCAGAAGAAAAAGGCGGTTATAAATTTAATCCCAATCATCCTAAAATAGAAGGCACTCAGCACACTCTCAAAGCAGTAGCCCAAGTAAGCAACACTTACATTGTGGCTGAACATCCTGGTGGTATGTGGTTAGTAGAACAACATATTGCCCACGAGCGAGTTTTGTACGAACAAATCTGTGATAATTGGCAACTCGTTCCTGTGGAACCTTCGATTATTCTTTATCAACTGTCACCCGCACAAGTTTCACAACTGCAACGCATTGGTTTAGATATAGAAACCTTTGGCGAACAACTTTGGGCTGTTCGGAATATACCCGCACTTTTGCAACAACGAGAAGACTGTGCAGAAGCCATTTTAGAACTTAGTTGGGGCGGAGACTTACAAACGGCGCAAGTTGCGGTCGCTTGTCGCACCGCCATTCGTAACGGTACACCACTGAACCTACCAGAAATGCAAACACTGTTAGACCAATGGCAACGCACCCGTAACCCCCGTACCTGTCCCCACGGTAGACCTATCTATTTATCCCTAGAAGAATCAGCCTTAGCCCGATTTTTCCGCAGACATTGGGTAATTGGTAAAAGCCACGGAATTTAACAATTAAGGGTGTGAGGGTGTAGAGGGAAAGGGTGTAAGGGTTTTGAACACCGACACCCGTGAGAGGCTTTAATTGTTTCTCCCCTCCCCTTGGGTCGGGGTTATTAAACTTATCAGATGTTAATGCTGGTGATGATTTCGCATAGCTTTATGAATCTTCTTCCAGCGTTCTTTCTCGGCTAATTGCGCCCTTTGGTCTTGTTTGCGGACAAGATAGTTGAGTTCTTTTTGCAATTTTTGGTAGCCCAGAAATCTGGAATAATCGAGTTCACCCTCAAGTAATGCTTGTTGCACTGCACAACCTGGTTCGTTGTGGTGCTGGCAATTGCGAAAGCGACATTCTGCGGCTAAGGTTTCGATGTCTGCAAAAGTTCCTTGTAAACTTTCATCACCTGCCCAAATTTGAATTTCTCGCATTCCTGGGGTATCAATAATTAAGCCGCCTGTTGGCAGTAATATCAATTCTCGATTTGTAGTGGTGTGTCTACCTCGGTCATCACCTTGGCGTACT
The DNA here is from genome assembly GCF_001298445.1 of Nostoc piscinale CENA21. NCBI lineage: Bacteria > Bacillati > Cyanobacteriota > Cyanophyceae > Nostocales > Nostocaceae > Nostoc > Nostoc piscinale. The sequence goes on along the minus strand of NZ_CP012036.1, from coordinate 4,147,312 downwards.
GGTTGTACAGCTTGCACTGATGTACCTTGGAGTTGGTTAGTGATTGTAGATTTACCCACACCAGAAGACCCTAACAAAGCAACTGTTTGTCCTGGTTGGAGGTATGCTTTCAAAGCATCTAGTCCTTGATTGTTGGTAGCACTTAATACTAGAATTGGTACACCAATGGCAACAGCTTCCACTTCAGATATACACTCATCTAAAGAGTTGCACAGGTCGGCTTTATTTAAAACGATGACTGGATTTGTCCCACTTTCCCAAGCCAAAATTAGATAGCGTTCTATTCTTCTAGGGTTAAAGTCGCCATCAAGTCCACAAACCAAGAACACGGTGTCAACATTAGCTGCAACAATTTGTTCTTCGGTTTTACTACCAACTGTTTTCCGTGAAAACTTACTTTTTCTGGGCAAAATTCCGTGAATGGTAGCGCGTCCTTCTGACTCTCGCGTCTGAATGATAACCCAGTCTCCAACTGCGGGAAAGTCTTGTGGTTGAGTAGCTTGATGTCGCAGTTTCCCTGTAACTTTTGCTGCTAGTTCGCCTTGTTCGCTATAGACGATGTAAGTATTTCTGTATTCAATAGCAACCCTACCAACGCTAAATCCTTGTTGGCGATAGGGTACGAAACTGTGAGTAAAAAAGTCACTCCAGCCTAATAAATCCAAATTCATTGATATTTCCTCGATGTGTGCTGCTTGCTATGCACAAGACGCACAGAGGCGGACACTTTTATAGCAGGAGGCAGAAGGCAGGAGGTAAAAGTATTACTATTCCTAACTTTCATATTGTCAAAATGCCCTAATAGTCTGCCAAGAAAACTTTGCGTGGTGGCTGGCTTCGGGGTAGGGAGCAGGGAGCGGAGGGGAAAGATTCTCTCCCTTGCGCCCTGCCCCCTGCACCCCTGCTCGGTCTACACGGCAATGTTAGGTTGGTGAACTACTAACCTATATGACTCAGCTATAGATGTCTTTAGTGTCTGTTAATTCGAGTATCATTCCTGTAAATGGAGGACTGAACGCAAATCTGTGCGCCTTGTGTTGGTTTGTTTGAAGAGAACCCAGACGGCTAGAAATACAGTCATCTTTTTTCCTCGCTTATATACTACAGAAATAATCTACATTACTACATTATCTCATTTCGGAAAAGTTAGCTCTAGTATTATTTATCACAAATATTTTTATAGCGATCGCTCGTTCATATCCATAATTTAAGTACAAATTAGTATTTTTCATCAAATTTTAAAAAACATGATCTTCCTAGCCAATTCGTAGCTGAAATACTGCGAATGATTACGATATGTTACTTATTTTTTTATGACAATCTCCAAGTTAATTTGAACTGGATATGAGTTATTGAATGATAGTTTACTGAAAAATTTATATTAGTAGCGTTATTCTCTAGCAATTTATGGGAACTCTGAAAATAGTTGATTTATCAGGTTTACACGAATTTTAATGTAAATTAATTTATCTAACTGTTAAGCAGGTAATAATATTTTGATTTGAGTTGAATTTCTAGCTTTGCTTTACGAAATAAACACATTTTTAATTAATTGAGAGGATGTAATGTTAAAAGTGATTCTTGGTCATAGCGATGACCCCGATACTCAAGAAGCAACGAAAGATGTAATAGATAGATGTGTGAGTCAATTACGTGATTTACCGGGAATACCAATCAAGGCTGGTATGATATTTGCGGCGATAGATTTTGATCACGCACTGATTCTCAAAGAAATTCAGCAAGTATTTCCAGAGATTGACTTGATTGGTTGTACTACAGATGGTGAAATATCTTCAATATTGGGGTTTCAGCAAGATTCTTTGACGCTGATGCTGTTCTGTTCTGACACTATAGATATTCATGCAGGGATAGGGTACGGAGTCAAAGAAAATTCCTTGGCGGCGGCGCAGCAAGCAGTACAACAGGCTATGCAGAAGTGCAGCACTCCAGCGAAATTATGTGTCACTTTACCTGCTAGTTATTTAGCAGATGGTTCTACTACCAATGGCGAATTAATTTTGGCAGGTTTGAAATCAGCTTTAGGTTCTGAAGTGCCAATTTTAGGTGGTACAGCAGGAGATCAATTTAGGTTTAAAACAGCTTATCAATTTTTTGGAAATGAAGTTTTTACAGATGCACTCCCGATTTTGATTTTTTCTGGGGATATTTTGTTTTCTTATGGGACTGGCTGCGGTTGGACACCCATTGGACGCAAGAGTATTGTGACAAAATCTCACGGAACGGTGGTTGAGGAAATTGATGGAGTCTCAGCACTAAAATTTTATCAGCGATATTTGGGCGATCGCCAACCAACAGCAGAAAATCCTTTAGCAGTATACGAAGGAAATAGCGATCGCTACTATATGCGAGTCCCGAATACTTGCACACCAACTGGTAGTATTAATTTTTTGGGTAGTGTACCAGAACAAGCTACAGTTCAGATGACCGACTTTAACCGTGATGATGTTCTTTATGCTGTCAAAACCTCACTTCAGAGAGCATTAAAAAACTATCCCGGCAAAGAACCAGATGCTATCTTACTATTTTCTTGTTGCTGTCGGCGTTGGTTATTAGGCACAAGAGCCAAAGAAGAGTATCAAATTATCAAAACAGAACTTGGTAAAGAAATTCCGATTTGTGGGTTCTATACTTACGGTGAATTTTCTCCCATCCAACCACAAGGTTATACATATTATCATCAAGAAACATTTGTGACTTTGCTAATCGGCACAAAGTAAAGAGTTATGCAAGATATAGACTACGATGGCAGACTCAAGGAATTAGAAAAAACTGTGCGAGTTTTACAAAAAAAAATTAGAGCGTTCTGAAGCAGACCGCCAACAATTAGAGAATGCTAGTGAAGTGAGAGAAGTGATTCTTAAAAATGTGATTCGAGAATTAGAAGCATCACAAATTGCTTTAGAAAATCGCGGTCAAGAATTAGAAAATATTTTGGGCAATCTCAAATCTTTACAAATCAAACTAGTAGAATCTGAGAAAATGTCGGCTCTGGGAGTTTTAGTAGCGGGAATTGCTCATGAAATTAATAATCCCGTTAATTTTATTTATGGTAATTTAAATTATGCCAATAAATACTTTCAAGATGTCCTAGATTTAGTAGAAGTTTACCAAAAGCATTATCCCAAACCAGCAATTGATATCCAGAGAAAAATCCAAGAAATTGAATTTGAGTTTATCCAAGAAGATGCACATAAGGTATTTCAATCAATGATGTGTGGTGCAGAGCGCATTTGCGAGATTGTCAAATCACTACGAACCTTTTCTCGCCTGGATGAAGCTGAGTTTAAGACTGTTAACATTCATGATGGAATTGATAGTACCTTAGTAATTTTAAATAATCGCTTCAAGGCATCATCTAATAAGTTAAGTGACATTAAAATTATCCGTAATTATGGAAAACTACCATTAGTTGAATGTTATGCAGGGCAACTTAATCAAGTATTCATGAACATCTTAGTTAATGCGACTGATGCTTTAGAAGAAGCAGTAATTAAAAAAAAAATATACTCAAGAGGATTTTAATCCGAAAATTGAGATTGCAACTAAAGTTATCCATCATGATTGGATAGAAATTAGTATTGCTGATAATGGTTTAGGAATTGCAGAAACAGTGCAGACAAAATTATTCGATCCGTTCTTTACGACTAAAGATATTGGCAAAGGTACAGGTTTAGGTTTATCTATTAGTTATAAAATTATTGTTGAATTGCATAGAGGTAAATTAGAATGTCATTCAGCGCCAAAAGCAGGAGCAAAGTTTATTATTCAAATTCCTATTAAACAATCTAAAAAATAATTTACTTAAATATTTAGTTTGATTAATGAAAAAATATATTATAAATAGATGATGAATAATCTATGCCATGAATATTGTTATCATGATAGCTAAACGAATGGTTAACAGCTTCATAAGTAATATCTCCTCCTGTAGAATTGATTGATGCACTGTCAGTAAAATTATTGATATAAAAACTATAAGGATAGCCACCTCCTTGTATAGTTTTGGCTTGTATAGATTTGAGGTGATCTAAAAATGAGTTAAATTTTCTAGTAACCAAATTATCAATTACAATTTTTGCCATTGTTGTTGTTGATTTTCAGTAATGAGAAGGGCATTTTAAATTCCGAGGCTATCTTTTGATTATAATCAGTTAAGTTTCTGTGCAACTAATAATAAATAAGTTTTTTAGACATAATTTTACTGTATTTCAAGCCCGGACTCGAATAATTGTCACGCCACTAATGGCTGCATAAATGGGTGAATAGGCTACAAGAAAAACTGGAAGACTATAAATACCAGCTAAATTCCGTACCCCAAAAATTATAATTATCGCAGCGATTAAAAACACCACAATATTCATAACTATCCACAATGCTGCTTGTGGAAGTTTCAATCTGAGTGCTAAAGATTGGAGAATTCCCATTACCAACGCCGCTATGATTAAGCCAGTAATAGAACTAGCGATCGCTCCTCTATTATCCCAAAGAGAAAGAGTTTGACCAACTCCCCAGGTAGTAGACATCACAAAAGCAATAGTGAAGGCAATTCCAACCCAGCTAAAAGCACTGGCAAGTATCCACCAAAAACAATTGGTAAACCATCTCTGCAAAACAAACCATTGAAATATCCCAATCACTACACCAGCCACCACCGCCGCAGCGACCATACTACCATGCACTACATATAACAAGTTTTGACCGTACAGTCCCGGTAAAGCTAAGGAAGGTAACAACATACTCCCTATACTAATGGCTATCAATCCTACACCAGTGCCAACAAATCCACCAATAATAAAGCCGATTACTGTTAACAGCATCCAGCGTCCCAATACTAAACTCAAAGAATTTTTATCACTCACGGTTTAACTCCAATTTTGATGACAACCCATTACCAATTAAAATAAAACCCTCAGACTAAAGTCTGGGGCTATACCAACCAAGCCTGCACTCCGCAGGCAATTATATGCTTCTTTTTATCAATTTTGGATAAATGGGACTTGCAAGTGATTTTGAGGCGGGATTTGAGCTAAATTAAGTATTTTCTGATATCGGCTGGCATGAGTATCAATTTTAGAAAGCGATAGTCATAATGATTATTTTACTGTGATTCAATCCCGGATTCGCATAAGTGTCACGCCACTAATGGCTGCATAAACTGGTGAATAGGCTGCAAAAAAAAACTGGAACACCAAAAATTCCCCCTGCACCCCGTACCCACAAAATTATAATTACCGCAGCGATTAAAAACACCACAATATTCATAACTGTCCACAATGCTGCTTGTAGAAGTGTAAATCTGAGTGCTAAAGATTGGAGAATTCCTATTACTAAAGCCGCTATGAGTACGCCAGTAATAGAACTAGCGATCGCTCCTCTATTATCCCAAAGTGTTGTTTGCAAAAATGTCCCATCAGGTTGACCAACTGGCCCGGCAACATGGGTATAGGTCAAAACAGACATGGTGAAAGCAATTCCAGCCCAGCCAAAAGCACTGGCAAGTATCCACCACAGCCTACGGGTAAACCATCTCTGCAAAATAAACCATTGAGATATACCAATTATTACACCAGCCACCACTGCCGCAGCGATCGCACTACCATATAGTAGATAACCAATAGCCCCTTGACCTTGCGCTCCCGGTAAAGGTAAGAAAGCTAACAACATACCCACTACAGGAATAGCTACAAATCCTACACCAGTGCCAACAACGCCACCAACAATAAAACCGATTACTGTTAACAGCATCCAGCGTCCCAATACTCCTAAACTCAAAGAATTTTGGTCACTCACGGTTTAACTCCAATTTTTATCACAACCTATTACCAATTAAAATAAAACCCTCAGACTGAAGTCTGGGGCTACACAAACCAAGTCTGCACTTCGCAGGCAATTATATGCTTCTTCATATCGATTTGGTATAAGTCCTATATTTAAAACTCTCGCGCGAGTATCAAAGACTCATTCACAAAGATCAAAGATTCTCGCGCGAGTATCAAAGACTCATTCACGAAGATCAAAGATTCTCGCGCGAGTATCAAAGACTCATTCACGAAGATCAAAGACTCATTCACGAAGATCAAAGACTCTCGCGCGAGTATTTAAGACTCATTCACGAAGATCAAAGACTCTCGCGTGAGTATTTAAGACTCATTCATGAATATCAACTAATAGCGAAAGTCCCAGGGAGTGAACTGAAATAGATTTCGCTTGAAGTTATCTTTAGATAACTAACGCTATGAGACTTGCAATTGATTTTGAAGCGGGATTTAAGCTAAATTAAGTATTTTCTGATATCTGCTGGCATGAGTATTAATTTCAGAAAGCGATCGCTCACAGATGGCAATCGGGCGTTACAGTTATTTACAGACCGTCATGAATTGACTCGCGTGTTTGCGGCTTATATAAATGAGGAGCCAGCAGCAGAAACTATATTATCTTTTTATGGTGATGGTGGTAACGGCAAATCTTTACTGCTGAAATTTTTACGCACCAAGTGTTGTAAGCGGTTCGGTGCGGATATTTGGCAGAAACTCAAGACAAAAACGGCGGCGGAAGTGGCGGAAGATATTGAGTTTGCCCATAGTTGGGAGTTTGAGCAAGTACCAGCAATTTTACAAGACTTTGGACTAGCACCGAATGGCGATGATCAACCCCAAGACCCATTTTATGGCTTGTTGATGCTCAGGCGATCGCTGGCACGGGCGGCGACAGAATTAAACTATCGGCTACGCTTTCCCTTGTATGATTTTGCCTGTGTGTGGTATCTCAAGCAAAAAAATCGCCTCACGCCGGAGAAGTTACAAGAATGGTTTCCCAGCGAGGAAGTTGATTTATTAATTGAAATCGGCAATGCTATTAGCGGCACATCTTGGGGAACTATTGGGAAAGCTGTCTTTGGCATTTTTGACAAGCACTTGGGAGAGAACTTTCAGCTATATTTACAACAACGAAAGCTGAATGAAACCGATGTGCAGGAAATTCGGCGGATGGATGCGGAAACGGAATTAATCAACGAACTCCCCCGCTATCTGGCGCAAGATTTGAATGTGGCGATGTTGCAAAAGAAAGCACCGCCAAGAATTGTCTTGTTTTTCGATACTCATGAAGCTTTTTGGGGAAGTCAACGGCAACAAACAGGCATACTATATTTTCAGCGAGATGAATGGCTGCGGTATTTTTTAGCCGAGTTGGAATTATCAAGGGGGATAGTCGCCGTCATCGCTGGGAGAGAAGCACCGCGTTGGGAGGAAGCTGATAATTTTCCGATTCCGCAACAATATATAGATACTCAGTTAGTCAGTCATCTTTCCCCGACTGATGCAGATGTGTATTTACAGCGTGCTGACATTAGGAATGAAGAATTACGACAAAGTGCGATCGCCTACTCTAGTGTGAGAGAAAATCAAGTACACCCGTTACTATTGGGTTTGTCTGCGGATGTGATTTTACAAGCCCAAGCACAACGAGTTACCCTCACCGCAGCAGATTTTCCCAAGACAGCCGAGACGGTAGATAAAGCCAAAATTTTGATTAACCGACTGCTGAAATATGCAGATAGAGAAATTAGTTATGCGGTTCACGCTTTAAGTGCTTGTCGCTCATTTAACTTTGAAATTTACCGCCTGCTGGGTACAGAATTACATTTCACATCTAGCAAACCAGCCTTCGACATCCTCACAGAATTTTCCTTTGTTTGGGATGTGGAACAGCTAGGAGAAGACTGGTATCGCATCCACGACTTACTGCGGCGGTTAAACTATGAAACCAATAACGAAATTACTCAACAGGCTCATGTTGTTTTAGAACAACACTACCGCCAACAAGGACAAGTCGCAGAAGCAATATATCATGCTAACCGTTTAGATTGGCGACGGGGTATAAATGAGTGGGTAGAAGTGTTTGAGGAAGCATTGCGCCTGAGTCGTCATCAACAATGTCGCTCACTGTTGGAAGTCAGGAGTGAGTTAATAATTAACAGCGATTTTCAACTGGGTAGAATATCCCAGTTTGAAGGTAATTACTATGCTCAATTAGCGAAATATTCAGCAGCACAAACAGAATATTTAGAAGCTGTGGCTGCATACAACCAAGAATTAAGCATCACCCCCGATGATACCGCCACCCTCAACAACAGAGGGGTAGCGTTACAAAATTTAGGGGAATTGCAAACCCAACTAGCCCAGCATCCTCAAGCCATCCAATCTTATACCGATGCAATCACAGCCTACAACCAAGCCCTCACTCTTGCTCCTGACTACATTGATGCTCTCAACAACAAAGGAAATGCGTTAGCAAAGTTAGGAAATTTGCAAACCCAACTAGCCCAGCATCCTCAAGCCATCCAATCTTACACCGATGCGATCGCTGCCTACGACCAAGCCCTCCGCCTCGCTCCTGACTACATTAATGCTCTCAACAACAAAGGAAATGCGTTAGCAAATTTAGGGGAATTGCAAACCCAACTAGCCCAGCATCCTCAAGCCATCCAATCTTACACCGATGCGATCGCTGCCTACGACCAAGCCCTCCGCCTCGCTCCTGACAACAACTACGCTCTCAATAACAAAGGGATAGCGTTACAAAGATTAGGAAATTTACAAATCCAACTAGCCCAGCATCCCCAAGCCATCCAATCTTACACCAATGCGATCGCTGCCTACGACCAAGCCCTCCGCCTCGCTCCTGACTACATCTATGCTTTCAACAACAAAGGAAATGCGTTAAAAAAGTTAGGAGATTTGCAAACCCAACTAGCCCAGCATCCCCAAGCCATCCAATCTTACACCGATGCGATCGTTGCCTACAACCAAGCCCTCAATCTTGCTCCTAACTACATCCAAATTCTCAACAACAAAGGAGAAGCGTTACAAAGATTAGGGGATTTGCAAACACAACTTGAACACCATAACCAAGCTATACAGTCTTATCAAAATGCGCTCAAGTTCTACAACCAAGCCCTAAACCTTGCTCCTGACTTCACCTATGCTCTCAACAACAAGGGTACAACGTTACAAAGTTGGGGTAAATTACTTTTACAGTTATCCCAACAACCAGAAGCAGTCAACCATTTACAAGCAGCATTAGCCGCCTTTAATCGCTCTTTCGCCATAGCTCCCGGTGATGAGTTTGTTCGCAATTGGAGAGATGAATTACAAGAATTGCTGGATAATTTAGTCAGTTAAAAGAAATTCTATCTGCGTTCATCTGCGGTTAAATTTATTAGATCCTCTTTTCAAGTTATAACTATGAATAGAAATCATAAATAAATTATTAAATTTATATGATGTTGCTTCCTGCTCTGAGTCAGCGTTTGCGTCGTTGGTGGCAGCCAAGAAAAGGTTTAGCGATCGCGGAAGCTTCTATCATTGGGATTGTAGCGGCTTTATCTGCGGTATTCTTAAAATTCAGTTCTGGATGGTTGGGAGCATGGCGCGTACATACTTCCCATATTCTCCCTGCATGGATAGCATTACCAGCAGTAGGTTTAGTGTTTGGCTACCTGGCTGGCTGGTTAGTGCAACGGTTAGCGCCAGAAGCTTCTGGTAGTGGCATTCCCCAAGTCAAGGCTAACTTAGCTAATGTACCCATAAAATTATCTTGGCGGGTAGCGGCTGTAAAGTTACTCAGTGCCATGATTGTCATTGGTTCGGGGGTAACTTTAGGCAGACAAGGCCCCACAGTGCAAGTTGGTGCAAGTTTAGCCGCAGGAATGAGTCGCTTTGTTCCCACTTCCCCAGATCATCGGCGACAGATGATAGCTGCGGGTGCAGGTGCAGGTTTAGCAGCAGCTTTTAATGCTCCCTTAGCAGGTGTCATATTTATTATTGAAGAATTACTGCAAGATTTATCTGGCATAACTTTAGGAACCGCCATTATCGCTTCATTTATTGGCGGTGTTGTCTCACGATTATTGGGTGGTCGCAGTTTACACTTAAATCTGCAAATGCTCCAATCTTCAAGTCAGTTTTCTCTACCAGAAATTCCATTTTTTTTAATCTTAGGTATTGTCGCTGGCTTATTAGGGGCGTTATTTAATTACGGTTTAATTTTTAGTATCAAATCTTATCAGAGATTACATGTTAGTTTGCCGCTCAAAGTTGCCTTGGCGGGATTTATTTCGGGAATTATCGTCGCTATGTTGCCCGAATATTTTCGCAATAACACTGGCTTACGGGAATATATAATTACTAGCGGTTCTAGTGGTTCTGTTGCGGCGATCGCATTTATTGCTCAGTTTATCCTCACCTTAATTGCCTTTGGTTCTGGTGCGCCGGGAGGATTATTTGCACCCAGTTTAATTTTAGGTTCTTGCTTAGGGCATGTTGTTGGTGTTTGGGAAGGTCATTTACTGGGAGTAGGTTCGCTACCTACTTATGCTTTGGCGGGAATGGGGGGATTTTTTAGCGCCGTTTCTAAGGTTCCCATCACCGCAATTGTGATTGTCTTTGAAATGACTACAGACTTTAACTTGGTTTTACCTTTAATGATTGTGGCTGTAGTCGCATACTTAGTTGCAGATAAAGTCATGCCAGGTTCACTCTATGATCGACTGTTGCAATTAAAAGGTATTAATCTCAGCAAAGTCGCCCCCACAGAAGCTATTTTAACCACATTAACAGCTAAAGATGTTATGCAAAAGCAAGTGGAAACTTTGGATGCAGACATGACTTTAGAAGAAACAAAACAAGCATTCTCCAGTTCTCATCACCGGGGTTTTCCCGTAGTCAAAAATAGCAAATTAGTCGGGATTGTTACCCAATCAGATTTAACAAAATTAGCTAATCGCAATTTGCCAAACAATACCTTATTAAAAGAAATCATGACTACTGCACCGATAACGGTCACGCCAATACATAACTTGAGTAATGTATTGTATTTACTTGACCGCTATCAAATCAGTCGTTTACCTGTAGTAGATAAACGAAAATTACTTGGAATTATTACCCGCGCCGATATTATTCGTGCTGAAGCTGACCATCTCAATGGTAAAAACATTACCCCAGCACCACAAGCAGATCCATCTTATGTAGTTTACCAGACGCGATCGCCCAGTATTGGTAGAGGCAGATTATTAGTCCCAATTGCTAATCCTGATACTCTACCTATTCTGTTAAAAATGGCCACCGCTATTGCTCGTGAGCGCCATTATGAAATAGAGTGCGTCCAAATAATGTTAGTATCACGCCACAGTTCTCCAGCCGAAACACCAGTCAGAACTGCCAAAAGTCGGCGTTTACTGCGACAAGCTGAAGTTTTAGCGAAAAAATGGCACATTCCCTTACATACACAAATTCGTGTTGCCCATGATGCTTCTCAAGCCATTTTAGAAACTATCCACGAACGTCACATAGACTTGATTTTAATGGGTTGGAAAGGTAGCACATCCACCCCAGGGCGAATTTTTGGCGACATTGTTGACACCATAATTCGTCAAGCAACCTGTGATGTAGTACTAGTAAAACTGGGTAATTATCAACAGTCAACTATCAATAGTCAATTGTCAACAATTTCTCCTACTCTCCAATTCAATCGTTGGTTAATTCCAATGGCTGGTGGCCCTAATTCTAAATTTGCGCTGAAATTAATCCCGGCATTGGTAACATTAGGAAATGACCCAGAAATTCACTTAACACAAGTATTCAAGCGATCGGAATTAAAACCAGATATCCAAATTTTAGACAAAGCCATTCATCAACTGATGCGTCATCGTCACTTATCTAGCACTGCATTTGTCGCTACACCAGTACAGGCTGATTCCGTGGCTGAAGGTGTAATTCACTTAGTCGAACAAGAAGGATTTGATGTTGTAGTTTTGGGTGCTACCCGCGAAGGCTTACTACAACAGGCAATTCAAGGTAATATTCCGGAAGCGATCGCCTCTAGTGTAGAGAGTACAGTCATTTTAGTACGCGGTGCAATTAATACTTAAATTTAGAATTGCTTTATAACTGTTAAAATTACTAGGGGAAGCATTGTTAGATTTTGCCACAGTTGCCGAGTTAGAGGTTTGCTTAAGTCAACAACAAAACATTTAACTATTATCACTAAATTTTGCAGTGTATAGACTTTGCTTATCATACTAGAAGAGTATCAGGTTATTATTTCTTTTGCTAAGAATTAAGTGAGAAATTAACTAGAATTAAATTCTGCTAAAAATGGCTGAACTAAATTTTTAGCTAATTCTCAGCGTAATTTAATATTCATCATCAAAGACAGCTATAAATTTTTCTCATATAGCAGTAATTGAGGATGTAAACACTATGAAGTTCAATAGTTTAGCTATCCTAGGAATGATTGCAACTGTTAGTCTTGCTTCTATTCAAGAAGTAACTGCATATCAGACATCAACTTCTACACCTGTTGCTCAAACTTCAATTAATCAATTAGCTGCGGCTGTAGGTCAGTCTGCTAACTTTCGCAACGGCGAACACGCAACTCGCGGAACAGTTAGCATTGTTAGCAGAAACAGAACCAGATATTTACAATTTAGTCAGAATTTTAAAACCAGTAGTGGCCCTGATGTGTTCGTGATTTTACATCGTTCTGCTGCGCCCAAAATCTATGGCTTAAGAGCCAAAGATTACGTTTTAGTTGGTCGCCTGAGAAGATTTAGTGGTAGTCAAAGCTATGCTTTACCGGGAAATCTTAACTTGTCTGGATATAGATCAGTAGCGGTTTGGTGTCGGAAATTTAATGCTACTTTTGGTTATGCCAGTCTTGGTGGTTAAACACTGTCTCAACCCATAACTAACTGTATGGGTTGAGTTTTTAAGATTTAAAATTGGAATGTTGAGGAATATTTAGTATCTTTGAAAAAAATTGATAATTTTCAATACTAAACACATTGCAAATTCACAATAATTATAATACAAAAGATTTATGGAAACAGCAGATTTTCTTGGACTTGTACATCCAGCGATCGCAGTTATTTTTGTCTTTCCGTTAATTGGGAATGTTGCTAATTTTGCTTGGCAAACTCGTCAACGGCGTTTACAAAATTCAACCGAAGGTAAGAGTAAAATTCCGCCAGTGGTTGGTAAAGAGCATAAACAATTAGGTGATTGGTTAACCAGTGCTGTTGTTGGCTTAACATTAGTCGGTTTAGCCTATCCCATTGGTAAAAATATTATCAAAAAGCAATTGTGGAATACTGCTAATTTCCAAGTAATTTTTATCATATTAATGTTTGTGGCGACTATTGCTTCTTTAGTACTACTTTATCAAGCTAAAAATAAATCATGGCGAGCTATTTTTGCGACCTTAACTGGTATTGGTTTAGTAGTTCTAGGCTGTCAAGATGGAGTCTATCGACGGACTAATGAATGGTATTGGTCACACTACTATATTGGCATTACCGCATCTCTACTGATGGTTTTTTCCTTAGCAATTGTGCAAGATATTTATAAGTCTCATCGCTGGCGGGTAATTCATACAATTTTAAACTGTGTTGCTCTTTTACTGTTTATTGGACAAGGATTAACAGGTACAAGAGACTTATTAGAAATTCCCTTGAATTGGCAGGAACCTTATATTTATCAGTGCGATTATGTAAATAAAACTTGTCCAACACCCAACCCTCAAGCACCGAAGTGAACCAAATTCAGAAAATATTTCGGGTCATTGATCCTTTTTCATTACGTGTTCGACTGACAATTGGTATTGCTGCGGTTTCGGCTTTAGGATTAGGTAGCCTAGCTATCTGGACAAGCTGGAAAATGCAGCAATTTTTAATTAATAGTTATAAAAATAATATTCAACAAATTACCCAACATTTGCCTTATTATGTAGAGCTTTATACAGAAATTTTACCTGAAGAAAATGGGCTGCAAAGGGCAATTAATAATTTAAGTACTACAAATACATATTTATGGGTAAAAAATCCTAAAAATCAGATAATAGCTCAATCAGATAACTTAAATAAGTTACCGTCAAAAAAAGTAGCTGAATTAATGGATTTAACTTATACATCCATGAAACCCATAACCCAAGAAATGGGGAAAAGCTACTTTGTGATGTGTGGTAATTCTTTAAGATTACAAGGTCAGACTGTGGGAGCATTATTTGTTGTGCAGGATGTCACCCAAGAACAAAGTATGTTTTTAGTGATTGTGCAGAGTTTGGGAATTGGCAGTATTGTCACTATTACAATTATTTCTGTAGCGATCGCATTTTATATTAAACGTTCTCTGCAACCCCTCCGTCAGTTAAGTCAAATGACAGAAGTCATTTCCCTCGCAGACTTAGGACAAGCACAACTGTATTTAGACAATGCACCCAGCGAAGTTCGAGAATTAACTCAAACTTACAACATGATGTTATCGCGGCTGTTCCAATCTTGGGAGCAAGAGCGACAATTTGTCAGTAATGTATCTCACGAATTACGCACACCCCTAACCATCGTACATGGTTATTTGCAAAGTGTTTTGCGACGACAGCATAATTTAACTGAAGTGCAACGAGAAGCTTTAGCCACCGCCGCCGCCGAAGCCGAACGCACCATTCGATTATTACAAGATTTACTTGATTTAGCCAGGGCGGATAGTGGTAATTTGCTATTTCGCCTCGAAAATTGCTCATTAAATGACTTAATTACCGAAGTTGTGGTGATGGCGAAAACTTATAGCGATCGCCAGATTACAATTGAATCTACTAACCCAGCAATTGCAGCGAAAGCAGACTACAACCGCCTCAAACAAGTTTTAATTAATTTAGTTGATAACGCCTTTAAGTATTCTGCGCCAGAAACCCCTGTAACTGTCAAATTTTATCAACAAGCCGACCAAGCCATTGTCGAAGTTTGCGACCAAGGCTATGGTATTCCTTTACAACATCAGTCACGGATTTTTGAGCGATTTTACCGCATCGATGAAGCCCGCAGCAGTTCCACCGGTGGCTGTGGTTTAGGACTATCAATTGTCAAAACCCTAGTCGAAGGTATGAATGGTCATGTAACAGTGCGATCGCGTTTAGGTGAAGGCAGTATATTTACAATTACCCTACCAGCTTACTCATCAAATTAAACAACCCCTTGCCCCCCTATCTCCCTTGTCCCCTTTGTCCCCTTTCCCTCACACCCCTACACCCAATCTCCACAAACAACTTCGCTGCACAAGTACCAAATAACTACAAATTCAACCTTTCCAAAAACTGCTTACCACAATCTTTACAGAGATAGCGTTGCTTTCCGTGACGATGCCCATTTTTTGATAACCGTGATGACTGGCAATAAGGACACATCATTACTTTCATTACTTGCTGCGGCAAAGTGTATGGTGTTAAATATGCAATTAACAATGTTTTGAGTTCGGCGTAAAGGGTTTGACGTTTACTCTCATCCTGTTTTAGTGCATTCAACAGCAAAGCGTTATAAGTTCGATGCACCGTTTCAGATAAAAGTTCACTTTTTTCTACAGTTAAGTCTGGGTTCCACTGGCGAAAAAAAGGCGGCGAATTGTTGAATTAGTTGCTTATCAAAGTTTTCGTCAAATAATTTAAATAATTCCGGTGCGACAAAATACTGAATATAGACAACGCGAGGGATGGGATCTGCAAAATATTGGGCGTAAGTATCTACCGTACACTCAATAAACTTTAATAATGATTCATGCTTATCATCTGACTGCATAAGCTTGATATGAATTTCTGTCACCCGTTCCATGTGTATAGCTTCGAGTGCATGAAATATGGCGAGTTTATCAGGAAAAAACTGATACAGCGAACCAATGGCTGTTTCGGCTTTCGCTGCAATTTGATGGGTAGTTGCAGCTTCATAACCCACCTCTGCAAAAACTTCGGCCGCTGCTTGGAGAATTTTTTCAACCCTTTGCTGACTCCGCTTTTGCTTGGGTTGACGGCGCATCAGATCAGGTTTACTTATAGCCATAGTTCTTGACAAACATGAATAATCTGTCGTATTTTGAATACAAATATGAAAGTTTTGTCACAATTTACTTTAACTCTTGCAAGATTATAGCGATCGCTATAGTCTCACATAACTTTAACTAGGAGACTTTTATGGCAGTCATTCTCCCTGGCGCACCGTGGTTAATTGCCCACCGTTCCATGCTGGGTATTAACAAGCCTTATAAAGTGGCGCTGAATGGTCAAGATTATGTCCTCTGGCAAAATCAGCAAGGTGAAATTTTCGCCCTAGATAACGTTTGTCCCCACATGCAAGCACCTTTATCTGATGGCTGGATTTGCCAAGAACGAAATACAATTGCTTGTCCCTTTCATGCCTTAGAATTTGATGCACAAGGAAGGTTGCATCAGTCCGGACAAATAGGTACTCAACCACTGTTAACTCCCCTAGAACTAATCATCAAAGATGACTGTATTTGGACTTATGCTGGTCATGTACCAAAAATTCCCATCCCAGACCTCATCTCAAAAGTAAGTGCAGGTATGAGTTTTGTCGGTGTAGCTGGGGAAAAAAGCATCCGCGGCACTTTTTTAGATAACTTGTTAATTAACTATGATTACAACCATCAAAGTGGTACACACCGCGACTTATTTGGGATTAAAGCTAATCGCGTCCCGGTGTTTGAGCATGAAGGATATTGGCTCAAAGTTGTCCAGGAACTAGAGCGTGAGGATAGCACCTGGAATGATATCATCCGCAACCCTGTTGTTTTGACCGCACCTAAAACCTACACTGGCATCTTAGAATATGCGTTTCCTTCACTGCTAACTTTTCGCACCTCTTTTTTACTAGGAGAAATTTTGCAGGTGCATATCTTATATCCAGAAACAGAAACGCAAACTAAAACCTTTGTGTTGGTCTTCAGCAAACCTAAACATCCAGTTCTGCTACCTTTATTAAGACGCTCAATGTTGAGTGCAGTCACAACTGTTGTTGAGCAAGATACACGCGCTATAGAAACATCATATCCTCGTCAAACACCCAAAATTCGCCTACCAAAAGAGGAAATTATGTTTCATGCTCAAAAACTGTATCAAGATTGGTAATAAGTAGAACGGTGTAAATAATTGTAGTTAGGAAAAGGCAGGAGGCAGAAGGCAGGAGAAAAGAGGATTTTAGCCTAATTAGAATTTCTTAACATACTTTGGTTTTTTCCCACCCACTTACTTATGGCAATTATTTGCTGGTAAATGTAATTTGTTGTGGAACGCCAGCCCCTACCCGCTACTGTTTTTATTTACATATCTTTACACCAACTAATTGAAGGTAGTTAACAAATGAGGGAAACACGCTGCTCTTCTGTAGCTGATTTATAAGGAAACAGAGAAATTTCGCAAATTTTAACTTTAAAACGTGCCTATTACATTGTTTAAAGTTATGTAGCCTTTTACTTACGCGGGATAAGCCACTGCGGTAAACTATGCCTTGATTATGATTCTTTCGCAGAGAAGAGAACTCGAAAGGAGCCTTTTTTCAATGTCTCATACCGTAAAAATCTACGATACCTGTATTGGCTGCACTCAATGTGTTCGCGCCTGCCCCACCGACGTGCTAGAGATGGTACCCTGGGACGGCTGTAAAGCTGCTCAAATTGCCTCCTCACCCCGCACAGAAGACTGCGTTGGCTGCAAACGTTGTGAAACTGCCTGCCCCACCGACTTTTTGAGCATCCGGGTTTACCTGGGCGCTGAAACAACTCGCAGCATGGGTCTAGCTTATTGATGCGGAATTTATTCTAAAATTTCTCATCAGACTCTCAATTAAGTGTCTCCATAGCAAGCTTTTTTAGCACTGTAGGGTGGGTTCTGCCCACCTTACTAGGGTAAAACTTCAAAAATCATAAACATACCTTAGTGGCAGAAGGAGCAAGTTGCTCCTTTTTTTTTTGTGAGAACTTATGCTCAAAGATTATCTGTGGAGATAGGGTGTGGGGGTGAAAGGGTATAGGGGTTTTGAATAATACAAATTCACAATTAAAAAACTTAGATAATGAACAAGATTTGGGGGATTCTCCCCCAAACCCCCGATTGGGGGACGGTTGCGTTCCCCAAGCCCCCTGCAAAATCATTCTTGCGTTTTTTGTTGAGTCATTATTTTTTGGTTTTGTGATGATTTACTTTTTTTTATCTGAACCGTATTGCCCTAAAACCGATATAAAACCTTTATTAGGGCAATTGTAAAGATATAAAGGTGTAAGCGTATACACAGCTTTTACACATCTGTTAAAGGCAGAGGTAGAAGCAAAATAGAACCAGAGTAGGAGTAAAGAACCGTAACTCTAAAGTTGTATGGAGATAGTCTTGGAAATTTTTGTTAATTGCTAGTACAGGTTGGCGTAAATAAATAGACCATAAGAAATTGCGAGAAAGCTTGTGGTATCACTATTCTTTCTTTTTCCTTTTGACCTTTTACTTTTGCCTTGTTGTACTAGTCAATTGTTGGGCTTGAAAAATTTCCGATTGTTCTAAACAACCAGGAGTTCGATTATGAAGGCAGAACAGTACAAAGCAGGACAGTACTTCGCCTTAATTATTGGCATTATCTTTACTGTGATTGGTGTTATGGGCTTTATTCCTGTGTTGAAGACAGAGCCTACGGTTACACCTGATATGGCTGGACTTTCATTTACAATCGGATACGGATATCTGTTAGGATTATTCCCCGTCAACGTTTTACACAATATTGTTCATTTTGTGGTGGGAATTGCAGGAATTTGGGCATCTGTTTCATTAGGTAGCGCCCGCCTCTATAGTGGAGTATTAGGACTGTTCTATGGCTTGCTAACTGTGATGGGGCTTTTTCCTCCTACGCAGTCAACTTTAGGCTTTATTCCAATTTTTGGGAATGATGTCTGGCTTCATGGAATTACTGCTGCGATCGCTATTTATTTTGGCTTTTTTGCTACACCAAATTTATTAGAACTACGCACAGGAC
This sequence comes from Nostoc piscinale CENA21, assembly GCF_001298445.1. Taxonomy (NCBI): domain Bacteria; kingdom Bacillati; phylum Cyanobacteriota; class Cyanophyceae; order Nostocales; family Nostocaceae; genus Nostoc; species Nostoc piscinale. The sequence goes on along the minus strand of NZ_CP012036.1, from coordinate 4,128,435 downwards.
AAAGCAGCATTCGTAGTTAGATATAAAAATAACTTGTAATGAGATTGAGTGGGCTAGTTATTTAATTTTGGCTGAGTTTAATGTAATTTCTCTTCCTATACCCTTATACCCCTATACCCATACACCCCTTTTAACAACATCTATACTGGATTTAATAATCCTAAAACCAAAATGGTGTGAGCAATGTGTGGAATCGTTGGGTATATCGGCACTCAAGCAGCAACAGAAATTTTACTGTCTGGACTGGAAAAACTAGAGTATAGAGGCTACGATTCTGCGGGAATCGCCACAATTTGGGAAGGTGAAGTTAATTGTGTTAGGGCGAAAGGAAAACTACATAACCTGCGTTCTAAACTCGAACAGCTAGAAAATCCGGCTCAAATTGGCATTGGTCATACTCGCTGGGCTACTCATGGTAAACCAGAAGAATATAATGCTCATCCCCATTTGGATACAGCATTACGTATTGCGGTGGTTCAAAATGGCATTGTGGAAAATTACCGCGAGTTACGGGAAGACTTAAAACAAAAAGGACACCAGTTTCGTTCGGAAACTGATACAGAAGTCATTCCCCATTTGATTGCAGAATTATTAAAAAATCCAGATTTAAATTTTTTAGATGCAGTTCGTCAAGCTGCTAATCAGCTAGAAGGTGGATTTGCGATCGCAGTTATTTCGGCTGATTACCCCGACGAGTTAATTGTAGTGCGTCAACAAGCACCTTTAGTAATTGGATTTGGTCAGGGCGAATTTTTCTGTGCTTCTGATACCCCGGCGATCGTTGCTTACACCCGTGCCGTATTACCTTTAGAAAATGGGGAAATTGCCCGTCTCACACCATTAGGTGTAGAGATTTACAACTTTGCAGGCGAGAGGTTGAAAAAACAACCCCGGATGCTCAACTTGAGTCCCACAATGGTGGAAAAGCAGGGATTCAAACACTTCATGCTCAAAGAAATCTATGAGCAACCAGGAGTGGTTAGAGCTAATTTAGAAGCATATTTTCATAATTCAACTGATGCGTCAGTGTCACCTATTAACCTCGGCTTGTCTGAATCACTCTACGCAGATTTAGAACAAATTCATATCGTCGCTTGTGGTACAAGTTGGCACGCCGCTTTAGTTGGCAAACACTTATTAGAACAATTAGCAGAAATTCCCACCCAAGTACACTACGCTTCGGAATATCGCTATGCACCATCACCATTAACACCAAATACATTAATTATTGGTGTTACTCAATCTGGTGAAACTGCTGATACATTAGCAGCTTTAGCAATGGAAAAAGAACGCCGCCAAGGTCAAGAGGCGAAATATCAAGCGCGACTTTTAGGGATTACCAACCGCCCAGAAAGTAGCCTTGGCCACATGGTTCCTAATATTATTAGTACCTTAGCTGGGATAGAAATTGGCGTAGCAGCAACAAAAACATTTATTGCCCAATTGATGGCGTTTTATGCTTTAGCCTTAGATTTAGCTGCCCGTCGTCAAACAATTCCCAAAGAAACTGTAGAGCAAATTATTAACGGACTGCGACAAATTCCTCAAGAAATTGAAGAAACATTGGCAAGCCAAGAACGTTTAACAGAACATTTAGCCCATGAATTTGCTGATACTCAAGATTTCATCTTTTTAGGAAGAGGAATTAACTTCCCCATTGCGTTAGAAGGGGCTTTGAAATTAAAAGAAATTAGCTATATTCACGCCGAAGGTTATCCGGCTGGCGAAATGAAACACGGCCCCATTGCATTATTAGATGCTAAAGTTCCGGTGGTGGCGATCGCTGTTCCTGGTAATGTGTATGAAAAGGTCATTTCTAACGCCCAAGAAGCCAAAGCCAGAGATTCACGCTTAATTGGTGTAACACCTGTAAAAGACGGTGAAGCGGCAGAAATATTTAATGATTTACTCCCCGTTTCATCAGTGGATGAATTATTATCACCCATTCTGACAGTAGTACCATTGCAACTATTGGCTTATCACATTGCCGCCCGTCGCGGTTTAGACGTTGACCAGCCTCGGAATTTAGCAAAATCGGTGACTGTGGAATAAATTAATTCGGATTTTCTTTAAGTAATATTTGTAGAGTAGATGAGATAATTTCTGGATGTGATTATTATATTACATCCAGAATTATTTTTTGGGCATTGTTTACAATAATGCTATGTCAACACTAACACTGAGTTGTAATAGCAAGAAAGAAAGGTCTTGGATTTTAATTAACTGGAGAAAACTATGACCAGAGTAAATCTAGACTTACCCGAAGAAGTATTCTCAGCCCGCCGTCTTCCCCCAGATGAATTTGTGCGTGATATGCGGTTGGCTGCTGCTATCTACTGGTATCAAAAGGGTGAAATCTCCCAGGAAAAAGCTGCTCAAATTGCAGGTTTAAATCGCCGTGATTTTCTTGCAGCCCTTACTCGTGAGCAAGTAGATGTGTTTACCGTAGACTTTGATGACTTGCAACAAGAGTTAAACCGTGGCTGAACGTCCTGCAATCAACACCTCTCCACTGATTTTTTTAACCAAGGGTGGCTTTCTCGACCTATTGCAGATAGTCAGTCCAGAAATTATTGTCCCCCAGGCTGTAGCCAGTGAAATTCAAGCATACGGGCAGACGGATGTAACTGCAATGGCGTTAGCAACTACTTCTTGGCTGGTAGAGGTTGCGACACCATCCGTTCCCGCAATTATTCAAAGCTGGGATTTAGGTGCTGGTGAATCGGCTGTGTTAACTTGGGCTTATGTAAATACTGGCACAGAGGTAATACTTGATGATTTAGCAGCCCGTTATTGTGCAGTAGCTTTGGGAATCCCAGTACGGGGAACTCTAGGCATAGTTCTCACTGCCAAACAACGGGGGGTAATTCCAGCAGCGCGTCCTGTGGTTGAACAGCTGCGTCTCTGTGGAATGTATCTGTCTGACCGAGTAATCAATCAAGCATTGGCATTAGTAGGGGAGTAAACAGAGAGTGCGTTTAAATTGTTTAGCCGCTTAGTCTTAGTTAATTACGAGAGATTTATTGTTTGAGGAATACAAATTGCTCAACCGAATTATATCATGTCGGGTTAAACACTTGTCATTACGTAGGCGCAAGCCTTTCCACAGGGTACGGAGTGATAGCACACAAGAAAGAGTTTTTAGCGGCGAATTTTTTTAAATAATATCCAGGCGATTATACTGGTAAGCACTCCAGCAACAACGCTTCCGCCAAAGACTGTTGTCAGGAAAAAGGGTGTTTCTTTTTGTGGTGGATATTGACTAACTAATATTGAAGATGCAATTTGGCTGATTGCTAACCCGATACCAACACTACCGATAAGATTTTCTAAATTGCGATCGCTTTTAGTTCGCTCAATATCGATAATACCTTGTATGGTCTTAATGTAATTTTCCATTAATGTTAAACCAGGGCTAAAGTTAGCTTGGTCAGTTTCAATTTGGGCTAAAAACTTTTCTTTAGTATAGTTACTGAATATTTGCAAAAATTCCCAATCGCTATTACTATCTAACTTTATAAGTTCTTGGTAACGTTTTTGATAATTGTTTATATTTACTTCTATTGTGCGTCTTTGGTCATCTAAATACGCTAAATTATTAGTATATTTCAATAAAATTTCTGGTGTGTTTTTCAGGAAAGTTTCTAATTCATTAATTTTAATATCTGGTTTTTTCAAGTTAGCATTCAAATTATTTACAATAGCTTGTGCTAGTTTAGCTGCTTGTTTTAAATTATCTTTAATTTCCTGACTTTGAGAATTAGCCCAATGGATTTTATGGCGGTATCTTAAAAGTTGGAGTAATTGAGGAGATAACTTGCTGCTAATTTCTCTAATTGCATCGGTTTTGATTTGATAAGGAAACAAACAAATTAATAGATGATAACTATCATGCAAGTTTGGTGCTTTTGCTGGAAGTCGTTGCAGTTCAAATATAGTTCCACCAAAAAACTTATCTTGACCGATAAAATCATTTTGCCAATTTTGCTGCGGATGCAATTTTAACTGGGCAAAACATTCTTGTGCTGTGGCTTGGGGGTCTTGATTATCTGTAGATAACTGACCCCAAATTAACCAACTTTGACCAAGTTTGCCATTTTGATGATTGATTTTAGTCAGAATTTCTGTTTGTAAATTATGCAAACAATCAATGGATTGTGGAGAGTATTTGTAATCGGATATATAGTTAGCAGTACAGTCTACTTGCAGTGCGTAAGTGTCTCCCAGTTGGACGGGATAGTAATAACCATTTAAAGGACTGGGAAAAAATTCATATTTTTTATGACCTAGTAATTCAATATAATCGTAACTATCTGTTTCTGCTTGGGCAAGTTCTTCAATCTTTTTACTATCTAACTGATTACCATAAACTTTTTGCCAAAATAGTTGACGATTTTGTTCGAGTTTTTCTTCATCCTGTCCCAAACCAGATTTGAGGTCATAAAGAAATAAATCGAGGGTTGGATAAATTAATTGATAATTTTGATTCATAATGTTTTTGTTTCGCGCAAAGGCGCAAAGACGCAAAGAAAGACGCTAGAATTATGACTTTTGCAAGAAGTCTATTCATAAAGAAAGAATGGTGTTAATGACTTTTTTCGCTGTTTTTACAGGATTTAACGCCTGAAAAATTTGCTTGGCTAATATTGCTAATTTATTTTGATCAACTTTTTGGTCAAATTTGACTAGCTGCTCTTCAATTTCTCTCGAAGCATTGTCAATTTCTGTATTTGTGGAATCTGGCTTATATTGAGGTAAACTTTCCACACCTTTACTGCGGAATTGAGCGATCGCATCTATATTGTCATATACTCGTTCGTAGGCTGCTTTTAGGGAAGGGTGACTGATGGCGATCGCATATAGTTGATCAATATCGTCAGGAATATTAATTGTCTGTAGTTGCGCCTGAATATGACTTGGTAATGGTGAATCAAGACGGGAGAGTGCAAAAATAAAGGCTTTTAGTTCCGATGCTTCTAATGGTTGCATGATGAAAAATTGCCAGTAATGGTAAAAGCTGCCCAGAAGTAAGGGTGATTATAGGGTTGTTTACTAGGTTCTGGATCATTCTTAAGCTTATCTAAATGGCGTGACCAGAAACGGCGAAGCAGTCCTTCATTTTCAGGAAGTTTGGCAATTTGCGCTACATACCATTGTGCTAGTTCTGCATTTGTGACATTTCGCAACCATTGGGTAGCTTCAGCCAAGGCGATGGTTTCTGGTTTACCTTGTTGCAGCAGTTGGTAAAACTGAATCATCACCAAAGCACTAGCGGCTGATTCTACAGTCCACAGGGTACTGACGACATGAGCCACACCGCAACCCATAAAGCCACTGACAAGCCCTACATATTCTGTGGTGATGGTGTGATTTCCGGTGATTGCAGTTTCGCAAGCTGCTAAAGTGACGAGTTGGTAGCTTTGCAAATTAAAGTTGTAGATATCCGCTAAAGTTAACTTTTCTTCACCTGCTAATGCCAAAAAAGATAACGCCGGATGTTGGAAGTTATATACACCATGTCCTGTAAAGTGAAAAACATTGTAGCCTTGGGGCAAAGCATTTATCAGTGCTTTTTGTGTAGCTTGTTCGGAATGCAGACGTGTAGGGTTGGCGAACATTTGGCTGATAGCTTCCGATTCGATTTCGGCGAAGTCTAATGAGGGATAACCCTTACTGTTGGGATGTTCAATGCTAAGTAAATTTTTTTGGTTATGGTTGTCTTTCTTAACAGGGATAGATCCAATTTTTGCGCTGGGTAAATAGCTGATGATAAATTCAGGTGGAAACAGTGCATGAAGAGGGAAGCGGTGCAAGTCGCGGTGAGGAATGAGAATTAGTTGAGTAATATCTGGAATTGTTGAGACGACAGCATTGATATCGAGAATATGACGCAGATTCCGAAGCATTTCGGGTAAATTGTCGCGCCATGTTCTATTTTTTTCGCCTTGCTTGTCTTTACCCTTGCGATAATCGGCGTATTGTTCGTTCCATTTTTTCACCCAGTCTTCAAAATCCCGTAGACGTTGCGCCTGAGTTAAAAACTCGGTGTTTCCCAAAACAATCGGTGACGGGGCGTTATGTTTAAGAATGAAAGTGTGTAAGGCGTAAGAACTGAGATGCCAATAAACAATGGCAGTTGAAGGATTAAGCAGTTGTTGTATTTCTGAATAATTAGGAGAAGAAATTTCATCGCTCCATCCATCCAAAAACCAATGCAAGCAAGTATTTTTGCCTGCTTCTGCTAATTCAATCGCTTGCAGCAAATCTCCAGACTGCACGGCTAAATCAACAGTTAATTGCTGAATCCAAGCAAATTTTAGAGCTAGTTGCTTTTTGCTTTGCTCGGAGCGATTTGGTTCATTTAATAAACGCCGTAATAAATCTGTACCCTGGCGCTGGAGTTCCGTGGCTTCGACTGTTTCTTCCAAATCTAACAGCACGCGAATTAAATTTTGCAAAACTTCCAGATGCAACTCAGGAAAATCTATTGCGGTGAGAGTTTGCAGTGCCGTTTTGTAACTGTTAATAGCTTTGCGCCAAAAATAGCGGGCGTTATAATTACCTCGTCCTCGGAAGTAATGAGCATTACCTATTGCCCCATGCAACTCACCCCAACCTTCTGGATGAGTGTCTTGCTGACAATGCTTCAATCCTTCGTCATAGCTGGCTAATTTTCCTTCATAGCCACGTTTATTTAAATTAGAATTGTTAAATATTAAAGCCAGGTTAGATGCTGCTGTATTAGGTAAAGCAAATGTAAAGGAAAAATCTGTCTTCTCTCCAGTTACCTTTCCTGCTGCATTACCTCGGTTAATCCAAGCGTGGTGATAGTCAGGTTTGGATTCTATGGCTTTATCGTAAGATGCGATCGCTTGTTCCAATTCCCCTAAACTGAATAATGTATTACCCTTACCATTCCAAGCATTGAACACTTCTGGAAAGTTGGGATTGATTTGCAAAGCAGTTTCAAACGAGGTAAGTGCTTCTTGATATAAGTTGAGGTTATCCAACATTATCCCACGGTTAGTCCAAGCTTCAGGATAATCATGTTTGAATTCTATGGTTTTGTCGTAAGATGCGATCGCTTCTTCAAATCGCCCCAATTTACCCAGCGCCCAACCCCTACTGTACCAAGTTTCAGGATAATCATGTTTGAATTTTATGACTTTGTCGTAAGATGCGATCGCTTCTTCAAATCGCCCCAAGTTAAGCAGTGCCAAACCCCTGCTGTACCAAGCTTTGTAATAGTCACCTTTAAATTCTATGGCTTTGTCGTAACATGCGATCGCTTGTTCTAACTGCTTCAAATTACCCAGCGAATTACCCCGGTTGTACCAAGCTTCGTAATAGTCACCTTTAAATTCTATGGCTTTATCAAAAGATGCGATCGCTTTTTCATACTGCTTTAAATTAGCCAGCGCCACACCCTTTTCGCACCAAGCTTCGTGATAGTCACCTTTAAATTCTATGGCTTTATCAAAAGATGCGATCGCTTGTTCTAACTGCCCTAAATTAAATAGTATCTCACCCCGGTTGTGCCAAGCTTCGTAATCATCGGGTTTAAATTCTATAGCTTTATCGTAAGATGCGATAGTTTGATTAAGCAGTGCTTCAATAAGTACTTGTGGATCGGTTGTCTCAATTTCTAACTGCTGGGCAACTTGCTGAAATAAATTTGCATCCTGTTGTAACTTAATCAAAAACTCATCAAGTGTAAATCCTTCTACTTCCGCTTCTTCCTCCGCGTCCTCTGCGCCTCTGCGGTTCGTGTCTCCTCCCCCCAAACGCCTCCCAATATTACCCGCAACATCACTAACTTCCCCAATACTCAACTCACCCAACCGCACCATCCAATTTGCTAATTCATCATTTGGTGTAGCTGAAGCTAACAATCTTTCGCCAAAATCCCGCAACCACTCCACCAAATCACCCTCATTGATGCGCCTTGCAGCCAAGAAACCTTTTGCTCCCCCTGTAGTCAAGCCATCATTGACTTCTGCTAACAACTGGAGAAACAAAGATTCATACTCCGCATCTGTTAGCCGTTGCGGTGGTTCTACTTTGTTCTGTTCCCTCACTGGGGAATGCTTTCTGCCAAATAAACGCCCAAAAGACCTCTTGAGCCACTGCCAAAGTTGCTTGAGCATCTGCCGCAATTATGTATCGCTTTTGTGGTACATTCTAGCAATTTTACGGGTTGTCATTTGTCATTTGTCATTGGTAAGCGTTTTCTGAATATTTACGTTTTGTAATCACGAATAGATTTTTGATTGCAAGATGAATTGCGATCGTATCTTTGTCGCACAGCAAAACTTTCCAAAATAATTATGTAAATAGTTTAACTTGGCGATCGCCCTTACCAAAAACTCCCAAAGCGATCGCACAAATACTAATTCTCAACACAATAATAGCTTCTGCTTGTCGTGCAGCAACTTCTACTTTAACGTTTCCGTGTTTCTTTCATTGTGTAAGAGCTTCCGCTTGTCGTGCAGCAGTTTCCACTTTAACGTTTCCGTGTTTCTTTCATTGTGTAAGAGCTTCCGCTTATCGTGCAGCAACTTCCACTTTAAAGTTTCCGTGTTTTGTTCATTGTGTAAGAGCTTCCACTTTAACGTTTCCGTGTTTTGTTCATTGTGTAAGAACTTCTGCTTTAACGTTTCCGTGTTTTGCTCATTGTGGAAGATAAATTCTACAAACTTTAAGTTTTTTTTAAAAAATCAATAATTTTACGTATGACAATTTTTTTCTCATATTGTCCACTATAGAGTTATCAGTAAATTAAAAATCAGTATTAATTATGGCAAGAAAAAGACGCAATTCACGTACTTTAGATAAAGCTCAAGTACGTCTAGCAGGCATTAAATCTATTAGTCCGACTCTCGATGTTGGAGAAGGTTTAACAGTCCAAGATTATACGGAAAAAATTGAAAGCCTCCGAAATTCTATAGAAGCATACAATTCTGCTCTCTCTGATGTTGATGTCTTGCGAACCCAAATCTTGGAAAATGAAAAGACTGTGGCAGACTATTCTGACAAGTTCTTGCGTGGTATTTCTTACAAATATGGCAACAATAGTTATGAGTATCAGAAAGCTGGAGGTACAAGGAAAAGCGATCGCAAGCGTAGCACACGTCAAAACACGGCTTCGCCAAATTAAATAGTTGCAATTACTTTTGATATAAATACGTTGTCAGCAAATGCAAAACTAGCCTTCCTACTATGAGCAGACTAAAGTAATACGTGAATTACAGAAAACAATCTGAAAACTATTAGGAATTGAAACAAAGAAAGGTATTTAAAAGACTATTTCACATGAACCGGAAACACACCCAAAGCAATTAATCTGGCGGGTAAATCGCGCAAAATTGGTAAGCGTAACAATGCTGGCGGTTGAAAAGTCTGATTAGCAGACAATACAGGTGCAAATACTCGCTTTTGAATAAATGTCTGAAATGCTTGAATAATGCGTGTCGGTAATTCTCGCTGACGCTGAACTTTAGCTAAGTCACTCAGCTTGACTTGGCGATTTTGCAGAGGTTGACTGAGGACATTAGCGGCTACGACTGCATCTTGAATGGCGTAGTTAATTCCCACACCGCCAACCGGAGACATAATATGAGCAGCATCACCAATGAGTAACAACCCTGGACGATACCACTGTTTAACCCGGCTTGATTCTACCGATAAAAAAGCGACTTGTGACCAATCTTGAAGAGTATACAGGCGATCGCTTAATTCTGGCACAACTTCCACAATCGATTTCTTTAACTCCTCCAAACCAGCCGTCCGTAGTTTTTGATAGCCGCCTTTAGGAATTACATAAGCAATTTGCCACTCTGTACCACGGTCAAGCATCGCTACAATATGTCCAGGTGCAAAACGTCCCATTCCCCCATCAAATTCTTCGGGATGGCGGGGTAAGCGAAACCAGAGAATATCCATTGGTGGAGAAGTTTCAATAGATGCAAACTCTCCCATTTGTCTTAACTTGGAGTGACGACCATCTGCGCCGACTGTCAGCATAGCGCGGACTTCGTGCCAACCACCACCACCCCGATAACGCACTCCTTTCACTACCCCATCTTCTGTAATTAATTCTTGGACATTCGCACCCATCACCAATTGAAAATTTGGATATTGTTGCGCTTCTTGGGTGATGAACTCCAAAAATTTGACTTGGGGCAACATTGTAATGTAGGGATAATTTGTTTTGAGGTGACTAAAATCTGCCAGAGTAACAGTATCTTGCGGAGTTTTAACTTGAATTTGCCGCATTTTAGCATGAGGTAATTGTAAGAGGCGATCGCTTAAATTCAATTCCTCCATAATTTGCATCACCGAAGGGTGAATTGTATCTCCCCGAAAGTCGCGGTCAAAATCTTTATGCGCCTCTAGCAACATTACAGATATACCTTGACGCGCCAACAAAAAAGCTAAAACCACCCCAGCCGGGCCGCCACCAACAATACAACAATCAGTAGTGTGTTGATCTACAATCTCATGGGCTGGGTTCACATCTGTGTCTGCAAGCGCATTAGTCGGTAGATGAGTAGTCATCACAACACCTCAAGATAGCCCTAACATCCAGGGTAGTTTGCTTTTTCTGGTGGCAGCAAATTTTTTAACTTTTTGTAGTCATGTTTTAGATCCCCCTAAATCCCCCTTAAAAAGGGGGACTTTGAAGAATTCCCCCCTTTTTAAGGGGGGTTAGGGGGGATCAAGAAGTACTAATAATCACAACCAACTAATTTTCAAACAACCTCTAAATAGTTTTGGGTTTTACACTCGTACTCAAAAAAGTTACTTCTTACATTTTTGCCAAAATTTGTTGATTTGATTTTTTAACTTTCGCTATCCAATCTTGATATAAGTTGAAAATTTCCGAGTAAGAAAGTTTGCCTTCCGCGACCAATTCAAATAACGAAGGTAAGAAGAACTTGGGAAAAATGGGAAAGAAATATTTACTCAAACGGTTCCTCAATAACAACTCAACAAATAACTTTTTAGAGGTGGGAAAAGCGTAATCACTTAATTCTACTAAAGCAATTCCATCAGCTTGACGTTGAAGACTAAACTTTTCTACAGCCACGGCTAAATTATCCGCACATTCATCTAAAATTTGGTTAAAAATATTTACATCTTCCAAGGCGGCGTTACAACCTTGTCCGAGAGATGGGGAGACTCCATGTGCTGCATCTCCAATCAACAAAACACTATCGCCGTGATGATAGCGGTTACAGCGCACTGTTAGGACTCTAGATACAGGTCTATTAGCAAAATCTTCCGCTTCTGATGCTGGTAATACTTGGGCGATTTCTGGGAAATTTTGGCGAAAATAGTTTAATACTTCTTGTTTGGTAGTAAGTTCAGGAATGGTTTTATCTTTGTGCGGAAACAAGATTACACCACTCCAACTGCTGTCCATTTGATAAACCAATAAAATATTGATACTGTTATCTAACCGCCAAGAGTTGACTTTATTTTGTTGCCAGTTGAGATTTAATTTGGGGTCTAATGGTGGTAGAAAAAGAGATTTGTAGTCATTCACAACATAATTTTGTTCACACTGAAAGTTATCTGTTTGCAGAAAACCTTCCCTAACTACAGAACGCGCCCCATCTGCACCGATTAATAAGTCATAATTAACGGTGATTTCTGCGTCAGTATCAAGTTGTTTAAACTTTACTTGCTTGGCAGCAAAATCTACTTGTGTACATTCATGATTGAAGTGAAGATTAACTTGATTGCTGCCTTTGATTGCCAACTGTTCTAATAATTGAATTACCAAGCTTGTTCTATCAAGGCTTAACTGTGAGTAGCTTCTACTGAATACCCGTGTTTTACCATTCTTTTGATGCAGTACGGCTCCATTAGTTTCTAAGCTAATGGCTTTCACAGCTTCCTCTAGTCCCTCAATTTGCTGTAAAGCATTGATCCCGCGTTGACTGAGGACAATCGAAAAGGTGCGCGACTTAGAAAAGGCGACAGTGCGGGGATCACTACGAAAATCAAAAATATCGATTTGATATTGTTCCTGACGATGTAGTAAATAGTGAGCCAGTAGAACTCCGCTAGGGCCAGCACCAACGATCGCTACTTTTTTCACCATAATTCAACCAAAACTACCCAACCTCATAATATATTCATCGGATCAACATCTATAGTCAAGCTAACGCCATCACAACATAATTCTCTAATTTCGTCCCAATTGGGCAACTGGGGTAATTCATCAGGGTTAAATTTTAATAAGATTTGCCAACGGTAACGGTTCGCGACTCGCATCACCCCGGCTGGTGCAGGGCCGAGAATTTCAAAGTCTTCGTTGTTACCCAAGTTTGCGGCGATAATTTGGGCTTTATTCTGCACTTGAATGGGATCAAGGCTGCTCAGACGCAATAAAATTAACCTGCCATAAGGAGGATAATCAAGGTCACGCCGTTTTTCTAACTCAGTTTGGCAAAAAGATTGATAATCGTGGGTGCAGACTGCGGCAATTACGGGATCTTCTGGGGTGTAAGTCTGCACTATCACTCTCCCAGGATCATCACCTCTCCCCGCACGTCCCGCCACCTGGGTAAGAGTTTGAAATGCCCGTTCACTGGCGCGGTAGTCTGATAAATGCAGTAGTCCATCCGCCGCCACAACTCCCACCAGTGTGACTTGGGGTAAGTCTAAACCTTTGGTTAACATTTGTGTCCCGACTAATAAATCTGCTTCACCGTTGGCAAATTGAGTTAGCAAGGTACGATGTGCGCCTTTGTTGCCTTTGTATCCACATCCGTAGCGTCTTGTCTGAACTGCTACTGACAATGTACTGACCATCGGGACTGAACGCTAGCTCCGTGACAGCATTGGTATGACCCTTGAGGGTGTGCAGCAAGTTGCCTTTTGTATCCCACATCCGTAGCGTATTTTCCCGATTGCCACCACTGACAATGTACTGACCATCGGGACTGAACGCTAGCCCCGTGACAGTATTGGTATGACCCTTGATGATGTGGAGCAAGTTGCCTTTTACATCCCACAACCGTAGCGTATTGTCATGACTGCCACTGACAATGTGCTGACCATCGGGACTGAACGCCAGCGCCCTGACAGCATTGGTATGACCCTTGAGGGTGTGCAGCAAGTTGCCTTTTGTATCCCACAAACGTAGGGTATTGTCATAACCACTACTAACAATGTACTGACCATCGGGACTGAACGCTAGCTCCGTGACAGTATTGGTATGACCCTTGAGGATGTGGAGCAAGTTGCCTTTTGTATCCCACATCCGTAATGTATAGTCTAAACTGGCACTGACAATGTATTGACCATCAGGACTGAACGCCAGCGCCCAGACAGTCTCGGTATGACCCTTGAGAGTTTGGAGCAAGTTGCCTTTTATATCCCACAACCTTAGCGTCTTGTCTTTACTGCCACTGACAATGTACTGACCATCGGGACTGAACGCCAGCGCCCTGACAGGCTCGGTATGACCCTTGAGGGTGTGGAGCAAGTTGCCTTTTGTATCCCATATCCGTAGCGTCTTGTCTTCACTACCACTGACAATGTACTGACCATCGGGACTGAACGCCAGCGCCGTGACACGTTCTGTATGACCGTAAAAAATATTTGGCGTTGCTGAATCACAAGATGAATTATGCGATCGCTATATCCTCGCGGGGGCTTTGCTCCCGCATTGGAATACAACGATGCTGGAGATAATAAACTAACAATCTAATAGAGAGTTCCAGCATTTCTACTGACTTAGAATAACAAAAAGTCTTTCTATGTAATCGGGCTAAATAATGTCTTAATCTGCTATTTTCACCTTCTACTCGTGTCATATAAGTTTTACACACAAGATGGTCTTCTTGATTAATAAAACATGGATAAACCGGATAGCCATCCGTTACATAAAAATATGAGTTCCACGCTTTAATCCTCTGCCACAACTGTTGAAAAGTTTCTGAACTTCTATCTCCTAAAACCCATCCTAAAATCCCCGAAGTCTTGTGGTTGACTACACTCCATACCCAAATTTTGTTTTTTTTTGACCCGACAAAAGTTTCTAATTCATCAATTTCAGTTATTTCAGGTATTTCAGCTGTTTCGGGATGTTCTGGTAACTGACCACCCATTTGTTTCACCCAATAAATTACTGTTGTATGATGTACTTTTTTTTACTCTTTCTATGGCACGGAAACCAGAACCATTAACATACATTTCTAAGCATTCTCGTTTAATTTCGTCACCATAACCCTTTTGATTGTGATATTCAATAAATTGACGACCACAATCTGCACAAATGTAGTTTTGTTTACCTCTTTGTCTACCGTTCTTACGGATATGAGAGGAATTACAACGCGGACATTCCATGAAGATTCACCCTAATTCATATTCTCATTATGCAACGCCGTAAGCTGTATGGGTTCAGGGATAAGGGTTACAGATGAATGATTTATAACTTTTTACTCAGCACTCAGCACTCTTAAAGAAATTCCCGCAAGAAATCAAACGGATCATCTTCCCAACATGGTTCAGGTGTCCTCAAGTGCAAATTTTTGTTGATATCAGCTTCAATTTCGTCGCAATCATCCCTGTCAAACAGTTCTATCAACGCTTTCCAGTCACGCTGTCTCAGGGAATTTAACGCAGGTGCATACATTTGAGGATTAATTAGGGATTTCACGCGTAAGATTTGAGTTGAGTTTTGTACTGAATTTGTTGCTTGACTAGTAAACCACCATATTTTAACTTAGTTAAACAATACGGTTCAGTAACTAACAAAATCTGCACCCTTGCACCCTGCAAATTTAGCAATCTGTCTTCCACTGAACACCATAAAAGTTATATCGATGGCTACTAAGTAGTATTTCAAACAAAATCAACTGTCACCAGAAAAAAATTATTAAATTGCAATTATTTAAGTAAACTCAATCACATCAAGACCAAATACATCTGCAAAACATTGCACAATATGAGGACGCACTTGTTCGCAAGTAATATCAGGAATCCACTCTGCTAGACTGGCGACTGGTTTATCTGCAATCCCGCAAGGGACAATATGTTGAAAGCCAGTCATATCAGGACAAACGTTTAAAGCAAAACCGTGCATGGTAATCCAACGGCTGACTTTAATGCCGATCGCTGCAACTTTGCGATTTTCTAACCATACACCAGTAAAATCAGGAATGCGATCGCCTACCAAACCATAAATTGCTAACACCCGAATAATCACTTCCTCTAGTTGACGCAAGTACCAATGCAAATCTTTACGATGGCGTTGCAAATTTAAAATTGGATACCCCACCAATTGACCAGGACAATGATAAGTTACTTCGCCACCACGCTCAACTCTGTGAACTTCAAAACCGCTGTGATCAAGGTCAAACTTGAGAAATTCTGGTGTTGCGCCTTGTCCCAAAGTGTAGACAGGCGGGTGTTCTAGCAAGATTAACACATCATCGAGACTGGGGTCTTGAATACGTTCTGCCAGAAGCGATCGCTGCCATACGTGTGCATCTGTGTAAGACATCAATTTTTTGTCATATAACAAACAACGCTTGTCTGGCGGTCTATTACTACGAATCATGCCAAAAATCAACTGAAGGAATAATGAAATATATTGCAACTTTGATAGTTGCACACAACAATTGTCAAGCAATGCAAAGGATTTTAAAGGAACGTCAAGGGAACCTGCTATAGAAAATACAAAGTGCTAGTTTGAATATATAAATAACCGCAATGGTCTTAGGAGGAATTCTCTGCAATAAGCATCACGCCAAAATAAGAGGAAAGAATGAACTGGCTGATGACTCTAAGAATTAAGATACAAGCGCAGACATCCACTGAGGATATCAATACAAGGGAACGCGTGAAAATTGAAAGCAATAAATTTAGAGCAAGCACAGCAGTACATCAAACTAAAAAACTTATTTTGGCAAAAGTCATAGACCTTACCGCAACTTACTTTCACACAAAACAAACTCACATCACACATCACATATAGAGCGGGAGAGTTTACATGAAGCTTGTCATCCACGGCAAAAATATTGAAATCACCGAAGCAATTAGGGATTACGTGCATCAAAAGATAGAAAAAGCGGTTAGTCACTTTCAGAACATTACAAACGAAGTGGATGTCCACCTAAGCGTAGCTCGCAATCCCCGAATTAATCCGAAACAAGCAGCCGAAGTCACTATCTATGCAAATGGAAGTGTCATCCGTGCCGAGGAAAGCAGCGAAAACTTATACGCCAGCATAGATTTAGTAGCAGATAAAATTGCGCGGCAATTACGCAAATATAAAGAAAGACGACAAGATAAGAAAACTCAAAGTCAACCTACAAACGAAGTAGTTGTCCCAGAACCAGTAATACCAGATTTAATCGGCGATCGCACTCCCGAATTACCCAGCGAAGTCGTCCGTACTAAATATTTTTCCATGCCACCAATGACTCTTGCTGAAGCATTGGAACAATTGCAACTCGTGGGACACGACTTTTATATGTTCCGTAACGCCGAAACCGGAGAAATTAACGTTATTTATGAACGCAACCACGGCGGTTACGGTGTCATTCAACCCCGCAATAATAACGGTCACACCAACGGTAAAAACGGTAAGGTCTCCCACAACAACATCATGATGCAGGAGAAATCACACTCGGTTAAATGAAGAGTGCTGAGTTGACAGTGCTGAGGAGCCAGTGCGTTGCGGAGGTTCCCTCCGTTGTAGCAACTGGCGTTGCTGAGAAAAAAATACTCAGCACTCAGCACTCACTTACTCAGAGTTTGCAAAGTCTTCAGTGCTTCTGTAACATGCCCTTGAAAGTTCAGCATTGAATCAAACACATACTGCACAACTCCCTGCTGATCAATCACATAGGTGACACGGCCAGGAAATAAACCAAAAGCCGCAGTCGCACCATATTGCTTGCGTACTTGGTCGCCTTTGTCACTCAAAAGAACAAACGGTAAATTATATTTCGCTGCAAACCGTTGGTGAGATTCGCTGGAATCACCACTTACACCAATCACTTCCGCGCCAGCATCTTTAAACACTTCATATTGGTCGCGGAAAGCACAAGATTCGGCTGTGCATCCAGGTGTATCGTCTTTGGGATAAAAGTACAGTACAACAGCTTTTTGACCACGAAAGTCTTTTAAGCTGACTGTTGCACCATTTTGAGCAGGTAAGTTGAAATCAGGAGCAATGTCTCCAACTTTAACAGCCATAGGTATTTCAAAAATTGCGATCGCATCTTTTTAACTATGAATGATATTACGATAATTAGGGCTGGTGACGCGCATCACTTAACTGCGTACCTGTGTAATTGGGTAGCCAACCCTCGGCTGATGTGAAATAGCGCACAGCTTTAAAATTTAACGATGCTGTCAAACTACACCAATGCTCCACACCTGCGGGTATAGAAATATAGTCTTGAGATTGTACTAAAACTTGGACTTGGCTACCATCGGATCTGACAAAGCCAAAAATCATTTCTCCCGCTAAGACATACAGTGGTTCAGCCGCAGTGTGTGTATGGTAACGACTATAAGTATCATTCAACATCTGAAGATTCGGCACTCCTGGATGCACATTCAGCAAATCACACCAAAGAGAACCATTTTCTTGTTGGAGAAATTCAAACACACTGTTATGTAAATCAACAATGTATTGCTTCTCTAAAGCTGTCAAAACATCCTGTTCTAAAAGATTCGTAAACAGTAGCGATGTTCCAGGGTCATAGTGCTTGAGATACACACCAATAGGCGCAAGTTCACGCACTATCTCGCTGAAATCACTCTCGACTGTACCATCTTCTCGTAATAGGATTGCCATGACAAAAAACTTAATAATTAACTTTTAAACACAGTATACTCAAATTTGTGCTGATAAGCCACTATTACAATCGATATACTGTGGTATTTAAATGAGTTATATAACTATAAACTCATATATAACCATACACCAAAACTTGAATTTAAATTATACTAGCCAGTGACAAGGAATCATCATTAACGGAAGAATGTGTAACTTAGTTTTAAGCAGCCAAATCTATAACTTGAACTGAGTCAAGTTAGAGAAAATTCCAAAATATTTTAGATGCGTTAGACTACTTGAAGCTCATTCGCTTTGATTCTTCACCATTAAAACTTGCAAGATTTTAATCGCGTTATCGCGTGGAATATCTAAAGCCTGATACAAGTCATTTAAAAAAATTTTTTTCTTCTTCCGTAACTACGCTTTCAGTCATTACCAAATCAGCAGCGACAGCAAAAGCTACTTCTCGCAATTCTGGCGATAAAGATTCTTTAGCTGCATTAAATAAAGCATTAAAACCATCGCAGCGCAGAATATTTAGGTTTTTTTCTAACAGTTTCTTGATAAGGTCTTCGGAATAACTGCTAAAAAGCTTGAGCCGTGATAATGCAGAACAAATACTACGCACTTGCTGTTCTGAAAGTACAGCATCTGAAGTAACCGCGACTAAAGCAATAGCAGCAAAAGCTTCGGCTGATGTCAACTTTTCTGGGGCTTGGTTTTCTTTGCCCAGGATTGTGTCTACTAAATTCATTTTTATTGCTCCTGGATTTAGGTCTCATTAGCGCACAGCTACCTGGATGTTTTGAACTTACAGGTAATTCTGCAACGCTGTGAGACTTTCACAATTTAGTGTTCCCAGGATTTCTTTGCGGCGAACACCTACTTGCGCTTCGTGGTTTTCTGCAAGTAGTACACCTTCAGGCTTTAATTTAGCGTTCTCCTGTTTTTTCAATTGTTTCTATCACTGCTAACCCTATACCAGAAGCTGCGATTAGCAGGACAGCTGATAACAAATAGGCGTTAGTAAGCATCCGCAGGGCATCATCAAAAAAAATATAGGTGGTCATTGCATCACCTTTGAACTCTATATGGCTAGTGGTACTTATTTCTCAACACGCTGACTATAATTCCCGTTGAAAAATTCCTAGCAATTGCATCTTAACAAAACTTTAGCTCCTTCATCAGAGTTTTCTAAGTTTTTCTTTCTGAAGATTGTGTGAATTTCAGCATAATTTGGTAAATAAAAATACGGAAAATTTTTGATGTAGAAAATCATGCTTGATTAATGACCGCAAAATTGGCTATTAAATTAGTAAATTAAATCACATTTCATCTTCCTTCTCATATAGTTTTTAACTAATAAATAGCCACAAAATCCTTATTTATCAGGCAATATAGACGGCAATAATCAATATATTGCCAATTGCATACTGGTGAGAAAAGTTGTTGTAAATTAATTTTTAATTTTTGGCGGTTTTTTTCAATAATTTTTTTTGATTAATTCACTACTACTAGGGATGCAAAAAACTGATGAAAGTGCTAGTTGTAATTAATCGCCCTATTTTATAAAGAATTGTAAAGAAAGCTAAGGCAATATCATTAGTCATATAGTCATTGAAGCAGTAAACCTGGATTTGCTAAGATTTCCAGTGCGTAAACTTTGAAACAGGGCAGTTCTTCACTATCATGCCAGCATCAACAATTGACGGTAAAGACGCGATCGCTATCCAAGCCGCAAGAGAAGGGGTGGCTGTGTGCGATCGCTCGTTTTGGGGACGTATCCAGGTTGCAGATGATGATCGCATCCGGTTTTTACACAATCAAAGTACCAACGATTTTCAAAGCCGCAAACCAGGACAAGGCTGTGACACGGTGATGGTGACATCCACAGCCCGGACAATTGACTTGGTGAGTGCGTACATTCTGGATGATGCGGTACTGCTGTTGGTTTCGCCCAATCGTCGAGAATTTTTGATGCAATGGCTAGACCGCTACATCTTTTTTGCAGATAAAGTACAGTTAACCGACGTAACAGAGGAAACTGCAACCTTTAGCCTCATCGGGCCAGATAGTGATGCGATTGTGGAAAAATTAGGTGCAGGGGCAATTATCGGTCAACCTGACGGCAATCACTTATTAGTTGACGGTGGGGTGATTGTCGCTGTAGGGAGTGGGTTAGCTTTGCCTGGGTATACCTTAATTCTGCCAGCCATAGAGAAACAAAAACTATGGCAACAAATATTAGAATTTGGGGCTGTAGAATTGAGCGATCACGCTTGGGAAACCTTACGCATTCTCCAAGGTAGACCAACCCCAGATGCAGAACTCACAGATGATTACAATCCGCTAGAAGTGGGTTTATGGCAGACTATATCCTTTAATAAAGGCTGTTACATCGGACAAGAAACCATCGCCCGGTTAAATACTTATAAAGGTGTCAAACAAAATCTTTGGGGGATTCGCCTCAGCGCCCCAGTGGAAATTGGTAGTGCGATCGCCCTAGGAGATGAAAAAATCGGCAAACTCACCAGCTATACCGAAACCAGTGACGGTTACTTTGGACTTGGTTACATCCGTACCAAAGCTGGCGGTATGGGCTTAAAGGTCAAAATCGGAGAAGTTGAAGGTGAAATTGTGGATATCCCTTTTGTCTCCCATGAGTACCCGCAATAAATAAGAAGTCAGAAGTCAGAATAAAATTTTGGGCGTTGTATAAATGCGGGATGAATTGAGATATCGAAGCAAAATGAAAGATTGATTTTTAGCGCCTTTGCACCTTTGCGCGAAACAAAATTTATCCCCTTAATCAGCAACGCCAATTATTTAAACGGGATTTTGTTGCGATTCGTAACTAACTGGATTGTAAAAGTAGACCCTTCATCTAGTTTACTTCTGACAGAAATAGAACCTCCGCAGCGCCACAATAACCGCTTAACAACTGTTAAACCTAAGCCAGCACCACTCAAATCTTCAGTAGTTCCCGAACGGACTCGATAAAAGCAATCAAAGATTTTGCCAATTTCACTTTCCGCAATGCCAATACCTGTATCACGGAATTCTAACTGGACATAATCGGCTTGAAGACGCGCTCTTACCCAGACTTGTCCACCTTTGGGGGTAAACTTAATACTGTTTTGCAGCAAGTTAATCACTATTTGCTTTAATCCACCAGTGACACACCAAACCCCTGGTAGTTCTGTCGGTACAGTGTAGGCAAGCATGATGCCTTTTTCTTGAGCTACAGGCTGGTAGGTGCTAACTACGCCAGGGACGATATCTGACAGACGTACTAATTCTAAGCTGGTGGTTTCTAAATTATGTTCTAGGTTGACCAGATCCAGTAAACCAGTGATTAATATACTTTGGCGATCGCACTGAGTATTTAGCATTTGTAAATAACGTTGTCGCTGTGGTGGTTTAATCGTAGGTGAATTTAACAGCGACAATGCAGTTTTCATGTGTGTTAAAGGTGTCCGCAGTTCTTGGCACACACTACTTAAATAATCATCTTTGAGTTGTTCTTTGTTTTGAAGCTTTTGATTTTGCTCTCGTAATTTGGCAATGCGTTTATTAGTAATTTGACGTTGAATGGAATTTTGGCGCTGGAGTTGTTTAGCAATGAGTTGACTGATGAGTGCGGGTTCGATGGTACTGGGATAAATCAACTCAGCCGGAAAAACTGCCGATGATTCCGGTACTGCTACTTGTTTGAGACCATCTAAAACTTGCTGAATGATTCTGCCTTCCATTGTCATCACAGCCAGCAATGAGGGAATTTTACCTGTTTTGGCTTTATGAGTTTGGCGGTTTTGATTTCTTTTGCGGGGACGACGCGCCACAATTAAACTACAAAATTGCGGCGCGGATACTATAAAAAAGTATTCTCGCCGTAATTGATAATTTGATAATAACTGTACCCAATTTTGTTGCTGTGGGTTGGTTTCATCTGTCACCTGATCTTCTGCCCCAGTATTGATTTTATCTATCCGACAAATATTAATTACGCCAGATGCACTCATCGCAGATTGATAACGCTTTAATTCTGCGTGCCAAATTTTTCCCGGTGGTAACTTAACCCAAAAAGTTGCCGTAATTTGTTGTTCAATCAATAAATCAATTTGTGACCTCAGCAGCGATAACAAACTAGCAGGATTGCTTGGCAATGGTTGAGGTGGTGTTTCCACTCCCAAAGCCAGCTGATAGACGGATAACTCCTTACGCAGAGAATCATTCATGAGTCAAGCACAACAAGGAAGAAATAATTATGTCATTGATTGCCAATTTTATGTAAGCTTTTGTTACAAAAAGACTACGTAAAATACATTTGGAAAGAAAGTATGAAGTATGAAGTCTGAAACAATTTCCATAGCAGGAGGCAGTGGTTCGGCTACGCTCACCAAGCAGAGGAGGTGAAAGTCTTAATGTGCAAGGCATTTACGCTTTTTAAAGGTCATCACCTATACTTCGACTGCCACAACTTGATTTAAACAGTGAAATCCTAGTCCTAGAAATGTTCACCCTTCACCCTTCATACTTCACCCTTCATACTTCACACTTCATTTTTTAATCTGGCTTGTAAAGCATCCCGCGCGTGTTCTCGGTCATCAAAGTGGATTTTTTCTGTACCGAGAATTTGATAGTCTTCATGACCTTTACCTGCTAACAACACGCCATCACCGGGTTCGGCTTGTAAAATTGCGGTGCGAATGGCTGTGGCGCGATCGCAAATTACAGTCGGCTGCACAGTATCGGGTATTCCAGCTAAAACATCTTGCAAAATTCTTTCTGGGTCTTCAGTGCGGGGGTTATCGGAAGTAACCACAGCCACATCTGCTAAATCGGCGGCGATTTTACCCATTTTTGGGCGCTTGGTGCGATCGCGATCGCCTCCACAACCGAACACACAAATCATTTTACCGGGAATAAACGGCCTTGCAGCTTTGAGTAAATTTTCCAGGCTATCGGGCGTATGGGCATAATCAACAATCACACTGATATCTTGTTGCGGACTGATTTGTACTCGTTCCATCCGTCCCGGAACCCCAGGAAAATCACTAATTGCACTGGCGATTAACTCTAAGTCAAGTCCTAAATGCAAAACTGCACCCACCGCAGCCAAAACATTTTCTAAGTTATATTGACCAACCAAAGGTGAGCGAAAGGCAATCTCACCCTTTGGAGTATGCAGCACACCACTAACACCATTGGGTTGATAATTTAAATCGCTCATCCACAAATCGGCATTGGGTTCGCTGACACTGTAACTCCAAACTTGCTCTGTGGGCAATCTGTTAATTAATTGTTTGCCGTAGGAGTCATCAGCATTAATAATTGCCTTGCCTTTGAGATATTCTGGACTAAATAACAGCGCCTTAGCAGCGAAATAATCCTCCATATCGCTGTGATAATCCAGATGGTCTTGGGTGAGATTGGTAAATACGCCCACCTCAAACGGACAACCCAAGACTCGACCTTGCGCCAAAGCATGGGAACTCACTTCCATTACGCCAAACTCACAACCTGCATTCACGGCTGCTGCTAACTGCTGTTGGAGTTCCACAGCAAAGGGTGTGGTGTGGATAGCAGTTTGGACAAATCCCGGCCAGCGAGTGTATAAAGTCCCCATCAACGCAGTAGCTAGATGCGCTTTGTTCAGGAAAAATTCAATGAGGTGAGTAGTGGTGGTTTTACCGTTGGTGCCAGTCACACCCACTAACTTGAGTTTTTGTCCGGGATAATCGTAAAAAGCTGCTGCTATTTGAGCGCAAGCTTGAGTCATATCATTAGCACTAATTACTACAGCCTCCGGGGTGGGAGGATTTTTTTCGGCAGCTTGGGCAGAAACAATCGCCGCTACTGCGCCAGATGCGATCGCACTTGGCCAAAATTCGCCACCGTCTACCCGCGTTCCTGGCATTCCAATAAATAAATCTCCCTCACTGCAAGCATGGGAGTTAGTTTTCAAACCCTTGACTTCTGCATCTGCTAAGTCAGAACTGTTAGGCAACTGTGCCACACTATCTATTGCTGCTAGTAATTCTCGCAATTTCATCTTGTGAACCTCGCCACACGCTTATCTTGCGCTTATTCTGCATCATTTTTTTTTAGTATTGGATAAATACTTACACAACATTTGCTGAATTTGCTGGACATTTGCACGGGGAGAAGGACGCGGTAGAGGTTGTTCAAAAGCTTCCGCACCGGGGAGATTGGCTAAAACTAGCACTGGGACTTCATATTGATAAGCCAGCAACCAATCTTCACGAGTTGTAATGTCACGAATTTCTAACTCAACACCCAAATTTTGCGTCTCTAAAATTTGTTCTAATTTTTCCTGCAAGCCCTCGCATAAATGACAACCAGGTTTACTGTACAAAATCAACCGCATAGAAGTATGAAGTGTGAAGTCTGAAATTTTTACTCATCCTAACTCAGCACTAGAAAAAAGCGAATGGGGGGTCATCTGCCTTCTAAGATGGACTATAGTCAGTTTTTGTGGAGTTTTGGGAATGACCGCAACAGATCCTGTAAAGTTGATGAAGCAAGAGGTTGGTAAAGCCGCCGCCCTACTAGTAAAATCAGGTTCAATTGTCGGTTTAGGTACGGGTTCAACAACAGCGTATACAATTCAGTATTTAGGCGATCGCTTAA
Source organism: Nostoc piscinale CENA21 (assembly GCF_001298445.1). Classification (NCBI taxonomy): domain Bacteria; kingdom Bacillati; phylum Cyanobacteriota; class Cyanophyceae; order Nostocales; family Nostocaceae; genus Nostoc; species Nostoc piscinale. Next base: position 4,103,972 of record NZ_CP012036.1, on the reverse strand, counting down.
AATCTGGTGAACTCAAAGATATTGTCGGTATTCCTACTTCTTTTCAATCAGAAGTATTAGCCAAAGAATATGGTGTACCTCTCACCACCTTAGATGCTGTTGACCACATTGATATTGCTATTGATGGGGCAGATGAAGTCGACCCCCAAAAGAATTTGATTAAAGGTGGCGGTGCAGCACATACCCGCGAAAAAGTAGTTGATTATCTAGCCAGTCAATTTGTTGTGGTGGTAGACAGTGGTAAATTAGTCGATCGCTTGGGTTCTGTGTTTGCAGTTCCAGTTGAAGTTATTCCAATGGCTATTACACCTGTGACTAATGCCATTAAACAACTTGGCGGTAAACCAGAACTGCGTATGGGTGTGAAAAAAGCTGGGCCAGTCATCACCGACCAAGGTAACTTTGTCCTTGATGTCAGATTCGACTCCATTGACGACCCAGTGAATTTAGAAAAAATCCTCAATAATATTCCTGGTGTGTTAGAAAACGGCATCTTTGTTAACTGTGCAGATGTCGTTTTAGTAGGCGAAGTGGTAGATGGTCAGCCAGTAGTAAGGCAATTGTAAAAGGGTGTAAGGGTGTAGGGGTGTAAGAGTTTTTATAGTTGATGCTTTTACACCCCATCCTTCCCTATTTTTAAATAGCCTATTCTTTACTCAGCACTCAGCACTTGATTTAAGCGTACTTATTAATTACCTGTGCAAAATCTGGTACTGCTTCCTCTACATGTTGTTTGGCTGAACCCCTGAATTTTTCATAGGTTCCACGCACAATTTGTCGTTTTACACTCTTGAACTTAGTATCAGTGACGCTCAATATTGCATCTGCTGTACGAGATTTATTTGTCGCTAAGTGCGTTACTGGATCACCTTGTTGTACACCTTCAGCCCACATTGGATCAAGCGCATTAAAACATTCTGGTAAAAGTTGCTCAACACCGTAGGCGATATATCCTGGCTTAATTCCTTTCAGTGCTGCAAAGGCAGTTTTGAGTGCAATACCGCTAATTCCTGACTTAGAACTGATTTGTGCTTCTAACAACTTGCAACAGTCATCTATAACCATTGCTTTTTTGTCTGAGTTTAAAAGTTGGTCGCTCAGTCCCATTTCACTCCTCCATAATGTTAAGGCGATCGCTTTTTTCTATTTCCTCACTAAGTTAGGAAATTATAAAAAATGTTAACAGAGCTAGACAGTTTTCGTAGCCTTGCTGTTGTAGGTTGACAGACTTTAGTGATTATGACTCAAGATTTTCATCAGTAGCCAGTGTTGATCAGGGGTGTATGGGGTGAAGGGGTTTATGGGTTTTGAATAATCTACACCTCTCCACTGTCTCCCAAATCCTTTATTTTTCGTATTACTGTATTCAAAACCCTTACACCCCATACCCTTTCACACGCCAGTTTTCTCAAGTCGGGGAACCCGCCCACGCAACTGGCTCCCCTACACCCAATCCCCACAGTTAACGACGGATTTTTTGGGAATAAAACGAGGCTGATTCTGTGTGTGCGGCACAGTCTTGGGCAAACTGAATCAGATGATGTCCCACTAGTCCAACGTGAATTAAGGACTCTATATTTCCTGATTTGAGTGCTGGTTTAGCCATTTGCCAAAAAGTTTGGCGATAGTTACCAAATACACCCACACGCAACAAAATATTAGTTAAATAAGTTAAACCTTTGCGAATATTTGCCCAGGAAGTCCGCGCCGGACTGTTAGGTACAGCGATGCGGTTGGGGTAAGTATGTTCCATGTTGTAGGCAAACCGCTGATATAAAAATTCTGGCTGATAGGCTTCGGTGATACAACGTCGCCACATTTCCACAACTTGCTGATATGGCATCAAAAACTCCACATTTGATTCTCGGCTGTCATCAAACACGAGTCGCCCTTCGGCTTCTAACCTCCGCCATAAAGGAGTTCTGGGCAAAGCATGAAGTAGGTTAATTGTCAACATGGGAATTTGTGACAGCCGAATAAATTCGAGGATGCGGTCTGCTGTTTCTGGTGTATCTGTATCTAAACCGATGATGATGCCTGAGACGACCTCCATACCATAGCTATTTAAAACCTTAACAGCTTCTAAAATTGGCATACTGAGATTCTGCACTTTAGAAATCGAGTGCAGCGCCTCTGTTTCTGGGGTTTCGATACCGCAAAATACCGTACAAAAATAAGCTTCGCGCATCATCTCCAGGAGTTTTGGACTTTGCGCGAGGTTCAGCGTGGCTTCGCAGGCAAATTGAATCGGATAGCCATTGCGCTTTTGCCAGTCAATTAAGTGGGGTAATAGCTGCATTGTGGCGCGGCGATCGCCGACAAAGTTATCATCCACAAAATATACTGCGCCGATATTCCCAGATTCCAGCATGGCATCCAGTTCCGCCAATACTTGCTCTGGGGTTTTCATCCGTGGGTTTCTACCGTAAAGTTCAGGAATATCACAAAACTCACAGCGATAAGGACAACCGCTAGAAAACTGGACATTAGCGAGAAAATAATGATTCAGATTCACCAAATGATAAGCGGGTGTAGGAAACTCACTCAGGGGTAAACGTTCCTTGGTTTCAAAGCGAATTTGTTGTGGCGGGCGTTGGTGGTGCTGGTCGAGGTACTCAATCATGCGATCGCTCGCATCGCCTAGTTCACCCAAATGTAAAATATCAAAGTCAGGATAATATTCTGGACAACCAGACACCGAAGGGCCGCCCAAAACAGTAATTTTGCCTTCCTGATGCGCCAGTTGATTAATTTGATTAATCTGCGGTTTTTGGATGTGCATTCCACTGACAATCACCACATCCGCCCATTGATAATCAGATTTTTTGGCGGGGCGCAAATTTTCATCAATAAAGCGTACTTCCCATTCTTGTGGTAAGTAAGCAGCCACAATCAAAATCCCCTGGGGTGGCATAAAAGCCCGGACATTACCCATCAGTGGATAAGCATGATGAAACGTGCCGAAAGAGCGACTGTACTTGGGGAAGATACAAAGAATGCGTCGATGATGTAAAGGAACGTAGCGAGCTTTTTTCGGGTTAGGAGCAGATGCCAAATCAGTCGCTACAGGAATTTGGTTCTGAAAAGACTTTAACTGCACAGTCATTTTTAATTTTTCACCAGAGAAAATAGCAGCTAAATTTGCAAGTAAATTGTCAAATTAGCTGTAATTTCAAATAACTTACTGTGATATTTTAAAATTCTGTAACTGTCCAAATATACACCTTTTTCTAGAAGCACCACATGATTGGGCATGGACAAGATAGATTCTCATCCTGTTGTTGTTTGGTGCAATCACATGAGGGTCTGTCATGAATTTGATTGATTTTCTTTGGTATCCTGCCTGGAGAGATGGTAGCGATCGCACTCTAGTGTCTTCCACCGTGCCGCTTCCAGACAAGGGCGATTTTGCCAGCCAAACCCATTATCTACGTATTTCCAACAAGGTAGAGAGTAGTATTCTCGTCGAGAATTACCACAGTCAACTGGTATTAAACACACAAGATAATTATCAGTATGGTGGCTGCCTACCAGTGAACAGCAATATCAAAAGTCCAAAGCAGTACAGTAGGCGAAACAAGTGGTAAGACAACAAAAGTCTAAAGAGGCAATTGTTGGACAACATTCCCTATCAGTTGGAATACTGGTTGATTTAGAGTGGGGATTGTATGCCGGCGGTCATGTGAAGTGTTGGGAACGATTTGCGGAAGCGGCAATTGATTTTCCCCATATAGACCTGACGATTTATTACCTGGGACATAAACCCAAAGAAATAGCGATCGCGCCGAATGTGCGTTACCGCATCTTGCCCCCGATGTTGGGAACTAACCAGATACCTTTTCTTCATGAACGTTCTCGAAATACCGACTTAGCGCCTTACCATCTAGGTTTAGCTCGGCAACTCCGACAGCACGATGTTTTACACATTACCAGTGCTTTTAGTTTTTCGCGCACAGCCCACTGGATGGCGCAACGGTACAAAATTCCTTTGGTATCTTCTACCCATACAGATTTAGGTAGTTTTACACGGGTTTACTCTCAAGAGATTATTCGCCGCATTTTGGGTTGGGAATGGTTAGTCAATCTCGTCTGGGAACGGTGGAAGTTAGGTGAGCGCCTCGAACAACAAATGATGCGGCGCTGGCACAGATTAATTAGCGATAGTGATTGGGTATTGCTTTCCAAACCAGAAGATTTCCCGGTGATTCAAAAATTCGTCTCAGAATCTCGCTTGTCTCGACTACGACGAGGGATAGATAAGCAGCGATTTCACCCCCAACACCGCGATCGCACTCTTTTACAAACTACCTTTGGCATCCCGCCGGAAGTACCTGTACTGTTGTTTGTCGGACGAGTAGACGAGAGTAAACGCATCATGACCCTAGCTCAAGCTGCCTGTCAGCTGCTAGACCAAGGATACGCTTTACACGTCTTGATTGTGGGTGAAGGAACGGCCAAAGCCAAGGTACAACAACTTTTAGCACCACATATCACTCTACCCGGAGTGTTACCCCAAGAAAGACTTTCTTGGATTTACGCTAGTGCAGATATGTTCGTCTTTCCCTCAGATAGTGAAATATCTCCGAACGTGGTGTTAGAAGCAAAATCATCAGGGCTACCTGTATTTGTAGCGGCTCATAGTGGCAGTGTACAGTTTATCCAACAACCTGATATAGATGGCATTGTGGTTGCCGATTCTAGTCCCCGAACTTGGGCAGATGCACTTAAACCTTATCTCCAAGATTTGCGGATGCGTGATGATGTTAGCCAAGCGGCTCGTCAATATATTGAACAGTGTCATCCTTCTTGGAGGGAAGTTTTTCAAGAGGATTTATTACCCATTTGGCAGAAAATGAAATTTCTCTCTCATACTAAGCTGGGTATAACTAGTACAGGTCGGCGGAAATAAACAGACTATCTGAAATTGCTAAAAGGCTTGTGGTATCAATATTCTTTTTAACTTTTTACTTTTGCCTTGTGCTTGGTGTTAAACTTGTTTCCTCGTTTAGGGCTGAGTTGATAATCTAGACCGAATTATGACTCCTGAGTTCTGAATTCTGTTTGATTAACTACCAATAAAATTGGCTCAAATTCCTGCTGTGTATAGATTATGGCTGAATCAATAAAATACATGTATTATGGGAAATCCTTATGTAAAATTAGAAAGTTGCAAAAATTAAAAATTGCTAACAGTTCTAGCTAACAGTGCTAGAGTTTCAAAAATTAATCAAAAATTTTCAGCGGGTATCAATGCTGAAGCAACTTAAAAAAAACCAAGTTCCCATAATTATTGGCGCGGCAGTTTTTGCCTTTTCGGCTGGTGCAATGGTGTCAGCACCAGAGATTGGCAAAACAGTGGCTCAATGGCTGAAAATAAATCAAACTCAGTCAGAAGAACTATCAGAAGCCAGTAAAGTCAAATCGGCTGTGTTTCCATTGGTAGCGCAATCACCAGTGGAAAGAGCCGCAAAATTAGAAGCGATCGCCAAAGGCTCGGCTTCAGCAGACCGAAATCGCGCCCGCTATCTTTTAGCTAGTGATTTACTTGAAACCAGAGATGCCCAACAAGCCCTAGATTTATTGACGGGATTAGAAAAAGACTATCCTGTGTTAGCGCCCTACATCTTGCTCAAACAAGCCCAAGCACAGGATCTGTTAGGTGAACAAGGCAAAGCTTCTGATTTGCGCCAAAAAGTCCTAAAAGTCTACCCCAAAGCAGCGGCGGCGGCGAAAGCGTTGTATTTAATTGGTCAGCCAGAAACTCAAGATAGGGCGATCGCGCAATTTCCTTCCCATCCCCTCACCTGGGAAATTATTCACCAGCGATTGCAAAAAAATCCCAATCAGCCCCAGTTAAAATTAATTTTGGCGAAATATGCCTACAATCAGGCAGGAATTGTTGGCATCTTAGATCAATTGGTGAAACAGCCTAATCTCAAACCCGCCGATTGGGAGACTATCGGCACAGCTTATTGGGAAAATACGCAATTTCGCAAAGCCGCGATCGCTTATACTCAAGCACCAAAAACTGCTCAAACTCTCTACAGGATAGGACGCGGCTTACAAATAGGTGGCCAAAGCCAAGAAAGAGAAAAAGCGATCGCCGCCTACAAGCAATTAGTCCAGCAATTCCCCAAAGCCGAAGAAACGGGAACTGCATTGTTACGTTTGGCAGATATGGCCAAAACTCGCAAAGATGCCATACCATATCTCAATCAAGTCATCGCCCAATTTCCCGAACAAGCCGCCACCGCCCTAGCCACCAAAGCGAAAATTTTCGCAGGGCTGAACGATCAAAAATCAGCACAACAAGCCTGGGATTTACTACTGGGCAAGTATGGTAACTCGGATGAAGCGGCAGAATATCGCTGGAAAATTGCCATAGATAAAGCCAAAGCCAGAGATTACGTCACAGCTTGGGAATGGGCTCAACCAATTACCACCAATAACCCTACCAGCATTTTGGCTCCCAGAGCCGGTTTTTGGGTAGGGAAATGGGCGATTAAACTCGGCAAGCAACAAGAAGCCAAAACAGCCTTTGAGTATGTAGTTAGCCAGTTTCCGCAGTCTTATTATGCCTGGCGATCGGCTAATATTCTGGGACTGAATGTCGGCAACTTTAACAATGTACGCGACCTTGATCCGGAAGTTGTTCCGCGCCAGCGTCCAGTCCCAACAGCAGGTTCTGACACCTTTAAAGAATTGTATTTATTAGCTCAAGACCGTGATGCTTGGTTGCAATGGGAAACAGAATTTCTCAACAAAAAACAGCCCACAGTTGCAGAACAATTTACTGAAGGTTTGATGCGTCTAGCTAGGGGCGAAAATCTTTCAGGAATAGATATTATTTCTAAGTTGGAAGATAGAGAAACAGCTGAAGAAAAAGCACAATATCAAGCATTAAGTAAACAAATAACTTACTGGCAAGCCCGCTATCCATTTCCTTATCTCAAAGAAATTGAAAAATGGTCTGCCGAACGTAAACTCAATCCCTTACTAGTTACAGGATTAATTCGCCAAGAATCGCGGTTTGAGGCGGAAATTAAATCAGTTGCTGGCGCTGTTGGTCTGATGCAAGTGCTACCCAGCACAGGTCAATGGATCGCCTCAAAAAATAATTTGAATGGGAAAAACTTTGATTTAACAGTTCCCAATGACAACATTAGTTTGGGTACATTGTATTTAGATTATACTCATCAACAGTATGGGAATAATTCATTACTGGCGATAGCGAGTTACAATGCTGGCCCTGGTAATGTTTCTAAATGGCTGCAAACTTTACCAAAAGAAGACCCCGATGAATTTGTCGAAGAGATTCCCTTTGATGAAACCAAAAATTACGTCCGTCAAGTTTTTGGTAATTATTGGAATTATCTGCGACTTTACAACCCAGAAATTTCCAGCATAGTGGCAAAATACTCCAAGGAGCATCCAAAATTGCCAACTCAGTGATTTAAAAATAATTAGGACTTACGCAAAAACTCTCTCCAATTTCTGATCACTTCGTGTCCTACCCGCAGAGTAGCCGAAGAGCGCGTCTACGTTTCTTCATACTTCTGCGTAAGTCCTACAAATGATGAATTAGTATGTATAGCAGTCGAAGGATAGGTGAAGGTATAGTAAAACTTATTAACTCCTGCCTTCTGACTTGAAAGTGCTGAGTCACCGAAGTTTGCTCAAGGCGGGGAACCCGCGCACGCAACTTCTCGCTGAGTGCTGAGTAAAAATACTAGTCTCACTTTCATACTTGGCTATGAAACTTGTTTCATCGGGACTGCCTCCTGCTATATTAATCCTGGCGCATAGAGACAAATTTTCTTTTGATGGCAATACCAAAGCCAGCAGCAGTCAAGCTACCCAAAATATTTAGAGGTTCCGGTACAGATGCTTTAGTTGATGGCTGAAAGTTGGCGTAAGTGAGTTCGGTAAAATAGAAAGTTGAAGCATTAATTGGTGCTATTGGAAATAAACCAATATTATGATTATCAATTACTCCACGCCACCAACCTGCGCCAAGAGCATCACTAAAAACAAAGGGAATATTCCATTGATGAGATAAATTCCCGTCAATATCTTCTATTTTTGAAACTAAATTACCTGATGAGTTATGGAAATTAATTAAGCTTTGCCGAAGAGATATACCAGCCTGACGAGCATGATTCGCATTTGTGTAAAAAGTTGTAATTCCTCTGTTTGTCGGTGATAAATCTTCAAAATTTCCAGTAATAAAATTTACATCATACTTTTTGTCTAAAACTTCTAAGCCTCTAATAGCCTTTAAAGAATTTTTCTCTTCATCAAGAATAAATGTTAGTCCATTTTTATCAGGAGTAATGCTAAAAGCTTCAGCTTTAGTGGTTATAACACTGCACATCAGTGCGAATGCTGCTGTGAAAACAGCAAGAGATTTTCGATTCATAAAGGTAGAGTCAATTTTTTTTGACGTTTATTTGCTGTAGCTTTTAAAGCTAAATTTCTTTTATCGCGTTTTTTTTATGCTTTAGCAATATTTATGTAAAGTTTTGATAAAAAAATTTAATACAACACTTAATCATTTTGTTTTACTGTTTAAAACACAAACTGCGATCGCTCTTACTAACTTTAGGATTCCTCTGTAAATAATCATGTAATAAATCGCAACCCCGTCTCAGCAAATTTTCGAGTTTGATATCTGCTAAAGTCCGAAAAACTAACATTCCTTTACCGCTACCTGCTGCTAGAGTTTTACCATCTGGGCTAAAATTCACACTCGTTAATTCTTCTTTATCACCTTTGAGTGCAATTAGTAATTTGCCATCGCGGTTCCAGAGTTTGAGTTTATCTTCACTGGCTGCTACCAGCATTTTGCCATCGGGACTAAAACTCACACTAATGAAACTATCACCGTCTCCCGAAATATCATTGAGTAGTTTACCGTCACGGCTCCAAATTTTGACTGTGCTGTCAATACTAGCAGAAGCTAAAGTTTGACCATCACTAGACCAAGCCACACCATTAACCGGACGGTTGTGACCTTTTAGCGTTGTTTTTGGTTTGCCGTCCCGACTCCAAATCATCACTGTTTTATCGTCGCTGGCTGAGGCTAATAATTTACCATCAGGACTAAAATCCACCCAATTTACCGCGTCTTGATGTCCTGTTAAAGTGTGCAGTAGTTTGCCATCCCGACTCCACAACTTGACGGTTTTATCTTTACTCGCTGAGGCGATAATTTGACCATCAGGCGACCAAGCTACTGCCAATACTGTATCTTGATGTCCGGTGAAAGTATGCAGCAGTTTGCCGTCAAGCTGCCAAATCTTGACAGTTTTATCTTTACTACTTGAGGCAATATTTTGACCATCTTTTGACCAAGCCACACCCCAAACTTGACCTTTGTGACCTTTGAAGGTGCGTACAATTTGCCCTTTACTATTCAAGATTTTAACAGTGGAATCTCGACTGGCGGCGGCGATATTGCGGCTATCAGGGCTAAAACTGATACTTGTAATCCAGTCGGCTTGGTCACTGTTGGGGTTACGTAACAGCACATCATCCCAGCGCCAAAGTTTCACAGTTTTGTCCCGACTAGCGGAAATCACAGTCCGACTATCAGAACTAAAACTCACACTATTTACCCAATTGTTATGACCCCGGAGAGTCCCCAACAGCAAACCTCTGGGACTCCACAACTTCACAGTTTGATCAAGACTAGCTGAGGCAATTGTATGACCATCGGGACTAAAACTGACACTGGTGATTTCTGCTGTATGACCAGAAAAAGTTCTGATGAGTTGACCTTGGAGATTCCAGAGTTTAAGTGTTTGGTCTAAACTGCCAGAAACAAGGGTTTTACTGTCGGGCGACCAAGCTATGCTTTTGACCGCATCATTATGTGCTGGCCAAGTTTTCAGTAATTTACCTTCCCGGTTCCAGAGTTTGATAGTTTGATCAGCACTAGCAGAAGCGAGAGTTTGATTATCGGGCGACCAAGCAACATCTAAAACTGAACTTTGATGTCCGGCTAAGGTGCGGAGTAATTTACCGTTACGACTCCATAATTTTATGGTGTTGTCGGTGCTGGCTGAGGCGATAACTTGGCCATCGGGACTAAAACTAACGCTATTAACTACAGCCTTATGACCTTTTAAGGTGTGGAGTAATTTACCTTCCCGACTCCATAATCTCACGGTCATATCTTGACTACCAGAGGCGATGATTTGCCCATCGGGGCTAAAACTAACACTGTTGACTATATCATCATGTCCCAACAGGGTTTTGATTAAAGTCCCATCAGTCCGCCAGAGTTTAATTGTATTATCGGCGCTACCAGAGACAATTAAGGAGCGGTTCCGGCTAAATACAGCACTATTCACCCCTCCGGTATGACTTTCTAACCTGTTAACCTCCCTGACTCCGAAAACTGCTTGATATAAAGCCGTTTGTACTTGCTGTCTGGTTGAAGGGTCTACCCACAGGGCTTGTTCTAATTTTCTCCCGGCTTTGATTCCTTCTTTTAACGCATCGATACCTTTTTGGGATGCAAACAAAGCTTCACTAGAAACACTCAGAGTTTTAATTTCGCTATCTAAAACACTAACGATGGAAATTGATAAGCCAACAATCGCTAAAAATGCTACCGATAAAGCAACTTTCAAAGAACGATTTAATCTGGCTTCATTTAGCCTTTGTTTTTCTTGGGCTGCTGCGAGTTGTGCTGTGAGTTCTTTTTCTTTCAGCACCGACCTTAATTGTTCAATTTCTAACTGACTTAATTCTTCGCGCTTGCGTAATTCTCGCAGTTCTGTGACTAAATCTAATCCTTGCAGGGGTGGAGATTCTGGAAATCTAGCTTGTTGCTTTTTTTGGCGCAGTTCACTTTTGAGACGTTCAATTTCAAATTCACTTTGATCAACTTTGCGGCGTAACTGATCAAGTTTGGCTTGTAAACTCGATTCTTGTTCTTGCAAGTACCGAATTAAATCTACTAAATAATCATGAATGAGTTGATAGCGTTCCGGCACATCAGGAAATAACACAACCAAACCAGAACTAACTAAAATATTTAAGACTAATTCTAATTTCCCTGCATCTTCTAATTCGGCAATTTCTGTAGTTAATTCGGCACGAGTTTTAAAAGGTCTTTGATTGGTTTCATCTGTGAGTAAATATAAAACCAATAACGCGGCTCGTTCATTTTCGGGGCCGCAATCTTTGATTAATTCTTTAATATAACGCTCAATCAGTTTGTTGGGGCGATATGGTTGATATTGAGCTAAAGTATTAATCCGCTCATCTTGGAGTTGTGCGCCGACAACTTGTAATTCTATTGGTCGGACTTCGCCCAAATCGGCTGATAAATCTTCGACCAAAGCATCGATTAATGCAGGTTCTAAATTCATCTGCGATCGCTCGGTTAATTTTTGAATAATTACCTTGGCATATTCAGGCGAAAAATTATTCAATTGGTATCGAATATTTTTATCAAGAATATTATAATCAATGGCTTCTAAGGCAGCAAGATTTTTAAATTCTAACAACCGATATAAATAATCTTCGCGGATGGAAAAGACAATCTTAACAAAGGAAATATTTAAACAATCTCGCAAAAATCTATCAAATTTTTGCCTCTCTGCTAACTTACTATAAGTAAAGAAAAATTCTTCAAATTGGTCAAAAATTAAAACTGTAATTAAATGTTTATTGGCATTTTCAGTTAATTTGGTCAAAATATCGGCGGTAGTGATGGGGATATGGGTATCAGATGTGCTGACTTCTATCACTTCCTCTCGCTGAATGTGAGACATAGCCGCCGTTAAAGCTTTCCCAAATTCGCGCACCCAATCTGTGTAAACTTGAATTACCACAGGTACAGCAATTTGGTCGCCGACGGTACGATTTTGTAAGGCTGGAACTAACCCGGCGCTGACAGTCGAACTTTTACCAACACCAGACTGACCGTGAATGATCATTAATTTTTGGTCAGCGCGACTAATTTTGCCAATTAAGTTATTAATATCGCCTTCTCGACCGGAAGCAGCAATTTCTAAGGCGACGCTGCTAGTTCCCGAAGGTGACATCAAGGCGGGGTTGGTGGCTTGTCTTTGGGGTTGTAAACGTCCCGCACCAATAAAAGCCCGAAAGCCATATTGTTGTTCAACAGAACGCCGTTTTTGTCTGATAGTATAAGCTTCTGAATATCGCCCAGCCGCAAAGTAAAGCGATCGCAGTGTCCGCAATAAGCGAATATAACGATGGGCGTTATATTGATGGGCGCTATTTTCTAACGCATTTGGGAGGGCTTTTGCAGCTTTCTCTAAATATTCATTTGCAATTTTATGGTCGCCTAAACTTTGTTGGGCTTCGGCTAAAATTAAATAATAAATTTGTGCTAGTAATAAAGGAAATAAATATTGATGAGAAGCGCCTTGTCTTTGAGCTTCTCCTAATTTTAATAAAGATACATGGGCTAAAATACTCGCCTGCATCCACCGCGATTGTTGCAAAGCAACTTGGGCTAAAAAACCATAATCACAAGCCAGTTGAATTTGACTACCATAAATTTGATGCAGTTCTAAAGATTTTTGCGCTACTGTCTGTAATTCTGACCACTCTTCTAAATGTTCTAAAACTTCAGCGAGTTGACTAATAAATTCAGCAACAATATCAAATCGCTGCGCCAACTCTAAAACATTACATGATTGTTGTAAATAAGCTTTCGATTCATCCCAACAACGGCGATTTTCAATTTGATTTTGTTCAGCGAGACGAATATAACACAAACCCAAATAATAGAGTAATACACCTTGGCGGACTAACGGCGAAGTGTGATTGCTGAGAATATCTAATTCCGTAGTCCAAGTATTAGGAATTGTAGAGAGGGACTTTTCAGAACGGTTTTCTAATGCTAACTGTTGCCAAACTTTTAAACTTTGTTGAAAATGATTTAAGGCTGGTTGAATGCGATCGCTCACATAATTATCCAACCCAAACACAAATTCTAAACTGGCGTATAATTCGGGTTCTAACGTAATTCCTCGATGACGCAATTCCTGAATAGCAAAATGCAGTTCATCGTTATGTTCCCAGATTTGCTCTAAGGTTGAATACTGCTCTGTTTCTGAATTATCTTGATGTTGTGTCGGTAAAACTGTCGCAAATAACGAGTCTGTTTCCTGACGTAAAAAATCTTGTAATTGCGTCGTCGTCATTTCAAACCGAATTGGTGTCGCCGCCCAACTCGCAAAATCTGGTGCTAACCGCAAGACTTTTTTGCAATATTTGATCATTCACCCAAAAAATCATCGGGAATGGGTGACGTTTGGGAAATTCATCCCGAATTTGATTAATCGAACTGAGTAAATCATCAATATGTTCTACCGACTCTAAACCCAGAATATTCAATGCAGATGGTTGCTGTTCATTAGTCCGCAACTGTATATGAATTGTGCTGTAAAGACTTCTTGCATTTTGAGGAATAACTAGTTGCTTGACTGAACTTGATGCAGATGCTTCTAATTTTTGGAGGATTTGCGTTTGTAAAACCCGATAGTTACAACATACCAACACGACGGAAAATTGACCCCGTGATAGGGAAATTGCTCTGCTTAAACTCCGCAAAGCCCGTTCGTTAGCTGATTTTATGTCTGCTTGTGAATGTTCAACCATGATTTAAATTTTTGCGTTTCGGCGATAACTGGGTTGACAGCAAACCAAGCACCTCGATGGTCACGATATTCAAACACAAATAAACTGCGTAAAAGAGCATGATAGGCGATGTCACCACCAACTCTTTGCTGTTCTACCACCTGAAAAATTAGTTCCCATTCATGGGGGTCAATGGCGTGGGCGCGGTAGTCTCGTTGACGTTGAATTACTAGTTCTACGCAGTCGCGCTCAAAAGGTGGGTCTTGTTCTCTTAAGCAGTCGAACAGCAACCCCAGTAAATCCCGGACATGACCACCGCTAATTAAGCACAATCGATCTAAAGTTTCCAGGTTATCAAATAGCTCTGTAACTAAGCTTAAGCGATCGCTCACTTCAATGTCAGGGAAAGCTCTGGCTAAAACCATTTGTCGCATCAGTGATAACCCTTGGTTAAATATTTCCCCAGAACGCAACCGTACAGGTATCATCGGTAAAACCTTGGGCGCAACCCCACCACCCAAACGATGTTGCAGTTCGGCGCTATCGTTAGAAAAAATTAAAGACAAAGGTATGGTGTAAACTAAGTGACAAGCTAGTTTACGTAATTGTTCGCCACGTTCAATAAATAAGTATTCTGGCAGCGATCGCCCCGATGGTAAAGGCCGAATCGCAACCCTATCCAAGTTATCAACAATGACAACTAAACCTTTTTTACCTTGATTCTTGAGTTCGTTGTTAGCGCGTTCTAGTAGTTCTTTATTGATAGACTGCAAAATATTTTGGGTACGCGGTTCGAGATAATCTCTTAACCGTCGCCGCAGTTGGGGACTTTCTTTAGTTTTGGCGGTGATTTTCGCTATCCCCACAGATAATTCTGCTTCTACACCCAAGTCAATTGGTGTTTGTAAAAAATCAACAACTTCTGTGAATAACTTGGCGAAGTAACTCGGCTTGAGGCGAATTTTATTAGCTTCCAGACTTTCGCTCACCTGTCCCGCGATCGCTAGTAAAATATCTGTCACATCCACGTCTGCCATTTCTAAAACATGGGTGGACTCAAAATAAACTACCTGAAATTTCTGCTCTTCTAATTCAGCTTTCAACCGCAATAATTCTGTCGATTTTCCACAACCCAAATGTCCCGTAAACAATTGACAAGTGGGAGTGTCTGGTGAAATGCGCGTAATTGTTCGCAGCAAAGCCTCAATAATTTTGCCACCCCGCACCGCCGCAAAATCGATATAATAACGGCGATCGCTTGCATCTCCCATCACCAAAGGGCGACTAGGATTGCAAGCCTGATAAAATCTTTCTAAGTCTAAAGGCATAATTAATTTTATTTACTCTGGGAACAATCAGGGAGAGTGCAACCTGCTCAATAAATATATTTATTTTGATTAATTTATGTCGTGTGCAACTTTCTCTTAAACCTAACCCCCAACCCCCTTCCCTACGAGGGAAGGGGAGCAAGACTCAAAGCCTCTCTCCGCGTCGGGGAGAGGTTTGGAGAGGGGTTTCAAAAATAAGTTGCACATCGTGTTAATTTAGGTATTTATACAATAAAAAATTACTGAATAATCCGACTGTAATTGAGATTTTTTAGATTAATTTATATTTCCTTTTTTATATCACATAGTAGCAGTCAATGTAGGGCAATCACACAAATTCCATCCGCGTGCATCTGCGGTTAATTATTTTTTCCTGTACTTCACTGATTCTATAACTGCTATATATTTTTTCTCAAATAAAAATAGATCCCCGACTTCTGCAAGAAGTCGGGGATCTCGTCTTTCAGCACCTATTTTGATCAATGGTTGGTGAGAACCAATACCGTAAACATTAATTTCGCTTTTTCTGCAACTTTGTTAATCTATCTTTCAACACCAGTTCGCGTTTCGTGTCTTCTAGAGTATTGGCGATCGCAATTGCTCTTTCGTAAAAATTCTTAGCTGTAGCATAATTACCTAAATGCTCATAGAATGCTGCATAAGATTCAAATGATTTTAACTGTTCTGGGAGATTTTGTAATTCTTGAGCAATAACTAAACGTTCTTGGAGTAATTCAAAAGCGCGTTCATTGCGTCCGACAGAAGTATGCGCTTTTACTAAACCATCAATGGCGCGTAATTGAATAGTGCGATCGCCATTCAGTCTCGCCAACCGCATCGCTAACCCATAAGCGCCGATGGTATCTGGATAATTCCCCGCAGCCAGATAAGCATCACCTAAATTATTGAGAGTGTTAGCTTCGCCAATCGGATCATTTTTCTGACGGCGATAACTTATAGCAGTTTCATAAAGTTTAATCGCTTTATTATAATCACCCAGTCTTGCAGTCACTAAACCTAAATTGCTCAAAGAAAGTCCTTGTCCTTCGATATTGTTTACACCTTGAGCAATAGTTAATGCTTCTTGGACAGCCTTTCCGGCGGCGACAGTTTCATCTTTTTGCAGAAGAATTGCGGCGATATTATTTAAGGCGAAAATTTGGGCTTGAAAATCTTTGCTATCCCGTGCGATCGCTAATCGTCGGCGTAAAGCGTCTTCCCCTTCTTTGTAACGCTCTTGTTGAATATAAGCTTTAGCTAGTAATTCATAAGTTAACCCGGTAGCTCTGACATCACCAATTGAATGATAAATCTCTAAAGCTTGTAAGCAAGAGTCGATAGTTTTCGCTCCATTACCTGAGCGATACTGCTGTTCACCAATCCGCAACAAACTATCAGCTTCATCTCTGGCAGATTGCCAACTAGAACTGCTTACAGGACGATGAAGTTGTTGAGTAATATCACTCGCATTGGCCGCAATTGGAGTTAATAAAAAAAGTCAACAGTAAAAAGAAAAAACTAAAAAATGGGAAATGATCACCCCGTCGTCCGATAGTGATACCCTTCAGCAGCCAAAATCCGTAGCTTCTAGAATTTAAGGTGTGAGTGGATGGGAATAAATGCCGTTGCTGCATAAAACTTACCTGTGAAAATTCGGCTTAAAGTATAAAGTTTCAGTAAAAGTTTTATTTCTTGCGGCATAATTACCAACAACAGCAGCAATATTACGTAGTTGATGACGGAACTAAATCTTCTCCCAAGTAGATAGAGCGGATGTCAGCAGGTAATTTAGCCTCTAGCATACGATAGCCTTCCTGGAGAAAATTGGCTACTTCGGCAGGAGCAATTCTTTCGCCTTCCGCTTGCAAATAAGCTGCAATTCGGGTTTCACTCCAATGGAAAGTTTGTGCCATCAACACCATCAAACGTAATATCGGTGGTAATTGGTCTAAAGCTTTTTCTACGTAACACCATAAAGGCGGCGAAGTGGCTTGCAGCGAATAATGAATTGCTTCCGTGGGCGGGAGTTCAATCTCGTTAATACAAAAAGCTGTGATGTTAATTAGCCAATTTTGTAAAGTTAAGCCTTCTTGTCCTGGTTGGGGGTTTTCTAAATCCAGTCCGCCCAGTTCGTAATAGATATGTCGCCAAGTCAGGGCAAATAGGTAATCTGCCTGGACAGGCGATCGAGCCGAATGTTGAATTAAGGTATAAACAATCGGGCTATAACGACAAAAAATCACCGTGAAATACTTGCCAGCCTCTGGATATCGTTGAAATAGACTCAGCAGTTCCTGGTCATTGTGATGAAACAGCGACTTAACTAGCGGGTGATTTGTTTCGGGAAAATGAGGAATTTGCATAAGCCTTTTCGCTAAGAGTTGTTAAGATTAATGTTTATAACAATAGCCCCAGAGTGCAAACCGTAAAATTTGGGTTTAGGTCTTTTTGCTATCCCAGATCAGACCACTTTAGTATTGATACACTAAAGACAAGGACTTAATCTTAGTCTTTATCAATAAAAATAAAAGCGGCTCCCTTATACAATCTTCAATTTGTTCATGGTTATAGCAGCTAATGTAATGCAGTTTTTACTTGCTCCGTTGACTTTCGGCTCATTTTTACCATCCCTGCCTTTAGATAGTCTATTTTCGACTCAAGGCATTATGGTAATGCTGCTGGCGGCTTATGCTGGTGCTATGTGGATGTTTCTCAGCAGTGCGCCCAAAGTTCACACTGTGATGGTGTCAGATTTGGAAATTGCTCGACAGTTGTACGAAGGGCTACTCGATTTACCAGCCGCAGAAGTGCCTCTGCACTACTATTACAACTATGAACAAACCATCGGCACAACTGCGATAGATCCTTTGTATATGTCCGCCAGTCCCAGTTGGTCGGGCAAAACAATGAATAATGCCAACGAAGGACTCTGGTATCAACTAAAAAAGAATACCCAGCTACACGTCATTACCGGAGCAAGTTTAGGCAGCAAAAATCAACAGCGTCACGTTTGTTTTGACCGTGACTGCTTGGAAATGATTTTATTAAGGGTAGAAACCCGTGGTTTAAAATTCAAAATTCGCAACCAAAAGCCTTTAAATTTCTTAATTAAAGACTATGAAGGGCGGATTATTGAATTAGCTGAAGTGGCAAATTAGTTTAGGCATACTATTATGCTGTTAAATTAAAAATTACTATTTCAAACAGCTATAATTCTTGATTCAGAATTAAGAATTATAGCTGTTTTGCATTGATGGCTAAGAACAATTATGATGAAGATTGCGCTCACGAACTTGCCTCCAGAAGACGGAGAACGGATTGCTCGGTTACTTGTAGAAGAGCATCTTGTAGCCTGTGTTAACTTATATCCGATTAAGAGTTTCTATTTTTGGCAAGGAGAACTGCAATTTGACTCCGAAGTGACATTGATGATGAAGGTTTCTACGGCAGGAGTAGCGCGTTTAAAAAACCGCATCCTTGAACTTCACCCTTATGAATTGCCTGAGTTTTTAGTGCTTGATGTTGATAATGAAGCTTCTTTGCGGGAGTACATTGATTTCGTTCAAGCTGAAACCCATCTTTAAATCAACACCAGCAAAAGTTACTCTATTCAGTCTTGTTTACATATATCGCGTTAGTTGGACACGGTAACGGTCTTTTTTAGTAATCGCCACTTCACCCACTTCTAAACGCCCTTTACCGCGAATGGCAACTAAATCGCCAGATTTGACTTGAAAACTAGCTTGGGTAATTTCTTTCCAGTTAACGCGCACATCGCCACCATCGATTAAATCTACCATTTTGCTGCGAGACATCCCAAAACCAGCACTGGCGATCGCATCTAATCTTAAAGAGGCCTCTACAGTGGTTAATTCTTTTTTCTTAGGTTCCCGAATTTTTAACTCACTAATATCAATTCGTTGAGTTTTCACGGGAACTGAGCGTACTTGTTGCAGATTCATCTCTAAAAATTCTGCCATTTCCGGCACAACAATTACTTGCGCCCCTCGCTCTCCCAAAACAATAATGTCTCCTGTCTTCTCCCGGACAATTCCAGTTCCCAACATTGCACCTAAAAAATCACGGTGATTAGCAGTATCAAATAAAAAATTCCCCGCAATTTCTAAAGCTACAATAGCCACTTGTGATTGATCTAAGGGGAGTTCTCCACGAGCGATCGCCATTCGTTGGCGTTCAGCTTGGGGATATCCGCCCCAAGTTAATAATTGCACTTCAGTTAATCGATTAAAAACCCGTTGAATTTCTGCTAATTCTGGTGGAGACAAAAAATCCGTCAAAACCACTTCCCAAGTTTTGATCGCTTGTTCCGCCTGATCAATCACACGCGCAACAGTATCTCGATTTTCTACACCCTTTAAAAGTTCTTCTCGTGGCAACATTATTAAAAGTCAATAATCATTGGTCAATTGTCTTTAGTTTGAAGACAGGAAGTTAAAAGATAAATTTCCCACTTCCCACTTCATACTTCACACTTCATGTGTCAGCATAGCCTTGAATATTTTCTGGCTCAAACTGACGTAGTATTCTGGTGGCTTGACGAGTCAGAGTTTCCGAACCCTGAACCACGATCAAATACTTACCAGCATCCAAGCGGTTGCGATAGGGTAGCGCATCTCCACTACCTGTAATTAGCCCGACTCCACCACCAACAAACACAGCACCCATAGCACCACTACCAGCCCCCAGTAATCCCCCAATAATGTGATTACCAATTTCACCAGCCCAAGCAAAGGTATTTAACCCAGTGATGAAACTGAAGGTAAAACCCGCAAAAAAGCCAAACGGTACTAACCAAAATGTCATTAGTTTTGCTTGTTTTTTAGCTTGTTCTTTGGGATCAATCAAACCAAACTCGTCAGCAGTTTTATATCCCTTACCTAAGATTGTGCTATTGATGCTGTCTTTTTCTAGTGCTAGATAAGCAGCTTCAGCTTGGATACGGTCTGGTAATACAGCAACAAGGTAATTCATTGATCTAACAACAGTTTTTCTGAAACAAGTTCGCCTTAATTAACAGGGTATCAGTAAAAAAGTGCTGAGTGCTGAGTGCTGATTTATTATCCTCCCTTGTCTCCCTTGTCTCCCTTGTCCCCCTTGTCTTTCTACTCCCCACTCCCCACTTCCAACTTAATCCCATCCAATGGTTCACAAAAATTGTTCACACCTTGCTTGAGGACGTAAATTAAAACTGGTGTCGCCAAAATTTTAGGAAAAGTGGGCATTGTTTTGAGATGTGCCATCATCTCTAAAATCGAGCTATTTAACAATTCTTCTCTAAATTCTGATTCACAAATTACTGCCCGCCACTTTTTCGCCAAAGCATCTAACCATTCAGAATTTGCTTGTTCTGGTTCTTGCCCAGCTTTGATAGCGAGTGTCATGGCTGCATCTTCTAAGTCTCCTTCACAGTCTTCAATCAAATCCAGTGTTTCCATAGCTATGGGATCATCTGCTAACTGAGAACGAAATAAGGCAATTTCTTGAGATGTAACTTGAGTCATGGGTAGTCTGTAGTCAATAGTCCATAGTCAATAGTCTAGAGTCAATAGTCCAGAGTTAAAAATTTCAACTCTCAGCCAGAACTATTGACCATTGACCAAAAAAGGCAGGAGGCAGGGGGCAGGAGGCAGAAGAAGAATTTCTATATTTAATTCTCCGATTGCATACCTCATTTAGTTACAACCTGCTGTACATTTTGCGATGCGAAGCACAAGAAATATCGCGTCTAGGTGAACCCTGAGCGCAGTAGTTCGCGCAGCGTCTCCGACAGGAGAATGAGAAGGGTTAATAACCTCAATTTATTTCTGGAGATTCCCTCCTGCCTCCTGCCTTCTGAATAATGACCATTGACTAATTAACGAAATGACCTAATAGTAACTGCACGCTGTAATCGAGCTAAAGCCCGGTTGTAATTTAAGATAGCGGTGACTCGATTACCTTCTGCTCTTGTTAAGTCAGTTTCGGAGTTAATCACATCAGTTTGCGTACCCACCCCAGCTTGGAAGCGTAACCGCGCCAGACGTAGAGCTTCTCTGGCTTGTTCTAAGGCTGTGTTAGCAGTTTGCACGTTGTCTAGATTAGACCGTTGGGTAGAAAAAGCCTGTTCTACTTGGAAGCGGATTTGGTTACGTTGCTCGGCAAAATTGGTTTCTGCGATCGCTTTATTTGCTCTGGCCTGAGATGCTCTAGCCCGTGCTGCACCACCATCAAACAAATTCCAACTTGCTCTCACCCCAACAGAATAACCGTCAGTAATGCTGACGCTATCATCAAACTGATCCAACAAGTTGTAGTTAGCAATAAAACTCAATTGTGGTAAATTAGCTGCTAAAGCTTGTCGGCGCTGTTGTTCGCTAATGTTCCGTTGTGCCAACTGCTGTTGTAGTTCTGGACGATTTTGAAACGCCAAAACAATACTTTCTTCTAATGACCGATTCCACAAACCAGCTAACTGCACTGTATCTGCTGCACTAATAGTAATATCTTGTGGCAAACTCAGGGTAGTGACTAACTGTCGTCTGGCTATTAGCTGATTGGAAATTGCATTAGTTAAGTCTTGTTGAGCATTAGCTAAGTTAACTTGCGATCGCAAAACATCAAAGCGAGTACCAACTCCCGCACGTTCTAAGGCTTCCGCGTCACGCAAACTCGCTTGGGCATTTTCTACAGCTGATTGGTTAATCCGTACTTGCTCATCAGCTTCTTGCAAGTCGTAATATTGCGTACTTACATTCAGGCGAATTTCCTCAGATTGGCGTTCCACATCCAATTCATTGAAACGTACCTGTTCCTCAGCTTCTTTAATCGCAGCTTGCCGTCTTCCCGAAGTGTAAATGTTATACGTCAACTGCGCCTGACCATTGAACCCAGTGCTAGGTTCATCACTGTTGGAACTTAACCCAGCTCGCCCGTTTAACGTATCTTGTAGCTGACTAGAAGCCGACTGACTGCGAGTAATATCCGCATTCAAATCCAAAGTCGGATACAAAGCGGCTTGGGCTTCCCGTAAAGCCGCTCGACTGCGTTCTAGCTGTAATACCGATATCTGTAGTTCTCGATTATTCCGTCGCGCTACCTCCAAAGCTTGTTCTAAAGTAATTGGTTGATTACCTTGAACAGTAACTTCCTCGGCTTTGGTAGGAAATTGCAACGGATTCGCCGTCGGAATCAAGTTTTCTGGAACTTGGACAGCATCAGTAGTAGCCGGACTAGTACTGCTCGGTACGGGAGCATTGGCAGGTTCTACGACTGGAGTTGGACTAGCTGTTGGTACTGTCTCCACTGGCGTAGAACCAGAATCACTATTACTAGGCACAGTCGGAGAATCTGGCGCTACTTCCGCAGGTTCTGGTGTGACTGTATTGGTTTGTGCCGTTAGCTCTCCAGTTAATTTTTGCTGCTCACAACCTCTGGAGTACAAAGATAGTGCCGTCGATATCCCGATTTCTTGTGAGCAACTGCGTGCTGCTAACAATTGTGCCGCCCCTGCACCCTTAAATACCGTTGGTTGGGCTATGGGCAACTGCGTTTTTAAATTTGGCTGTGATGCTGCTGACTGTTGAATCGAAGATAAGAAAACAGGTTTTTTTTTGAATAGCAGAAACTGGGGAAGTAGCAGAATTGACAGATGTATTATTAAATGTCTCTCTAGCCGCAGTTGCTGATTTTTTTTTGTTTTTGAATTCTGCGTGAATTACGCGGCTCTGACTTTTGAGAAAAATTTAAAGCCGGTGTCGAATTGGCAAAACCAACTGGATGTTTCTGAGGTATTTGTGCCAGTGTTATACCAGTATTTTCTGTCAATGTGCCTGGGTGACTTTGACTATTTAAAGTAGGCACATTCAAGGCAGTAGGCTCAGAATTCGAGCCTGCATCTGGAAACATCTGATTTGCAGTTTTAGGCAGTTGCGTGTTGTCTGCTACTAAGTTATGACTTTCAGTTAAAGTCACAACACTAGGGGCAGATTTTTGTTGTACGTTACTTACTTTTACTGTGTTAGCCAAGGCGGGTTGGGCTGTTAATACCGCCATTGTTACCCCAGGTAAGAAAGTATGAAATAATTGCTGTCTGTTATGAAATAATTGCTGTCCTTTCACCGCATCCCCTCACACGAAAATCAATCTAGCGGCAGAAACCTTTTCTTCACCACAGAATATAGCACGATACTAAATTGAAGAAGGAATATAGCACGATACCAAATTTAGGAATCTGTACTCCTTTTGTCTTCAAAACTTCTGACTATGCGAGAAAGTTCTGCCTTTTCGTCGATGCTAACGCGGGTAGGCGCACCACTCACAATCCGTTCGTAATTCCTGAAAGAATCTTTAATTTCTGGGCCGTCAGCCGTAATATTATACTCACGAATTCCTTTATCGTGCCAGGAACCTCGCATTTTAAACACGTTAATTGCCCGCGACATTTCCCCACGAATTTCTACGTACTGCAACATCAAAATTGTGTCAGTAATTGTGGAAATATGTGAGTCAGTAATAGAATGAGAACCCATAAATTGGTCAGTTGTATTGGTGAAAAAACCAGTGATTTCTTCTTGCTTGGCATAACCAGTTACACCAATCACAAACTGACGAAAAGCGTTATTACTTACACCTCTGGCTAAGGCTGAAAGTGAATCAATGGCAATTCTTGCTGGTTTAAAATTAGCAATTTCTGACTTAATAATTTGTAGGTGATCTTCTAAACCAGTTGATTCAGGATAAGTACAAATGATTTTGAGTAACCCTTGATGTTCTAATTCTTCAAAATCAATACCCCAAGAAGAAGCATTGCGTGACAGTTGAGCGCGTGATTCTTCATAAGCAAATAAAATGGCGCGTTCACTGTTAACACAACCATTTTGTAAAAATTTACTTACAAGTAGTGTTTTCCCAGTACCAGTAGCTCCTGTGGCTAAAATAATCGAATCTTTAAAGAAACCACCACCACACATTTCATCAAGTGTTTTGACACCAGATGAAACGCGGACATTAGAAGACCTTTGAGTCAAGCGCATTGCGCCCAGAGGAAAGATGTTGACTCCAGCATTAGTAATAGTAAAAGGATACTCACCTTTCATGTGGGTTGTACCCCGTAACTTGAGGATTTCCGTCGTCCGTCGCCGACGTTCTCCTTCTAATACATTCCGCACAATTACCACGTTATCCGAAACAAATTCCTCAACCCCAAAAGAAGCCACAGGGCCATATTCTTCACTTCGTTCAGTGGTAATGATGGTAGTAACATTCAATTGTTTTAGCCGGGCCACCAAGCGAAAAATTTCGCGTCTGACGACTCCCACTGCTTCATATTGTTGAAATACGGCAGTAATCGAATCAATAGATACACGTTTGGCTTTATATTTCCGAATGGCATATTGTAATCGCTCAATTAATGCCGAAAGGTCAAAATTACCGACAATATCTTGACCTTCTGGATCTGGCGAAGCATCGAGAATAAATAACTTACCTTCATCAATTAAGCGTTGTAAGTTCCAACCAAAAATATGAGCATTTTTGATAATGTCGCTGGGCGATTCTTCAAAGGTCACAAATACGCCCGGCTCATCAAAATAAGTAATGCCGTTATATAAAAACTGAAGGGATAATAAGGTTTTACCTGTACCGGAGGTGCCACTGACTAAGGTAGTTCTACCTACTGGTAAACCACCATGACTAATATCGTCAAAGCCCTCGATCATTGTCCGAATTTTTTCTACACCACCAATTGGTGTTGGGTTCTGCTCTTTTTGCTCGTTTTCACTCATTGCCTGATCATAAATAGGGTTTTTAACCCAGTTTTTCTCTTACTAAAGGTACTAATTTATCTGCAAAAAAATTTAAATTAAAGGTTTTGGGATTCTTCCCAGTCTTCTTCACTTAGTTCTTCATACAATAAATCTAATCCAATTAATACTCTTTCTCGATCTGAAAGATCACCTATAATTTTCCGAACAGGAGGCGGTAAAATTTTTGATAATGTTGGTGTCGCTAAGATTTTATCTTCTTCAGCTAGTTGGGGATTTTTCATTACGTCGATGACTTTGAGTGCATAAACACCTTGAAACTCCTGCTCTAATATATTTTTGAGTGTTTTTAATGCCCGGACTGAGTTAGGCGTGTTCCCAGCAACATAAAGTTTGAGAACATAAGTTTTTCTGGCTTTATTCATAAAAAGATGAACTTAAACATAAAAACTAAAATCTAAATTTAGTGATTGATTTTAGGAAAATACATAGTTTTTAGGGTTGGTGACTGTTGCTGATATATTTGCTGAGGGTTGTGATGTCCTATTTAGAAATTGCACATCTATAAGCTTCACATAGGTGGGCTAAGATATCTATAAGAGTCAAACGGTAATCAAGTAATGTCTCATCACTCCTTCCTTCTAATTTTAGCTGTTTAGAAAACTCATCAATGAGTTCCATGTGAATTTCTATGATTTGAGGCACAGGAATATTAGCACAAAACACTGTGTTGATGAATTTATCAATTTTTTCTTTCAAGGTTTTGTCTGTAGTAAAGTAATCTATAAGAATCTGGCGATAATCAGATTTAATTTGTTGTAACAATACCCGCTGATCTACTTGAGTCATTTGCTGAAAAACCTGTTGTGGTTTTTGCTGCTGGCACGCAAACACGTAAAAATATTTGTCTATAAAATTTTGATTAAGATTCGCTGGCCACCAATTTAGTAAGGAGTAAAGTCTAGCTGTGGTGGCAGACACCAGAGTAGATGTGCTAAATTGAGCAGAACTAGGCTGAAAGAAGTACCCGTTTGTTGGGTTAAATGGTAATTGGGTACCTAGCTGAACTAGGTTATCTAAAATTTTTTTAACATTTGCTTGGAAAAATAGTATAGGTAGTAGCATTTATATATTTAAACATCTTGCTGAATCACTCCAACCACATTTGGTTAAGTTGAACAAAGTTTGAGGGAAACTTGAGAGAACCTGACTAATAATTTAGTTAAGTTGTTAGTCAATTCTCAATTACCGCTCTAGATAAACAAATTTCTATAGTGGCTCAAAGACCATAGAAAACAAGTAAGCAGGAAGATTTATTGAGCGGCAGATGAGGTGTTCGTTATAGAGGATACATTAGTTGATTGAGATTCGCATATGTATATCTATCAGAATGTAGATTTTTTGATTTCACCCCTTGATAGGATACTTAAACTAACTTAAAGTCGGCTCGCATTCTAAATCATTATAATTCCTCAAGGTTCTAAAGCGAGTCTTGAGAGCCATAATTGTTTTAGCTGTCACTCTTGATCAAAAGTGACAACACAAGTAAAACACTTTCAGGTTATTTCCCCAAAGTTATAAAGTGGCAAAGGCAAAGTCAACCAGCAAGGCAGGGCTGGAACAATTAAATTTACCACGGCAATGGTCTTAAGGCTCAAACAAGAATTGGGGAAATGAGTTTGTTGATGAAGATGTTATTGTCAGCGCGAACACTATTTATCCGATCGCCAACGTTCAAGCTCAACGCTGCTAGAGGAAGGATTAACCCCAAAGCCTTATGTCAATGCTACAGTACCCGCTTTATAACTTTCTAGCAACCGTACCTAAATGTGGTGAAATAAGTACGTTAGTAGCGGCTTTGGAAGTTTTTGAGCAAGAACAGTGCGATCGCCTAGTAGTAGTTAATCAACTCCAAGAACCAATCGGATTGCTAAAATCCGTCCAGTTAACCCAAAAACTGCTGATCGAATCTCCAGAAGCAGAATATTTGGATTTGCTGCAACAGCCCTTAATCCTCTGGAAGGACAGCATTTTTGAGCCATTACAAATATTCGCAGCCAGCGATCGCGTTGAACAATTTGTGCAGTTTTTGCGTTACTATTCAGCCTCATCTAGCCACAATGTGAATTGGACATTGGTTGATGGCGAAGGCAAGTTTTTAGGGCTGTTAAATAGCAGTCGTTTATTGCGATTATTAGCCCAGGAAAAAGCAGGCAAAACATCCGCTAATTTATTGAATTCGGTTGGTCAGGTATTCAGAGAAACTCCAGACACCGCCAGTTCTAAAGTCAAAACTCACTGGCGATCGCGCAAAACTCATTCATTTCAGCCATTGCGCCACAAACCCCTAATCAAGTTACTCGAACAACTGCCTTGGCCATTGATGCTGCAAACCAGTACAGGGGAAATCGTCACCCAAAACCCAGCTTGGTGGCAACAGTTGGGAGGTTTAAAAGATCCCGAAGATGTACGGCGACAAGTAGTACATATCCTGTCTCCAGCCTTGACTAAACAACCAGAGTATGTCAGTCAAACAGCGGTGAAAGTTCCATCTGGTGAAGATAGCGCATTATCACAATTCAAGTTTAATTCTGTAGAACATACTTGGGCGTTGAAGCATGAAGCCTTACCCCATAACAGTTTCCTATCAGCATCGTCAGCAACTTCACCCGCTTTTAATCGCTGCTTTTTAGATAGCCAAATGGGGACTTGCACCTGTGTTGTCGAAGAACAAAACGGTCAAGAACGCATCTGGCAATTTGCCAAAATACCCTTAGATAGCCCAGATTTACGAGTTTTAGAAGAACCAGCCGCCGAAAATCATCATCATTTGTGGTTGGTTTTAGGCACTGATGTCACCGAACAGCAACAATTATGTAAAGAACTCGCCGCTAAAAATGCCGACTTGATTCAATTGAATCGGTTAAAAGATGAATTTTTAGCTTGTATTAGTCACGAACTGAAAACACCCCTGACGGCAGTTTTAGGATTATCACGGTTACTGGTAGACCAACAATTAGGGGAATTAAACGAACGACAAGCCCGTTATGCTGGACTCATTCATCAAAGCGGTCGTCACTTAATGAGTGTGGTCAACGACATTTTAGACTTGACTCGGATGGAAACTGGGCAGATGGAATTAACCCTCGCACCAGTGAATATACAGGCTGTGTGCGATCGCGCCCTCGCCGAAGTCACAGCAATCCATACTCAAAGCAGCAAAACAGTCTCCAGTAGCCAGGCCCATATCAGCCCCCCAGTACCAAAATTTACCTTAGCCATTGAACAAGGCTTAGAGCAGATGGTGGCGGATGAATTGCGCTTGCGCCAAATGTTAGTACATTTGCTTTCCAACGCTTTTAAATTCACCGAAACATCCGGCGAAATAGGTTTGCGCGTCAATCGCTGGGAAGGCTGGATTGCTTTTACAATTTGGGATACAGGCATAGGTATCCCCGAACACCAGCAACATTTAATTTTTCAAAAATTTCAACAACTGGAAAATCCCCTCACCAGACAATTTGAAGGAACTGGTTTAGGACTGGTGTTAACCAGAGCTTTAGCCCGCTTGCATGGCGGCGATGTCAGCTTTTTGTCTCAAGAAGGCAAAGGTAGTCAATTTACACTCTTATTACCACCCAGCCCCCCAAGCACAGGTTTTACTGATCCTGAGATTAGCAATCCAGAAGATAGAACCCAGCAAAATCTGGGTGTGCAGAAAGTTCCCCTTGCTGTTACTTCCCCAGGTAACAGTAATCAACATCTCCCTGGTTGCTCCCAAAGATTAGTGCTGATAGTCGAAGCGGTGGCTCGATATATAGAAGATTTAGCAGAAAAACTCAAAGGTTTGGGTTATCGAGTCGTTATTGCCCGTTCAGGAACAGAAGCCGTCGAAAAAGCCCGACGCTTACAACCACAAGCGATATTTTTAAATCCTTTATTACCATTACTTTCTGGGTGGGATGTGCTGACATTGATCAAATCTGACGTAGCCACAAGACACATCCCCATCATTATCACTGCCACAGGGGCAGAAAAAGAGCAAGCATTTGCCAACCAAGCAGATGGTTTCTTGAGCTTACCTGTAGAAAATCAAGCTTTAGCACCACTGTTAGACAAATTGTGTGCCGAACCCACAATTACATCTGCTGCGGTTGGTAAAAGTCCCACAATTACCAAAAATCAACCATTGCGAATTCTCAGATTAGTTAATCCCGAATTAACATCGATTAACCCCCACCCCTCATTGCGTGAGCATCGGGTGATAGAAGTGGATAACCTAGATCAAGCAGAACTCTTAGCTAGGGTTTGGCAATTTGATGTCATCTTATTAGATATTGAAGGTTCCTTAGCCCAAAGTTATTTACAACAATTAACACAGCACCCGCGTTTACTCGCTCTCCCATTGGTGACTTGTGATGTGGCTACTAGTTTGGCGGCTTCCCAGATACCTGGACTGTCTGTATTTCCCTGCTTAACACCCTTTGGGAAAACCAATCACAGTCGCGCAGACAAAGTTGATCCTTTGTTGTCAGTATTACAAATTGCCTCTGGTATTTGCTGTCCACCAAGTATTTTAGTAGTGGATTTGACAACACTCCATGATTTACCCCAAATCAGGCGCAAACAGGTGAGACATGATCGCACTCTGAAAAATGCTGCTACTAATCATGTGACGAGCGAAAGAGGTTCAGAGTGGTTTCAAGCTTTAATTCAGTATTTGCAGACAGCCGGTTTAAAAGCCGCTATTGGGCGCTGTTGGGCAGAAGTTAACCAACAAATTCGCCACAACAGTGTTGACTTGTTGCTGATTTGCTTGGGAGAATCACCAATTCACCAGGATGTGTTAAAAACATTAAAAGCATTAAAAGCTGCGACGGTTAATTTACCGCCGATTTTAGTACTTGATCAACGTTCTCAGCGTGAACAAGGGAATTTTCCAGCAGAAATCAAGCCTCACAAACATAGCAACCGAGATAATTTAGATCAATCTCTCAGGGCGATCGCTACAGAAATTTTACCCCGTTCCATCTCAATGGAAGATTTACTGCATCATATTAATCAGGCTTTACTGCACCATCAACAAGCAAAAAGTTAGTGTTTGTGGACTTTTTCTACTCCTCACTCCCTACTTTTGCGATAGTAGCTCATTTAACCAAGTTTCGATTTGTAAGCGCAAACGATAAGCTGAAACATTGCTATTCTGGTTTGTAGATAGTTGTGCCATAGCACGACGATAATCAGCGATCGCACAATTCCAATCACCCCACAGATGATAAGTCCGGCCACGTTCTGCCCAAATATGCGCTTCTAACTGACCAAACAACAGTGCAATTTCCAAATTCTCAATTGCTTCTTCATACTGGTCTAAATCGCGGAAAGTAATAGCCCGGTTAATCCAAGCTCGCACATAACTAGGATTCAAATCAATTGCTTGGTCGTAATCAGCCAAAGCTGCGGCTAATTCTCCACAAGCTGCATAGTAATTAGCGCGATTGTTATAAGCACTTGCTAAATTGGGATTTAAATTTAGGGCTGTATTGTAGTCACAAAAAGCTTTTTGCTTTTCACCGCTTTGAAAATAAATTAACCCACGATTGTTGTAATCAGCAGCGTTGTGGGGATAACGACGAATTAATTCATTTAATAAGGCGATCGCTTGAGTATAATTTCCTTGTTTCGCTGATTTCAAAGCACAAGCGCGTAGATAACTTTCTTTGACAGCAGATTGTCCACTACCTTTAGCCTCATGACTTGGCGAATTAAATGTATTATTTACAACATATTGACAACAGTTATTTTGCTGATCGCCAGAAGTTAGAAATGAGTTACCATTCATAGTTTACCCGCCTCAGATGCTCGTACTTAGAAATTAATTTAGAGTTTTATCTATGGTGGTAGTTTTGACCCAAGTTTATGTATAATGTGCTTTTGATTACTTAGCAATAAGTATCTCAGCCTAAATAGTAGGTACTACAACCAGTAAGAACTAGGTCTTACACCTACAATTCATGCACTAACTAAGTAATAGATACTTCACTCGCAAGTAGAATTCCAGAAAAAAATAAATATCAATCTTGATGGGGATTAGAAATGGCTACACAGTCAATATTTGAGGATGGTTAATTGGGTCAACTGAAACTGGGTGTCTATGTAAAAGAGTGTAAGGGTTTTGCAGACCTACACCCTTACACCCCTTTACCCTATGCTAAACCTACTGATACATTTGCGTCGCCTTCAGCATGTGATAAGTAATAATTAACTGGGTCAAAGCCAAGGGATAGCTTTGTAAGGTTTCGCCAGTTGTACCAGCAATTTTGCCAAGCTCAGGATTACTTTCGCGATCGCATACACTATGTAAATGGGGCATATCCGAACAGATGATATGTTCTAGTTTATTCACCTGCTCTAAAGTCGCGTGACCATCCACTTCTAACACATCCACTGGTTTATTCATATCGCGGTCTAGTCCCAAACGAATGGCTGAACCAGCATCACCACTGGTCAAGTTGATAATCGGTGTGAAATCTGGATGGGGAATAGTAGGACGCAGCACTAACCGCACATTGAGATGGCCATTGGTTTCATCCTCTTCACCGTTAGGTGGATAAAAACTCACTACTATATCTGACCATTGGCGTTGGGGACGAATAAATTGTTCTGAGTCTGGTTCGCGTTTTTCTAATTCTGCTAATACTTGTTCGGGAGTGTAGCCGCGTTTTTGCGTGTCCCGTTTAACTTTCCACTTGGCGCGTATGGGTTCGGGAGGCGCAAGATAAACTTTAACATCATAACAATCGCGGGCGGCACGGGTAGAATAGCCCAGTAAGCCTTCTATAATTACAAATTTATTCGGCTTAATGTATAGGGGTGGTTCAAAAGTACCTGTTTTGTGGCTATACACAGGTTTGAGAATTGGCTGTCCTGTGCGGAGTAAAGACAGGTGCTGCTGCATAATATCTAAATGGTTGCAGTCTGGGTGTAAAGCTGTAATGCCAATTTCAGCACGTTGTTTGCGATCATAACGGTGGTAATCATCTGTACAAATCAGCGTGACATTTTCTGGCCCTAGTACTTGAGCGATACCTCTAGTTAGTGTTGTTTTTCCCGCAGCACTATCACCCACAATCCCAAGAATTATTGGACGGCTCATGACCCACCCCCGACACAAACAGATTTAGTAATAAATTTTGCAGACACCGTTTTTCTAGTTTAGAAGGAAATTAGCGCCTAGCTTGTTTCCCAGTCTTGTCTGCAACATCTCTATACATAAAGATATCTGTGTCATTGTTAATTGCCAAGATATTTATGTAAATAATTTGATACAAATCAAGTTAAATATTTAAGGTTGTCATTTGTAATTTGTTTTTGGTCAGATGTGAGATTTAGGGATATATTTACTTTTCTTCAATTATTAATATTTATTGCTATTGACTTATTGATTTTGTTGGAATGTTAGGAGTTTTTGTTGAGTAGCGATCTCGCCAAACAACATCAGCAATTTAACAGTATAAAATTGTATCGTAATCTAATTCTGTGCCTGTCTGAATACTTTATTTTTCCTTCTTTGGGTGTATAGGCAAAAAATTATAAAAATCTCTACGATGACAGAGTAAAGAATTAATATTTGCAGTCAAGAAGTATTAAGGCTTAGTTACATCTAGCTGGCTGTGCGGTATACCGAAGAAAGACGGATATGTTGGGGATCATTACAGGGCAGGGATTATGGTAACTTTAAATGTTTCAAAGTTGGATCAGGTTGATCAATTTCGCCACTTGCAGTCAACTTTGCGCGATCGCTGGAAAACCATTGAGCTATTCGATAATAGTGAAGCAGATATCGTGGTTGTTCCTTCACTCAGCATCGATCAATGCGAACTCCGAAAAATTGCAGGTTGTGAACATTATGAAGAAAGATTGTTATTTTCTTTAATGCGGTTGCGTAATCCTCGCACTCGCCTAATTTATATAACCTCAATGCCCTTGCATCCTAGTATTATTGACTACTATTTGCAACTGTTACCTGGTATTCCATTTTCTCATGCACGTAATCGCTTACTTTTACTTTCTACTTATGATTCTTCCCTGCAACCTCTTAGCCAAAAAAATTTTAGAACGTCCTCGTTTGCTAGATAGAATTCAGCAAGCCTTAAGGCTAGAAAAATCATTTATGATCTGCTACAACGCCACAGATTTAGAAGCAGAATTATCTTTAAAATTGAATGTACCCTTATATGCAGCCGCACCAGATTTACAAATTTGGGGTACAAAAAGTGGCAGTCGGCAAATTTTTGCTGAAAGTGGAGTTCCCCATCCAGATGGTAGTGAACGAGTCTGGAGTTCTCAAGCATTGGCAGAAGCGGCAAACGATTTATGGGAACGCCAACCAGAATTAAAAAGGATGGTGGTAAAACTCAACGAAGGAATTTCTGGAGAAGGTAACGCCCTGCTAGATTTAAGACCAATGATAAATTTAGCGCCAGGACAAGCTTCGAGTGAACAAAGAATAGCAACAATTAGCAGTAGCTTTTCTACCATGCGCTTTCAAGCTAAACAAGAAACTTGGGCAAATTTTTCCGGACGAATAACAGAATTAGGTGCAATTGTCGAAGCATTTGTCGAAGGAGAAATCAAGCGTTCTCCCAGTGTCCAAGGACGCATCACACCCACAGGCGAAGTCGAAATCCTCTCCACCCACGACCAAATTCTTGGCGGCCCAGACGGTCAAATTTATCTCGGATGTCGCTTTCCCGCCGATGAAAGCTATCGTTTAGCATTGCAACAATTAGGCTTAAAAGTTGGCAGAAAACTCGCAGAAAAAGGCGCATTAGAAAGATTTGGTGTTGATTTTATCACCGTTGACCAGGGTAATAACAACTGGGATATTCAGGCGATCGAAATTAACTTACGTAAAGGTGGCACAACCCATCCTTTCATGACCTTAAAACTGTTAACAAATGGCCGCTATGACCTATCCACAGGATTGTTTTACAGTCAGCAAGGTCGTCCTAAATACTATGTTGCCACCGATAACCTGCAAAAAGACCGTTATCGAGGATTGTTACCTAACGATTTAATGGATATTATTGCCCATCACAGATTACATTTTGATAGTGGCACTGAAACAGGTACAGTCTTTCATTTGATGGGATGTCTGTCTCAATTTGGCAAATTAGGATTAACCAGCATTGGTGATTCTCCCCAACAAGCAGAAGATATTTATAACAAAGTTGTCAATGTTTTGGATGAAGAAACCCGCAGCGACAATCAAAATTTTCCTCTATTTTCTGATTACACATTCCCCATTGCTTGGGATGGGTACAGTTAGGAAGTGTGAAGTATGAAATTTTGCCCTGGTTAAATCCCATAAATTTATTTATGGGATTTCCCTCCTGCCTCCTGCCTTCGTCCTCCTACCTCCTTAACATAGGTTAAAATCAACTCAGCGTTTGTATTGTAGCGGTTGTGTCCCATATCCCTCAAAGGGCGGTTCACTGCATAAATCCTGATTGTCAACGTCCTTACCCCCAACCTTGGGGAAACAAATTTTGTAACAGTTGTGGCGCATTACTACAGCTGCTAGACCGCTATGTCCCTATTCAACCACTGGGTTCTGGTGGTTTTGCCCAAATTTATACAGTTTGGGATGAAAAAACTCAAACAGAAAAGGTGCTAAAAGTTTTGGTGGAAGATTCACCAAAAGCCCAGGAATTATTTACACAAGAAGCCGCAGTTTTAATTAGTTTGCAGCATCCTGGTGTTCCGAAAGTCGAAGCTGATGGTTTTTTTCAGGTAAATATCACTAGTCCAAAACCGCGCCAGTTAGCTTGTTTGGTGATGGAAAAAATTAACGGGCCGACTCTGGATGAAATTATGAATAACTATCCTCAAGGATGTCCAGAGAATTTGGTACTCAACTGGTTCACCCAAGCTGTCAAGATTTTACAAGAACTGCACAAATGCCAAATTATTCACCGCGATATTAAACCTTCTAACTTAATGTTGCGGATACCAGCCTCAACCGCACCACCAACACAAGCAAGAACAGGGTGGGAACAATTAGTATTAATTGATTTTGGCGGTGTTAAACAAATGAACGCCGCTATGCAGCGTCGAGAATCAAGTTCAACGCGGTTATTTTCTTCTGGTTACAGTCCGCCAGAACAAGTCACAGGGGGAAATGTGGGGCCTGCGGCTGATTTTTACGCTCTTGGCCGGACAATGATTGAATTACTCACAGGTAAGTATCCGCCAGAGATGGAAGATTTGCAGACTGGAGAATTGCGCTGGCGGAATCGAGTCAATATCAACTCACAGTTTGCTGATTTACTTGATGAGATGGTAAAAGAAGACGTACGATCGCGTCCATCTAATGCAGCCATCATTCTCAAACGGTTAGCAAAAATTAACAAATCTGCGAAACCACAGTCATTCTCCCAACCACCAAACTCAAATTCAGCCAGCAACAACTTAACAAGGCTAATTCAAACCATTGAACAAGCTTTTACTGATTTTCTCACAGCAATTGGTAAAACAGCCTTGTTTCTTGCCAAAGCCTTGCTGAAAATAATTCAGGCTTGTGTGGCGATTATTTGGGCAATGCTACTATCTAGTCTAGGAGCTTGTTGCGGCACAATTATCGGTTTTTTTGTAGCTTACCGCACAATTTTAGGCGATCGCATTGTGGAATTAATCATGGGTCAGCTACCAGGACTAATTCCCAATTCTCAGACTAACTTTGGCCCAGATATTTTAGTCTTTATGAGTGCGGGCTTGGGAACTGCCTGGGGACTCACCATATCTGGATGTTTTGGTCAACGACGACGGTTTTTAGTCGTATCACTCATGGGTATGATCAGCTATGGATTTGGTTGGTTATTTTGGGAACTCATTTCCTCCAAACAAAGCAGTGACGGTTTAGTTGTGATGATTGCTGTTTCAATATTTTTACTATCTCTCAGCTTTGGGTTTCGCAGTCATCACATAGTTTATGCCTTAGTAGCCGCTTTAGGCACAGCACTGATTTTTTCCGGCTTATTTATTTTAGGTTTCCCCACCACAGTCTTTTACTTTTCACCCCAGCCACTGTGGTCAGAATTAGGTCTACCCTTGGCTTTATTTGTTTTAGTCGCCATTTTCACAAGCTTTTGGCTAGGAGTCAGTCACTACTTAATTGTTCCCGGACTGCGTTTCTTGGGATGGCGCTAAGTTAAGCCCCTGCGGGAAAGGGAAGAGGGAGCAGGGAACATCAAGTCAAAAGTTAAAACTCAGATAATTTTTGACTTTTGACTTTTAACTTTTAACTTCCCCGTAGGAAGGTGTTCAAAACCCTTACACCCTCACACCCATTCTTGACAGATAACCTTTGTGCGTAAATCCTGATAGATATACCGAATTATCACTAACTGACTCAACACAGTATAAATGCTCAAATTAATATCCCCCCAGCTACTGTTCTTCTAGCTGGGGGGATCGAATATGTGATAGTCTATAGAGAGTTCTGTATAGTTCCTTACGATTCAATCTTAAAGCCTAAATTTGGTTTTGTGTAGTCCTAAAATCAGAATTTATACTATTTTTATAGCTTCTTCATCACCACTTCATTGCTAGGATTTGCTGAGTTAACGGTATATGTGTATATGTTAAGTATGACAGTAACACTACGTTTAACATATCACCGATAAAAATATCCGTAAAACTTATGAAACTCCAGATTGCCAGCATTGTTGCCCTAATAGTTTGCACGGGGTTAAGCGAAAAAGCCTTGGGGGTGAATCAACAAGACCTAGAACAGTTAAGACAATCTAGTACTTGTCCTCGCTGTGATTTGAGTGGTGCTGACCTCAATCAAGCTAATTTAGCTGGTGTCAACTTGCGTGGGGCTAATTTAAGGGGAGCAAATTTATCTCAAGCCAATCTCGTAAATGCAGATTTAACCGATGCAAATCTCGAAGGTGCAGTATTGAAATCTGCCAATCTCACAGGAGCATCTTTTACAGGTGCTAATTTAACTTCAGCATCTTTAGAAAGTGCCGATTTGTCTTTTACAGGTTTTCTGGGTGCTAATTTAACAGCAGCAAACTTATTAGGCGCTAAACTATACTTTACCAATTTTCGCGGAGCCAACTTCCGACTAACTACTTTACCTGTGGGTAATGTCACTTCTGATAAACCTTACTGGTGGTCATCAGAGCGTGTCATTCCCAAGCAATGTAATAAATTTAAAGCAGGCACTACACGAGGTACAACTTGTTATACCCAGTCTGAAGAAGTGGAAACTAAGAAATAGAAAGTGATGGTTCGGCTTCGCTCACCAACCGGGAGTAGGGAGTAGAAAGAGTTGAAATTCTCGTCAACTGTTACCTGTTCCCGGTTCCCTTTAATCAAGAACATTTTATTCAGTAGCACTTATTTATCATGGGAACAAAGCTCGTAACTAAAATTGATTGATGCTAACCCGTATTAAAGATATAGCCACAAAACTAGCGCCCCGTTTAGTTGAAATTCGCCGTCATCTCCATTCTCATCCAGAACTCAGTGGTCAAGAGTATCAAACAGCTGCTTTTGTGGCTGGAGTTCTGTCTTCTAGTGGTCTGCATGTCCAAGAAGGTGTGGGAAAAACAGGTGTGATTGGGGAAGTCCAGGGTACAGGTACCGATGAGCGTTTATTGGCGATTCGGACTGATATGGATGCTTTACCCATCCAAGAACGTACAGGTTTAGAATATGCTTCCCGTACAGATGGGGTAATGCACGCTTGTGGTCACGATGTGCATACTACTGTTGGGTTAGGTACGGCAATGGTATTATCCCAAATCATTGATGAATTGGGTGGTAAGGTGCGATTTTTATTTCAAGCCGCCGAAGAAATTGCCCAGGGAGCGAACTGGATGGTGCAAGATCAGGCGATGAAGGATGTTTCAGCTATTTTAGGCGTTCATGTTTTTCCTTCTATACCCGCAGGTTCGATTGGTATACGTTACGGAGCGTTGACAGCCGCAGCTGATGATTTAGAAATTACAATTATTGGTGAATCTGGACATGGCGCACGTCCCCATGAGGCGACTGATGCAATTTGGATTGCTTCACAAGTAATTACTGCTTTGCAACAAGCCATCAGTCGGACTCAGAATCCTTTGCGCCCTGTAGTGTTGAGTATAGGGAAAATTCAGGGTGGTAGAGCGCCAAATGTGATTGCTGACCAAGTGCAGTTGTGGGGAACTGTGCGATCGCTCCATCCTGAAACCCGCGCCCATCTCCCCCATTGGATTGAGAATATTGTGGCGAATGTCTGTCATGCTTACGGCGCAAAATATCAAGTTAATTATCGTCAAGGTGTCCCCAGCGTCCAAAATGATTATTCTTTAACTCAGTTGTTACAATCAGCCGCAGAAGAAGCCTGGAGTAGCGATCGCGTCCAAGTTTTACCAGAACCATCCCTCGGCGCGGAAGATTTTTCCGTTTATTTAGAACACGCCCCTGGTTCAATGTTTCGCTTGGGTGTCGGCTTTAAAGATAGAATCATCAATTACCCATTACACCATCCCGAATTTGAAATTGATGAGTCAGCGATTGTCACAGGTGTGGTAACTATGGCCTATGCCGCTTATAAATATTGGCTATAAGTAGTCAGACAGAATTAATTACACCATGTCCAAAGCGGCTTCCGGAAGCGAAGCAATCGTAAGGGGTGGGATTGCTTTGCTTCGCTCGCAATGACTGTAAATATTGTTACCTAAATCATCTGTATAGTAATACTTTTAGCTTCTGCTTCCTGCTATATAAAAAAGTTTACAAAAAAAACAAAAGCATCTGTGTTTTTTCGGATTTTTTTGGGAATGCTAATTGGGAAGCGATTTTTAGCCTTAGAGATTGCTTTTTGACGCAGTATCAAACTTTTATAGGATTTTTATGTCTAGACGTTTGCCTAGAGGCCGTAGCGCCAGTTCAGTGGCTTTAGAACCAGAAGTTGCGATCGCTCTGATCGGACTATTCTCCGCAGCATCTGATGGTGATGGTATTTCTAACGCAGAAGAATATGCTTTGAGTGAGATGCTGGGCGAAATTGCTCAATTTGAAGATTATTCTGACGAAGACTTTGACGAATTAGGCGAAACCTTAACCAGCCTCCTAGAAGAAGAAGATCCAGAAGAATTAATTGTTAAAGCGATTGAATCATTACCCAACAGAGGTTATCGGGAAGCTGCATACATCACTGCCATTTTGGTAGTAGGTATTGATGAAGAAGTACCTGATGAAGAACAAAATTATATTTCTGAGTTACAAGAAGCGTTGAATATTTCCAACGAACGCGCTCAAGAACTCATAGATGAAATATTTGGCGCAGACGAAGACGAGGAAGAATATGACGAAGAATGTGAAGATGACGAAGAATAATTCTTAAATTTTAATTTTAACAGGGATGGGTTAGGCGATCGCTAACCCACCGCAAACAAAGTTAAACTCCCATCATCCGCAATTTTCAGGGCGCTTTCTACCATTTTTTCACAGCCAGATTATTTCTGAGCGATCGCTCCTCAGAATTTACCAGGTGTTTGGAGATGGTATTAAAGAAGGTTGTAGTTAAAGCAGTATGATTCTTAGAGGAAACTTTTGATTAATAAATTTATGTCTAAAACAAAACTATTCTCTGGAATTACTCTGAGTTTAATAATAGCTTTATTCTCCACTCCTCCAACTGTTGCTCAAGAAATATACATTGACAATAACTGTAAACAAAATCAGCAATTAAATGAATTTGACAGGTTTACTATTTTCTATAAATCCGAATTTCAAACCAAAGGGCAAACATATTGGTTTTACTCAGGTAGGTATCAAGATGGAAGTACTATTGTTTGTATTTCAAAACCAGGATTTAAACAAGCAAAACCTTTAAACATAAAACAAATACAGTTTGCTTACATCGATAAAATCGGTAAAGATCCACGCAATAAAACAGCCTTTCTCGTTACAGTCCGCGAGGGTAATGGTTCCTATGTCCCAATGTTCCAATACCGACTCAATTTGTCAACACCTTCTAAACCTACACTAACTAAACTACGAAGTTGGACATCAGGACAGTAGTTTACCTGCTCCGGCTGGCAAGTATGGGGTATGGGCGTGTATGTATCCCAAACCTTTTCACCCCAAACCCTTTCACCCCTAAACCCAATCTCCACAGACAATCTTTGTGCGTAAGTCCTGTTGTGTTACAACAATCCCCGATAACGAATAAAAATCAAAATCACCGCCCAGGAACCCAAGGCGACTTTAATTGCGACTAACAAATTGAGTATGGGGATAAAACCGCCACTAATTAGTGCGCCCATCTCCCCGTGTGGTAATTCCACACCAGACAAATTAATTACCGCCAGAATCACAAAAACTAATACCGAAATTTTCTCCCATGTGGCGGCTTGCCAGCGTTGGTAAATTGCTTGCATCCATTCTGGGGACGAAGTAATTGCTACTAAGCCAATCGCTGTTCCACCCGCCACCCCAGCAGCAAAACCACCACCAGGGCTGAGATGTCCGCGAATCCCTAGTTCGATACTGACTAAAGCAGCGATAGTCGCACCCAATCTTGCCAATACAATTGATGGCTGATCGGTGAAACGATAAATTGTGGTGGAGGGTTTCTCGTTCGCCAGTAAAAAATTAGCTCCCATGATGGCGATTGTAAATACCACCACTTCAAAAATCGTGTCATACAAGCGATTGCGAAAAATAATCCCTGACACGGCATTTGGTATGCCACTATCTTGAACAACCGCTTCCAAAATCGAGATATCTGGTAAATCTAAGGTAGGGTTAGCAATAAACAGAAATTTGCCAAATAGGGCGATTCCGGCAATAATGTAGAGCCATTTCATCATGAATGCTCTCCCAAAACAGGTGTTTTTAAATCTGGTGTGTTGGTTGGTGATGTACTGGCATGACTCAAACTGGTGATTGATGATGTCAGTTGAGTGTGCATGATGTCATAAATGCGTCGGATTCTGGTGATGGTGTGATATGGTTGCGTTTCCTCGTCTTGAGGATCATGTTTTGCCTGTGGTAGACAAATTGCATGGACTTCTTTGTTGTTTAGCGCCTGATGTAAGGTTTCCATATCTGTGTATGGAACTAGTTCTAGACGCAGATAATAGCGTTTGCTAAAAATTGCGCGGAAACTATCAATAAGTGGCTTAAAGTCTGCATTTTCCTCTTCTTGAAGTAATCCCAGACGCAGAACTAGTGATGAACGCACTGCGATCGCATATAAGGTAATCGCCAACATTGTCCCCACCAGCGCCTCGGTTAAGGCCACATCTGCTGCCCCCAACACTGTATAAACAAATGCGGCGACTGCTCCCAATATTCCCCGTATGACTAAAGCATGGTAGGGATTTGATTGAAAGATCACCATCGACGCAGCTAAGGGTAGCAGAGGAATGATCACATAGATATAGTTATCGGTCATGACTTTCCTTACTACTGGAACAATAAGCCAAAACATATCCCAGCATGGTATTCCACATTGCTAAGGAAATGAGCGCCAGAATCAGTAGCGGCCATTCGCTGGGTATCTTCAGCAACAATCCGACAATGATACTCATCGAGCCGAGGGTATCTGCTACTGTCAGACCATGCAGTTTGAATAATACCGAGCGATCGCCCAATAAGGGAAAAGTCCCCCAAAACCAAAAGATAATCCCTAAACCAATGCAGAAATAACTCAGTGCGTTGATCATAATTCACCCTTGCAAAACATCACTCATCCGTTTGATGACTTGGGCTAACAGCATCAAGGCGGCATTTCCCACACTCAGGATAATCACCCCCACCACACCAATCATCCAATCATCAC
Source organism: Nostoc piscinale CENA21 (assembly GCF_001298445.1). Lineage (NCBI taxonomy): Bacteria > Bacillati > Cyanobacteriota > Cyanophyceae > Nostocales > Nostocaceae > Nostoc > Nostoc piscinale. The sequence continues at coordinate 4,062,408 of NZ_CP012036.1, read as the reverse complement.
GCAAGACAGATACAACTAAAATCATGATGGCTGCTTTGGTGGAAATACTGGCAAATGCCAACATTTTTTGCCAAATATCATCATCCTGCCAAGCTTCATACATGGGGATGAGTAGGGCGGCAATCATGGCAAACAGTAGCAGATTCAAAATCATACCTTTTTCCTCCGGCGTACCCAATGAACTTCGTACCAGCCTGCTTCGTGATATTTCAAAACAATGGTTTTGGGTGTAAAAGTAATCAAAAAGATGTCGAGGAATATCAGTCCGGGAGTGCGGCGTGGTTTGACTTGTTCGAGTGTTACTTCTTCATATTTATGGGGACGGAAGATAATTTCAAATGCTTCTATATAAGCTTGGGGAATGGCGACGATGATTTCCCATAGCACACGTAGCCAATCTTTTAAAGTGCCTGAGACTTTAGGCAAACCAGGCAGTAACAGGGCGATGCTTACGCCAATGATGATATTTGCCAGACTGAAGTTAGCAGTCAGCAAAAACCAAATAGCCAATCGCAATATCAAATTTAGATAGGCAACCATGCAAATCCCTTCCAGAACAGCAGCATTAACACTAAACTCATCACACCAATCAAATGATCAAATTGCTCCAGTACACGGGGTAGCTTAATTACTAAGCGTTTAAAAATTAGCAGGTAAGCTAACCAACCAATACCAATGGTTAAGAGGGGTTTGATGATGTTCTCAACCGTGTAAGCATCGTAATAGGCAATATTGGCGATAAACAGCCCACCAATTAATAAGCTCATTGCTGCCCAAAAACTGGGTTTTGTCTTACCTTCTCCCCCAAACGGCAGAAAGATGAATTTGGCAAAGGAAATTGCTGTTCCGAGGGCGGCTATATTCATCGCGATCGCTTGCCAAGGTAAGAGATTTTTCGTCGTCAAAACCTTCGCCCCAAACCCAGACAATAAGGGAAAGCCAGAAATTGAGAAACTAGCGATTACTAAAGCAATCCACACCGCCGTATTGATTGGTCGATTTTGCAGTTCTTTGAAGTTGCGACTGGGTAAGCTACCAGCAATCAAGAACAATGCCGCCTTCACCAGTCCGTGAGTCAGGGCATAAAAACCACCGACAATTGGCGCTGCGAGAATAAAACCCAACTGGGAAACTGTGTGAAACGCCAGCATTCGCTTAGTATCTTTTTCCAAGACGGCATAAGACACTCCCAAAAGTGCCGTACCAACGCCAAAAATTCTCACTATCGGGTCAACTTCTGCCACCATCAGCGCACATCGCACCAAGGGATATACAGCAGCTTTCACCACAACTCCTGACATCAATGCCGATACTGGTGTTTCTGATTCCGAGTGAGTCAATGGCAACCACAAGCCTGATACAAAAATTCCACCTTTTGTCAAGAGTCCTAAAAAAATCAATGCCAGTGCTTCTGGTGGTGCGACTCGCAACCCAGCAAAACTAAAGGAATGATCCGCCTGATAGACTAACACCGCACCGATGAGATAAAACAGCATTGCCACGTTACTGACAAATAAATAGCGCAAGCCCACCCAAATCGAACGATCAGTGCGGGGATAGGCAATTAACAGAAACGCTGCAATGCCACTTACCTCTAGGGCGACGTATAGACTAATCAAATCTGAACCGACAAAGGCAGCATTTACACTACCATGCAAAATGATTGTCTGGGCGTAAAAAAAAAGCTGTCTTGCCACTTTGCCAACAATAAAGAATGACGGCGGCTGTTACCAAAGCATTGGTCAAAATAAAGTAGCCGCTTAACTCGTCTACTGTTAAAGTTACGCCAAAATTATCGAGTAATTTGAGAGTTAGGGGTGGGGTGATAAATAGCTGTAACGCATATACCGCCGAAGCCAAAGCCATACCAAAGGCGAGATAGCGGTCAAGTTTGGGCAGCAGATAAATCACAAACCCAATCAAAAATGGTAAGCCAATCCAGGCGATCGTTATGGTATTCATGGGGTGTTGTTATTCTCGATTTCATTACTTTCCAAAGTTGGGTTATCCCGCGCTAGTTTCATAACACCAACCAGCATTAAGGCTTGAATCGAAAAGCCAATAACGATCGCAGTTAATATCACAGCTTGCGGAACCGGATCAGCATAAGCCCTTTGTTTAACATCGGAAAGAATTGGCGTAAACAAACCATCCCGTGAAGCAATCAGCACGTAATAAGCAATCACCCCTGTACTCATCACATCCATAGAGATGATTTTCATGACCAAATTTTTTTTTGAAAATTATGCCGAAAAATCCGCAAAAAAATGGTTGCGAGTATACATGCTTCTAACACGATAATTGCCTGTGGTGTGAGAGTTGAATGTAATTTATTTTTTTTAATTAAATATTATGATGTGTATTTAATTGGTTTTTGTTTTCAACAGAAAATCAATTGCATATACAACAATTGAAGTAGGCAAAATTCTGCATACTCCTCAATTTTACCTAAACAGGAGGTGGCTGAGAACATAATTTTCCCTAGACTCTGCCCAACCGTGAATTTAAAATCTAATTCACTTTCAATAAGCATTTTCGCTTATTTTGGCATTTATTTGTCAGGATTTACCATCTTAATTTTTAATAGATAGCCATTGATATATCTATATATCAATGGCACATCATTATATTAATAATATAGAAATAAGAAAGTTATTTTGCTGATTGAGTAGCGGAAGGTTGAGAACGTTGCTGCTGATAAAAAGCCACAACTTTTCGTACGTAAGCAGCAGTAAAACCGCTATTGCAACCTGTATAGTTGCCCGTCATCCACCAACAAGCTACACCATTAACCGCCGCAGTTTCATTATTGTTAGTAGCGCGTAATTGTTTGTCTAACTCCCGGCGTGTGATGCAAGAAATAATTTGGCGAGCAGTTGCTGGATTATTTTCAAACTGTGTTGGTGTCAGTTCTTTTTTCAGACAAAATTTTGACCAAGCTTTGACTGTACCAGGTTGAACTTGCCAGTCGCTATACAGTCCATCGTTGACTTTACCTGTTTGAGGTGCAGCTTTTCGCAATGCTTCTACCATCGCTGCAACTTGAGTTTCCGAAACCGACTGTTGTGCGGGAACAGGTAATGCAGACAGCCCAAGACTAACACTGGCAACTAATGTACTGATTAACAATCTCATCAACTTTTTCCTCTTCACTCCAGATTTCAGTTTAGTACCATACGCACAAAGGTTGTCTGTGAAGAATGGGTGTGAGGGTTTAAGGGTTTTAAACACCTACACCCTTACAGGGAAGTCAAAATTCAAAAGTCAGAGAATTTTTGACTTTTAATTTTTGACTTGATTTTACCCCTATACCCTTCCCCAAACCCTTGATTGTTAAGTAAATCGCGTCACATCACCGTTGAAGATTTGGGATGCGATCTCGTCGCGGCTATAGCGTCTCCGGTCTGGGCTTTCATCGAAAGGTGGAAGGCGTGGATTAAAGCTAAATTTCCTTCATGATTATGGCTGTTGTAAAAAAGCAGAATCCACTCAAAGCTTGCAAATGCTTGAGTGGATTCTATTTAATCCTTATTAATTTCTACGATCTTTAATCTTTATTTGATGCCCTGAAAACTAGGCGATTACAGGTTCGTATTTGGCAATGCTTTCTCTGATATTGATCTTCTCTCGCAGGACTTCTTCACCTGAAGATGTGATTTTATAGTAACGCCTACGAGCACCACCTCTTTCTTCAGGCTCCTCATCTCCCCACTGTGATTCAACAAGCTTCCTGGCTTCCAGTCTTCGCAATGCTGGATACAAAGAACCGAATCCTATTTGGAGCTTGCCTCCACTTCCGGCTTCTATTGTTTTACTAATTTGCAATCCATAAAGTTTATCCCTCCCGGAAAGAACGGATAAGATGATTTCCTCTAAATCTGAAAGCGGATAAGCCGCTTCTCTGACCTTTTTTGTTGTTGTGTCGCCCATGAGTATATATCCTTGCCGCGCTGTTAGTTGAGCATTTCTGCTCGCATTCTCCTCTCTGTCAAAGCTGTGGGCTTTTCATTATCATTCTAGTACATATATCGACAAAAAGCTATTATCGACCATCTATAATATTAGTAGATTTTTTTTACCTGATGTCTGCTTATGTTAGTTCAGATTCAAATCCCGACATGGCTCTCAAAAGTTCTAACAGATGCTTTGTCCGGGATATTTGTCCAGGGTGTTATTTTCCTCGGACGGCAATTTGCTAAATTTATTGTTAAGGTCATTGACTATGCCAAGCAAAGACAAAAAATTGATCAAGCCGGACTTTTTAGTACATACGCCGACCTTGAAGAAATGTTGGGCGAATTTGTAGAAAAATACAGAGATTTAGCGCGAAGGACTCCCAGTATGTCGAGATGGGAGTTTTTTCGTTTGATAATGCGCGATTCACTTGGCTTGCTTAAGGGCTTGACGGCGATCGCAGTTGCTAGGCTTTTCGGCTCTGACGAAACAAGGGCATAGACTCTCTACGCTGAAAGCTATCTGGCGGAATCCGCCAGATAGCTTTGGAGCCTTACCACCAGTAATTAGTGGAATCGTGGTTATCCCTTGCCCCGTCTTAGCTTGAAAGCCATCCCAGACAAGACTAAATCGTAGCGATTGGGGATTCGTTTTACTGCGTCAGCCCTAAAGTTGATAAGTTGGCGTAATGAGAAGAATAAAATTTTTTTTTGTCAAGTCTAGTTGACGTTTTGTAACAAACTTGTTAAATTTATTTACATAAGTTAACAACCAAGGAAAACAACTATGTATACCACCGTTAATGAAGATGGCGTTTTAAACAACTATGCAACCGAACCCCAGATGTACTACGCTGAATACCCAGCAATTTGGGAACAGCGTCGTTACTTTATCCAAGGCGCAGTTGCAAGTTTGTTTGTAACAGGTTTAGTATTATTCGGTTTTGCAGTTAGCTAAGAGTTTTAGACTTCGGTATCGGTATCTCCCATCGACATTCAGACCTTCTCGTTGAACCTCGGTTAGTTTCGCCGAGGTTTTTTGTTATCAAACAGGAGTCAGGAGTCAGAACTCAAAGCCGCAAATTGTTGCCAACACAGGTATAAAGCACGGGGTACATGAAAACATCCCTTCCATTTACCGCCTTTTAGATTTAATAATACTTCGCCTCGCCGATTGAGATAGCCAAACCACTCGCCATATTCGGGATCGGCAAAGTGCTTCCAGGCGTAATCGTGCATTTTTTCATACCATTCCCAGCAGGCTGCACGTTTTGTCAGGCGATAACCCATTGCTAATGCAACTAACGATTCTAGATGTACCCACCACAACTTTTGATCCCATTCCAATTGCTGTGGCGGATGTCCATTTGCATCCATAAAGTAATACAAGCCGCCGTATTCTTCATCCCAAGCAAAATTTAAGATATTCAGTACCACATCAACAGCTTGGTCAATTGTTTGCAGATCGTTTTTCCGGCGGGCGATGTCCATAATAAACCACATCGCTTCAATACCGTGACCGGGATTAAGTAATCTGGCTTCAAAACAATTGATGTGGGAACCATCGGGGGCAACATTTTCATACATTAGTCCTCGTTTTTGGTCGAGGAAATCATTCATCACTTCCTGAACGGTTGTAGCTAAAACACTCTCTAAAGTTTCACTAGGAAGTAACCATTCCATTTCGAGAGTCAGGTTAGCTAAAATCATCGGCACAGCCAAAGCTTTCATTGGTCTTGTACCGGGATAAGTTTTAGTGTATTTACCTTTAGGATTATCTTTACGACGCAACACATTGTTGTAAGCTTGCATTGCCACATCTTTAGCCCACTCTTCACCGGAGGCTAAAGCATATTGGCTAAATGCCATTGCTGCAAAGCAATCAGAGAAAATATTGTAAGGCTGGACTAGGGGTTGACCTTCGCGCGTCAGGGCAAAATACCAATTTCCTTCGTCATCTCTGCCATGTTGGGCGAGGAACTTTGCACCATTGCTGGCAATGTTCAGCCAGTTTTCGCGTTTTTCTAATTGGTTGCACAACATCGAAAAAGTCCAGACTTGGCGGTTTTGCAACCAGATAAATTTGTCGGTGTCGTAAACTTGACCTTGACGATTTAAGCAGGTAAAGTAACCGCCTTGTTCCAAGTCTAAGGAGTGCTGTTCCCAAAATGGGAGTACGTCATTCAGGAGTGCGTTTTTGTAAAGTTCTGCCAATGCTTTAAAGTCGTACTCCATAAATTTTCACCCTTGTCTCAACACCAACAGGGTTAAATTATCTCATGCAGAGAGTTAATTAAGGATTATCGGTGGGAGTGTGGGAGCGATCGCCCTACCATACCTCATCAAACGTTAGGTTTACTCAAAACAAAATCGGTATAAAGTAATTTATAGCTTAGTACGGAGGGATATTATGCAGGAATCAGTCATTTATCGGTCTATTCAGGAAGAAGCAGAGGCAAGAACACAGAGAGAAATTGCCAATAATTCTTTACGGGAAGGTTTACCGATGGAAATGGTTGCGCGTGTAACAGGCTTATCGATCGCAGAAGTCCAACAACTCCAGCAACAACTGAATGAGTCTCTACAAAGTTAGCCCCAATTGCGTGGCGATCGCAACATCACCAGAACTTCCCAGTTAATTTAACGCATTGGGGCGGTGGGAGTTTTGATGAGTAAGACTTCTTGTGTATTCATAACGGTACGGGTGCTATAGTTTTTGACTAATTCACGGTACACATTCATTGTTTCTTCATGCACTCTTGCTGCTTTGAACCGTTCTAAATTTTGTTTGGCGCGGTTTTGCCAATATTGGAGTTGTACAGGATCACCAAGTAATTGCGTGAGAACATTGGCTAAGGTTTGACTGTCTTTTGGTGGTACAAGAATGCCAGCTTGACGATGATCTAATGTTTCGGGAATGCCGTCTACATCGCTGGCAACAATGGCACAACCAGCTTCTCTCGCTTCTGTTAAGACTAAACCAAAAGATTCGCAGTAAGAAGCCAAAACAAAGATATCACTGGCCAGCATATAACGTTGGGGTTCTGGCTGAAAACCTTCAAAATGAATGCGTTGACGTAGTTCGCCGCAGGCTATGTTTTCTACTATTGCTTCAAATATTGAACGATCTGGGCCGTCACCAACTAAATATAAGTGTGCTGCGGGGAAGTTGGGGGCAATTTTTGTAAATGCGGTGATTAATTCTGCAATGCCTTTACGAGTATACATTCCAGCAACAGTGGTGATAGCTGGACGATGTAAGGGTAGAGGTTGGTAATCTTGAATGCTGGGGTGGCGAGGACTACCTAATGTGCCGTTGGCAACTACGCATAATTTATTTTGGGGTATACCACGGCGAACCATAGAATCATATACGGCTTGGCTGACGGCGATGACTCGATCTGCCAATCCCATTAAGACAGCACTACGTTGAAACTCGTTGTGAACTGTAGAGACTAAATGATAGTTGTCAGCTTTGCGTAGAACTCCGGCTAGTACAACGCCTGTCATCATGTGTGCATGAACAATATCTGGCTGAAATTGCTGGATAATTTCTTTAAAACGCCAAGCAGCTTTAATTAGGTTGAGGGGTTGTCTGCATTGATTGAGGTGAAAGTGTTTGATGTTATGTTGTGCTAGTAAAGTTTCAAATCCACCACCAGCCGAAGCAACAGCTACATCATGTCCATCTTGTGATTGTAGACAGGCTAAATCTACTGCTACATTCACAATTCCATTACCAATTTTTTCTACATGATTTGTAATATGTAAGATTTTCATAGGATTTTTCTCTATAGATGTAATTGATAGCTAGAAGGCAGGAGGCAGGAGGTAGAAGGCAGGAGCAAAAACATTACTATTCCTGATATAAGACAGTCATAACTAAGTCAAAATAATTAAGATTCAACTTTAAAAAATATCTCATAAGCACCCAAGAAGCGATTAACAAAACCAGGAGGTAAACTTTCAAGTTGAGAGGTATAGGCGGCGATCGCCTGATTTTTCTTCTGCTGTACTGAGGTAATAGGAAAACTATAAGCGGTGGCTATATCTGATAATTTGAGCATAATAAATAATGGCGCTCTCCAAAATAACCAAATCGGATATTGAAATAATTCAACTTTAATTTTTGCTTGCTTAATTGCCGCTTTAACCAAAGGGTATGTAGCCTCATGATCTCGATGACAATCTTTGCAATGTGGTAGATAAACTTCCTCTGGTTGATAATGTTTTAGGAGTGCAGTAATTTGGGCGATCGCTGCTTGTTTTTCATGACTGTTTAAAGCTTGCAAATACCCATCTGCTTTATCTAAAAAGTAAATTGCTGATGTCTCTACACCCAATATATTTAATGCTTTAATTGCTTCTTGTTTACGGGTTTGAATAATTTTATTTCTTGATTCTGTATCTATATCTCTTGAACCTTGACCATTGGTGAGAAATACCACTATTACTGGAATATTTTGCTCACGTTTATAAGCAATCATCCCTCCACAACCAAATGTTTCATCATCTTGGTGGGGAGAAAATACCATCACAGATTTTTGATTAAGTTGTAATGGTTGACTTCCCTTTAGTAAAATCCAACGAGTTATCAAGCTGGAATGAATATATTGCATCCGTTCCAGCAAAATACCTGGCATTAGTTTTTGTAAATTTTGTAAATATTTTTTTTATCTGCATATATATTTGGGTAAATAATCTGGGTATATAGATAATCTATGATGATTAGCAAATTAAATTAGAGCTATATTCTTTATACTTTTTATTTCTACTTTTTCAGCTTGTTTTTGGCGATTGTACATAAACTTTATGCGGTGCTTCTAGTAAAATGTATTTAGTATGATAATTCACTTCTGATAGAGAGGGAAGGTAATTTATTTGTTTATTTGATGAAAAAATAGCATTCAATGTGAAGCAATTTCTATTATTAATAAATATTGATTTTTAGTAGCAAAATACTACATTTTATATAAATTAATTTGCATAAATAGATCCCCAACTTCTTTAAGAAGTCGGGGATCTAAAACGAACTAATTTTTACCAAATCAACTAACTTTTAAAGCGATACATAATTACTTTCCCTTTCCAATTTTCTTCTACAAACACTACATATTCACCATTAGAACGTCGCAAAGCGCGGATACCTTGGGGTATATCAATCCAACCACTTTCACCTGCAACTTCTGTTCCTGGTTTTAATGTTTTGACAGTAGCGCCTGTTTTGGCATTGTAAACATAAACTTCTGCGGTTTTCATTTTCACGGCAAATACATAGTCGCCAGCTACACTCATAGCGGCGGTGGCTACTTCGCGCTTACCTGTGGTGTCGTGAGGAACGACAACGCGCCAACGGAGTGTGGGATTATTACCTTTACGCCAGTTATCAAAGCGGAGAATTTCGGAACCTACGACTCCGCTATCATCACCAATCGCAGGATGATCAACCGTAAAGCCTGATAAATACATCGTATCTGTTTCGGGAAAGTATTCGATGCGGCGGACATCGGTAATCATGCTAGGAGTTTTCTGCTTCTCCATAGAACTATAGCTATAGATGGGATTACCATACTTATCAAGTCCTTGCAGGGGATAATGGCGAATCCCAATTCCATCTTGAGTGCGTAAAGTTTTCCAAATATCACCTTTACGATCAACCCACCAACCACCTAAGTAGGGATAGTCTTCACTTTGATCATATTCACCTTGATCAAATTTACCGTTACCGTTGCGATCGCGCCAAATCCATTCTCCTTTATTTGGTTGATAAGGCGGCCAATTTCCGCTAACTGATTTTTCTCCACCGCCATTTGTCCCTGCAAACATCCCAGCGGGAATCGCAATATTACCATCCTTCGCAGAGTCAAAGCGGTAAATTTGCATAAAGCTGGCATACATATTTGTCAGGAATAAAAACCGCTTACCTTGAATGCGGCGAACAAAGGTAGCATCTGGGGAAGTGTGCAAGCGGGGATCTTGGGGATATTTAAAGGGATTTAAGGTGTAAGCTTTGTAAGTCCATTGCTTACCTGCTGGTTGGTTGTAGTCCATCAAAAAGTGTTCTTGTTTTGTGAACACTTCTAAAGCATCGGTTTTAGGATCTGCGTCGGCGTTATCCACAAATAATAATCCGTGTAAATGCCATATTGGTTTTCCCGATGAGGAAAACTTGCGTAAATCTGTACCTGAGTTGTTAAATCCATTGCTATTAACATAGATATTCCCAGAACTATCGGTACCGACTCCGCTAATTCCGTATAGTTTTAATGGTTGTACTTCTCCTGGCGTACCCGCATAAACTCCGCCTTTCATCCCAAAAGTACCAACCTGCACAGGCTGATTTTTGATGTTGTAAATTAATACTTGCTGACGTTGACTGTTGTCTGCAACTAAAAGTCTACCTTGATGATCAATGGCGATCGCAGTTGGTTTAGTGATATTGGTAATTTGTGAGGCTAATTGCTTACCTGTGGGTGAGTAGTGGGAAATTTTGTTTTGGTTGTGAATTACCCAAAGATTTGCTTGTTTATCAATAGCGATCGCACCAGGACGCACTACACTAAAACTACGTAGTTCCTGCATAGTTTCGCTATTGTATACGCGAATTTTATTCGTTGCTGAATCACTTACATATAACTCATTTCCCGCAGTTGCTAATCCAGTAACTTCACTTTGATTACTGATAATTAACATACTTTTATCCCAACCCCTTCCCCCATTAAAAGGTGCTGGTTTTCCCTCTAAGTTATAGCGTCTGACAGTGTACCAAGTCGTCTTATCTGGGGGATAATCTTGATCTGTTTTGCCGACTGAACCTTGCGCTAAGGCAATATAAATATATTTACTATTGGCTGTAACTGCTTTACCACCAGTGCGACTCCAGCCGTGAGTGTCTTCCACAATGCCAATTACATTGCCATCTTTATATATACCTGCTTCTCTACCAGCTTCATCCCAATGACTGTTAGTATAAACTGTGCCATTAGGTGCGACATACATCGCTTCAATATTATTTTGTACCCACTTATTACCACCGCCAAAGCTATTACCTATCCAAGAGGTGTTATAGGTACTAGCTGCTACACCTGTAACACTGGTTTCAGTGGTTATATCAAGGGAAAAAGCCAGCAATATCACAGCTATTCCCATCAGCATAAAATAAATAGGTTTTAACTGTCGATTATTGCCTAATTTGAATATTTTCTGAATATATTTATGCAGTTGTTGATGGACTTTCATCAACTTTTGATGTGTATTTTTTGGCATAATCTACTTAATATTTACGTGAAAATTAGATATCAAAAATTTCGCCATTCAAATAGTTTTAGCGACAAATTAGCTATCAATAGCGTGCAGATATTTTTGTGCTGACTGATACAATCAACCCAAATAAGTATCAATAGATAATGCTAAAAAACCCTGGTTTATTACTGTCGATGGTAGGATGTTATGGATTTTTTCACCTGATATGAGTCTGCCTGTGAAAGCTTTCAAAAATTAAGACTAGTATTTAAGCTTAATTTTTTCAGGACATATTACATAGATAACAAACACTGGGTATTTGAAAATTGATATTTATCTAAAATTCATGAAAAACACATAGATTTTTCAAGTAGCCAAGAAGAATTCATAAAATTATCTTCATATTTGTAGCAAAACTTACTGAACAATAGCTAAAAACAGTAAAACTGAATACAGAGAATCAATAATTTCACCTAAAATAAATATCTTTGATGACTTAAAGATTATTTAGCAGCAGAAATCCTGTAATTTAAATCACAAATTTTCTGCTTGACACCAGAATCTAAATAGTTTATAAATTATTGTCCTCTGCAAAAACACTTGTCTTTGATGATTGGCTTTTGAAATTTTAGTAGTTAGATATATAAAATCAAAATCTGCATCTAGTCAGACCTAAAGAATGCTGATTTTGGTAAAAATTACAGGATATAAATATTAGTCTGATTAATCTACTGCAAAATTAAAAAAGAAATAACTTGAGAGTGATGGTAATAAAACACACACTCGAACAATCATAGGAGATTTAAAAGTGGGATGTAAAAACGAAAATTTTAATACTAAGTCTGCATCTATACTGACACTTGGCTTGGGTTGGTTTCCTAAAACACCAGGAGGATTAGAAAGATATATTTATGAACTAACGCATCAATTAGCCAACCGTCAAGACCAAATAGAATTATGTGGAGTTGGTTTACCAGAAATTGATATAAATTCACCAATAAAATTAACTAACTTAGCTTCTCCTGAACAGCCAATTTGGCAAAGACTTTGGTCTATTCGCAATAACTTTAAAAAAAGTAGAATCGGAAAACCAGATGCAATTAATTTGCATTTTGCATTATATAGCTTTCCGATTATAGATATTTTACCGCAAAATGTACCTATTACTTTTAACTTTCATGGCCCTTGGGCATCAGAAAGTGAGCAAGAAGTAGCTACTAATAAATTTAGTATTATTATCAAGCGTTTATTAATTGAAAAAAGCACTTATAATCGCTGCGATCGCTTTATTGTTCTGAGTAAAGCATTCGGCAATATTTTACATCAACAATATCAAGTCCCTTGGGAAAAAATTCACATTATTCCTGGTGGTGTAAATATTCATCGCTTTCAGCCAAACTTATCACCACAAGAGGCAAGACAGCAATTAGGCTGGCCAGATGATCGACCGATATTATTTACATCCCGCCGCTTGGTTTATCGCATGGGTATTGATAAATTGTTACAAGCTTTAGCTATAATTAAACCTAAAATTCCTGATGTTTGGTTAGCAATTGCTGGTCGTGGTTATATGCAAGATGCACTACAACAGCAAGCCAAAGAATTAGGACTAGAAAACACAGTTAAATTTTTAGGTTTTCTCCCAGATGAGCAATTACCTATAGCTTACCAAGCTGCTGATTTAACAGTTATGCCTAGCCAATCTTTTGAAGGCTTTGGTTTAGCGGTAGTTGAATCTTTAGCTTGTGGTACACCTGTTTTATGTACACCTGTTGGGGGAATGCCAGAAATTTTAAGGCAATTTTCACCCGATTTAATTACCAGTTCTATAGAAGTTTATGACATAGCTGAAAAGTTAAAAAATATCCTCTTAGGAGAAATTCAACTTCCTTCCCGTCAAACTTGCCGTGATTATGCTGTAACTAATTATGACTGGTCTTTAATCGCGCAAAAAGTTCGTGATATTATCTTAGCTTAAAATCTAAATTTAAAAATATTTAATATTTTATGAAAATTCTATTTTTAGACCAAAGTGGTAAACCTGGCGGTGCAGAACTTTGTTTAATTGATATTGCTAAACCATACCGCGATCGCGCTTTAGTTGGTTTGTTTGCCGATGGTGATTTTAAAACCTTACTCCAGCAGCATCAAATCCCAGTTGAAGTATTAACAACAAAACCAATTCAAGTCCAAAAACAAAGCAATTTATTGCAAGCACTAGCCAGTATTAAACAACTAGTACCTTTAATAATTAAAGTTGTAAAATTAGCGAAAAAATATGATGTAATTTATGCCAATACCCAAAAAGCACTAGTTATTGGCGCAATAGCAAGTTTTTTATCTCGTCGTCCCTTAGTTTATCATTTACACGATATTCTTTCATTAGAACACTTTAGCTCAATTAACTTGCGAGTTGCTGTTACCTTAGCTAATACTTTTGCATCATTAGTCATTGCTAATTCCCAGGCAAGTCAAACAGCATTTGTACAAGCTGGAGGTAAGCCGGAAATCACAGCCATTGTTTATAACGGTTTTGATAGTCAAAAATATCAGATTTCTGATGTTGAAATTCAAAAAATCCGGCAAGATTTAGACTTAGAAGGCAAATTTGTCGTTGGACATTTCAGCCGTCTTGCACCCTGGAAAGGACAACATATTTTAATTGAAGCATTATCACAATCCCCGCCACAAGTCACAGCACTTTTAGTTGGGGATGCTTTATTTGGTGAACAAGATTATGTAGAAGAATTACACCAACAAGTTGCCAAACTAGGGTTAGAAAATCGCATCCAATTTTTAGGATTTCGTGCTGACATTCCACAGTTAATGTCCGCTTGCAATTTAGTGGCTCATACTTCCACTGCGCCAGAACCCTTTGGTAGAGTTATTGTTGAGGCAATGTTGTGCGGTACACCTGTAGTCGCAACCAAAGCCGGCGGCGCGATTGAATTAGTCGAACATGGTGTCAATGGTTTTTTAACCACACCCGGCGACTCCCAAAAACTAGCCAAAGTAATTAACACCTGTGTTCAAGAAATAGAAATCACTACAGCGATCGCTGATTATGCCAGAAATATTGCCAGTCAGCGTTTTGATATTGCAACTATTAATCAGCAAATTTCCCAATTATTGAGTTTAGTGAAAATAGGACTGAGTAATACTAAGGTAGTAAATTTTGAGGATGATCAGGATTAATTTACTACCAATGTGTCTATCTTAAGGCTCTGTCTAGCCTGAGAAAAAATTTTTAACCTAATCTTAGAGTTCGCTGAAGATTAAGGAAAAATTTTGTATGACAAACGATATTACTACTAATAGCAACGAGTCCAGCGATATTAACAAGCAAGTTAATACTTCAATTGTAATTGGCGCTCTTTTGATTATTTTAGGGATTCTAGCGATCGCCTTACCTGTGTTTACAACCATATTTGCTGAGACTTGGGTGGCGCTAATTCTGATGTCTGCGGGATTTGCCAAGCTCGTTTATGCTACTCATACCCGCCGCGAAGGAGGTTTTCTATTAAAAATTCTCTTAAGCGGACTTTATATTGCTACAGGTGTGATGCTGTTAGTTTATCCTCGAACTGGGATTCTCACACTTACTTTGTTAATCGGTAGCTTTTTGCTCACAGAAGGTACATTCGAGTTAATTTTGGCATTTCGTTTACGTCCCCAACAAAACTGGACATGGGTATTAGGTAATGGTATTGTTACCCTATTTTTAGGCGCACTTATTTGGTTCCAGTTTCCCAGCAATGCACCTTGGCTACTAGGCACATTATTAGGCTCTAGCATTGTGGTTACTGGTATTTCTCGCGTCATGCTGTCGTTAAATGCGCGTTCTAGCTTACCTGAATCTAATCAAGCTGCTTAGATTTTACTTGCTTTGAGTAGAGACTTTGCACTGCAAAGTCTCTACTTATAAACTACAAACCAACTAATTCCCGTGATTCATAATCAGTCAGTTGTTGCGCGATCGCTAATCTTGCCTCTAACTTCGCTACACTAAACTGGTTACGCAGATATTCTAAATGCGCCATCGCATTAGCTTTTTCTACAGTTAGTTGAATTTGCGTATCCACCGCCTTTTGATATTCGTGATTCAACAGCAGCACTTCAAACCGTCGTGCCTTGCGTTGAGCATCATTTTTCAAATCCACATCAAAAGCCGCCGCGCGATCTGCATTCCCTTCAAAGCGGTTAATTTGCTGCTGTACTGCCATCAACTGCGAGTCTAGTTCATTTACACGTTGAGCAGCCTGAGCGATCGCAGCTACCTGTCTTCCGGCTCAGGCTCAAAGACAAGATATGTCTTACAATAGCACTGCTCCGCGAATTAGCAGTACCAGTGGTTACGATAGTACTCACACAATTACTGTTTACACAGGTATGCAGCCCTTATCTTACCTGATAGTTAGACCTTCAGATGCTCTAAAAGTTAGCAATGATATTGACGTGACTGATCAATCTGGTCGTCGTGTTGAGGCTAACATTTCTAGACAAGATGAGAGAATGATTAGAATTAATTTCTCTCAACCAGTTCCTCCTGGCACTAATCTCAATATTGCTTTTAGGAATATAGATTTTGCCAATGCCTTTCCTAACAGAAGCTTTGTTTACTATGATGTTTCCGGTGGATACATCGGTTTATCACGAGAAGTTCCCTATGGTTTAGCCCAAGTTCAGGTATATTAATTTTGGGGTTAAAAGGTAATTAAAAAGTAGAAGCATTGCACAATAATTTTTCTACTTTTTCCTATCTTTTAAGCTAGATATAGCAATCCTAAATTATGCGTCAATAACAAGATACCCGACTTCTTAAAGAAATCGGGTATCTGAAGTTTGGTATAGCACTCATATTATTCGGAATTCTGACGTTTAAAGTCTACTCTACTAATAAATATTATTCTTTTGATAACGCCAGTCGTACCATTGTTTAGCACTACGCACAGCAAACCACAACAGTACTAAAGCAATTATTCCTCCTTGCCACGGCGCATCAAAGGCAAATAAAACTAAGGCAATGCAGAGAGTATCTTGCAGAAAAGCCGCCCACAAAGGTAAGCCACGTAAGCGATAAAACCAACCAATTTGCACCAGTTGTAATACTAAAGCTAATAATCCACCCGTTAAAGCAATCAACCAGTCTGGTGTATCTGTAGCGGAAGCAACAGCTAAACCCATAATTGCCCCCACTAAAGGAGATAACAATAGTTCAACTACCTGTATTACTCTTTGTCCCAGCAATTTTTTGCTGCCAAAAAATTCCAGTAATGACCAACTGGTAAGTAAGCACAACAAAATCTTGGGGGAAATGTGAGATAAAATCGGAGTCTGCGACCACAAGTTGCTGCCCTGCAACAGTCCGATAATTAATAAAGGTATGCCTATTCTTAATCCTGCTGCCGCAGAAGCAGAAAGCATGGCAAGTATTTCAACCATGAGGGCAATTGCTAGATAAGGATTTGTTATTTATACTACCCAGTGTTGCTCAAAATTACAGCACCTAGAGGAAGAATTTAGTAATTGTTGTGATTTAAATTACTAAATTTTGCTCTGTAGTAGCACTATCTCCGACGAATGGAATTCGCACGCCAGTGAGGGAGTCGGCAAAGCCGACGACAGTCGCCTCAAGTCGAGCCAGCGCGTTGCGGTGAGCAGTCCGTTGGGCGGCTTTGCCGACTTGAAGGAACTGCGAACCCGAAGGGAGGTTCCCTCCGTTGTAGCGACTGGCGTGGGAAACCCTTTCAGCAGTTCCTCCTGGGGGAAACCCCCAAGACCGGACTGCTTCACCACGGCGCTGTCTCCCCAACGCACTGGCTCGGCTATAAAAACAAAGTCCGCCTGCGCGGACTAACACCAATTCACTCAAATCTTGCTTGGTGCTTTTATAGCTTTACAAAGCTACACCTCTACACCCTCTGTATTTCTTGAACTAAACTAAATATCCAAACGCTGGTAAATTTCTTCCAAATGCTGGAGATGGTGCTGAGGATCAAAACACTTTTCTATTTCTGCGGGGGAGAGTTTAGCGGTGACTCGCGAATCTTGGCTAATCAAATCGTGAAAATTACCGTCTGGCTTATTCCAAGCAGTGTGGGCGCTTTGCTGCACGATCGCATAAGCTTCTTCACGGCTTAAACCTTTGTCTACTAAGGTGAGTAGTACTCTTTGGCTGAAGACTACACCGCCATAGCAATTAAGATTTCGCGCCATGTTTTCTGGATAAACCAGCAGATTTTTCACTAAGTCAGTGATTTCTATGAGCATAAAGTGCGTTAAAATACACGCGTCTGGTAACACTACCCGTTCTACAGAACTGTGGGAAATATCCCTTTCATGCCACAAAGCGACGTTTTCTAAAGTTGCACCCGCATGACTTCTGACTAAACGCGCCATCCCGGTTAATCGTTCGGAACGGATGGGGTTGCGTTTATGCGGCATAGCACTAGAACCTTTCTGTCCTTTGGCGAAAAATTCTTCGACTTCCAAAACGTCTGTTTTTTGCAGGTTGCGAATTTCGACGGCAAAACGTTCAATGGATGCAGCGAGTAATGCTAATTGTTGGACATAATCGGCGTGGCGATCGCGGGAGATTACTTGAGTGGAAGCTGTATCGGGTTTGAGTCCCAGTTTTTCACAGGCGATCGCTTCTACACGGGGTTCAATGTTGGCGTAAGTTCCTACTGCACCGGAAATCTTACCCACAGCAATGGTTTCCCGCAGAATTTTGAGGCGTTCTTGGTGGCGCAATACTTCTGCTAACCAGCCAGCTAACTTAAAACCAAAGGTAATTGGTTCGGCGTGGATACCATGCGATCGGCCAATCATCACGGTATTTTTGTGTTCCCTTGCCTTTTGGCGAATTACCTCAATCAAATCTGCCAGTCTTTGGGATATTACATCCAAGCTAGCGACTAATTGCAATGCTAAAGCTGTATCTAGTACATCAGAACTAGTCAGACCTAAGTGAATATAACGTCCAGCTTCACCAACATATTCGTTGACATTTGTCAAGAAAGCGATGACATCATGACGGACTTCTGCTTCAATTTCTAGAATCCGTTTCGGCTCAAAATTAGCCTTGGCTTTGATTTCCTCAACTGCACCAGAGGGAATATAACCTAATTCAGCTTGGGCTTCGCAAGCTGCAATCTCTACCTGAAGCCAGGTTTTGAACTTATAAAATTCAGTCCACAGGTTGCCCATTTCGGGCAAGGTATAACGCTCAATCAACGTTCGCGGCAGAATACAACTGTCATATTTTACATGCTAATCAGCATCGATAGACAATAAAAAGGTGAGAGGTGACAGGTTTTGACACTCCCCCGACTCCCGACTCCCTATTCCCTGATCACACAAGTAAATTCGGAAATCAAACCAGATTCCTACATTAAGCGTTAGCAGAAAGGAAAGGAATATTTTCAGCAAGATAATCTGGAACAGTCAAACCTTGTTGGTTTGCCCAAAATTGGCTTAAAAAATGGATTTGTCGTAAACCAACAATTAAATTTAATCCAGGGATAAATAACCACCAAACTACTAAGGGTTCTTTTAAACCTGCTTGGCGGTACATTTCATTCACAGTTTTATATAACTTAAACTGCACAATATAAATCCACACAATACCCAGCAGCGAAAACCAACCGAACCACCCAGGTACATCAGGATCAAAGATTCGTAAAGCTTGGGGAATTGCGACTCCGAAAACAAAGGGTGCTAAACTCAGGGTTCCTGACCAACCGAACCCGTTATAACGCCGTAGTTCTTCTTGAATAATCCATTTGTACCAGCCGTAATACAGCATCCCGGTAATCACAGACAAGAAAATTACTCGCCACAACGGACGGGGTTTACCTAAATATTTTGCTGACATTGATTTACGCCTGAGATATCAAATACATTTTTTAACATTTCTTAATGTAAGATATATCAGGCGTTTTTTGTCTAACTTTGTTCTTGAGGAACTTGGTTGATTTGCGCCATTAATTGTTCTTTATCACGCTTGCGTTTTTTGGCGTATAGCTGAATAGTCACCGCCATGAAAATAATCAAACCAAAAATTCCCCAAGCAGTGATATCTGTGGGTAGATTGTCTTTAAACACAGCTAATAGTACAATCACCACCAACATAACTGTAGGCGCTTCGTTTAAAGCACGTAACTGTTGACCAGTCCAACGACATTCATCATTAGCTAACTTCTTCATCAAGCGACCGCAGTAATGATGATAAGCCAATAAAATTGCGACAAATAGTAATTTGAAGTGTAGCCAACCCTGTTTTAAAACTTCTGGTTCGGTACTCACTAAACCTATCGCCATCGCTACTGTGACTAACATTCCCGGAGTAGTGATGATGCGATAAAGACGTAATTCCATAATTTGATACTGCTTTTTCAGTATCGTGCGTGCTGGTTCTGGTTCTTGTTCGGCTTCGACGTGGTAAATAAACAGACGCACCAGATAAAATAGTCCAGCAAACCAAACTACAATGCCAATAATATGAAATGCTTTAAACCAAGAATAAGCCATGAATTCTCATCTCCATTAAGGTGGCTTTAATGAGATCGTAAGTTATGAAGTAGAAGGCAGGAGTAACAGCCTTTGATATAAGCAAATTTTTTTGATTTGCATTTTACCTTTAATTCTGTCTACTTACTTAAATAACTTCTACATTTGCTTACGATAACATTAGAAATTGTCTGAATCATCTAATGAGCTATTTATTAAACACAGATAAATTATCTGTGTTTATCTATGATTTCACTTTTTTATAATATCGATTTTGACAAAATTTATTTCTGCCTAATTATCTACACGCCTGACGAAGGGCAATAAATCTTCTAAAATTGTTTGGTGATAATGTTCTTGGGCGTAATGACCAACGTTATTAAGTTTTATTAATTCTGCATTGGGTACAGAATCACTAAATTTTTGTGCTATGTCTACAGATAACCAAGGGTCAATCATTCCCCATTGAATTAAAATGGGCTGTTCCCATTTTTGAAAGCCAGATGCAATTTCCGCCGTTGCTTGAGGAAGTTGTAAATTGCGAATTGTTGATAATAATCCTCTACCAGACGCAGATGTTTTCAAAAAAAGGTCGGCGATACACATCTAAGTCTTGATCTTCGATGCGATAACGGCTACCACCTTCTAGAGTACGATCAACTAATAAAGGGTCTTGAGTCATTATTTCACCTGCTAATGGAAAACCCATTTGTTTAATTTTCCAAGGTAATTTAGCATCGGTAGAAATGGGTGCATTTAAAATAGCAATGTTGGCAATTTGTTCAGGATGGCGTAAGGCGTATTGTAAGCCAACGGAGCCTAAAAAGCCTTGGACAACTAGAGAAAATTTTTCGATTTTGATGGTTTGAATAAATTTTTCTAAAGCTGTAATGAATGCGTCAGGAGTGTAGGCAAAATCGCGTTTTTCTGGCATGGAAGAAAAGCCATAACCAATCCAATCTGGTGCGATCGCTCTTGTGCCTTGACTAGCTAAAGCAGGTAGAATATTACGCCAACTGTAACTTTGCGAGACTATTCCATGCAGCAAGATTACAGGTAATAAATCACTTTGTCCAATCGGTTCAGCTTCCCGATAAAACCACTCTAAAGAATCAATTTTGACTTTATTTTCTGTTACAGCCACGCTACTTTCCTAATAAAAACTGAGAATTTAGAATACAGAAGGAATATTAATTCTGATTTCTGACTCCTGACTTCTAAATTCTCAACTAATCATCTCACGAATCGCATAAGCTGTTGCAGGGGCTAGTAACACACCGTTACGATAATGTCCGGTGGCGAGGAGGATATTGTTAAATCCTGGTAGTTTTTCAATAATGGGTGCGGGGCGACCTTCCGGGCGGGGGCGTAACCCTGACCAGGTGCGGGTGATAGTCGCTGCGGCGAGTTCTGGACAAAAGGCGATCGCTTGTTGTTTAACGTCCTCTAATAGTTCATGATTAGGCGGGATTTCATCGCCATTGCTGGGAAACTCTACCGTTGCGCCTATCCAATAATCGCCACCGCCCACAGGGACAATATGCACATCATTACAGGTAATCATCGGCTGAAACTCAGGATTACCGATGGGATTTGCTAAATGTACTTGTAATGCTTGTCCGAGAACCGGGCGAATATCAACTTTTTGGTTTAGTTGGGACGTTAAGAGTGTAGAACCAAGTCCAGCCGCTACCACCACCCAATCAGCATCGATTTTTCCGGCTGTCGTCTCGACTGATGTTGGTGAAATATTGACAACATTTACACCAAATTGGCAGGTTACGCCTTTTTGTTGGGCGGCTTCTACTAAGGCTAAGGTTAAAGCTGTGGGGTCGAGTTGACGGTCTTGAGGCGAATAAACTGCGCCAGTAATCCTGTCATTATTGACTTGGGGACACATACTCTTGAGTTTCGCCCTGTCCCAAATTTCTAGATTCCAACCTTGGGAGGCGCGAATTTCTACTAGTTTTTCCCAATTCTCAAAATTTTCTTCTTCCCAAGACAAATGGAGAATACCTTGACGGTTGAAGGAGATTTTACGCCCGGTTAATGCTTCCAGTTCGGGAATTAAGGTTTCGTAGCGTTCAATGCTGGTTTGTCTTAGCCACCAAGCTTTACCCTTGATTTTTTGACTGATAGCGCCCATCAAAACCCCAAGGGCTGCACCTGTAGAAGCTTGTGCGGGTTGGTTTTGGTCAATAATGGTAATTTGCAACCCTATTACTTGACTCAGTTCATAGGCGATCGCGGCTCCAATGACACCACAACCGATAATAATTACATGACTCATTGCTGGGATATTGAGGAGTTATGAGTTAGAACTGCCGTGAAGTCAAAAGTCAAAAGGTTTTTTCATTTCATACTTCAGACTTCAGCCTTTTTCTTCTAACTCATAACTTATCATTCAAGAATGACTAAGAGTCTGCTTGCTTGTCACCTTCAGGTAACAGTTGCAGGAATTTGTCAACATCTGTAAAAGCAGCTTTGTAGTTACTCAAAGCAACTAAACTATTGCCATTACTAGCAGCTTGATCAACTTTAACCAAGTGGTTCAGTAAATCTTTGGTGATTTGACGGGCTGCGGTTTGGTCTTTAGGTAAAAGATGGGGAGTGATATAAGTCATGGTCAGCCTAGCTTCTGCCATTGGGCCATGAATAAAGTTACCCACCTTAATCCACTCATTTTTTTCAATGAGGTTTTTGAGTTCGTCTGCGCGATCGCGCACAGTCTGAACTTCAGGCACATATTCCTGAATTTGGGCAATTTGATCTGCTGTATAAGTTGGAGGTGCAACTGCGACTCCAGGGCCACCACAACTTATCAGGAATGTAGCCAATAATACCAGAATAATTGAGAAAATCGAGCGTTGACGCGCCATAAACTGAACTTAACTTTTTTTTTACGTTTGCCAGCTAACAGTGTAATTTTAGATCGCCAAGGTAATTTCTCGTTCTAGCAAGTAGAGGATTTTGCGGAAAATTTTCAGATTTTTTTTCAGACTTATCTAACGTCAGACACTTTCCTAATTTATTTAAGTATAATTGCTTATATAGCAAAAATTTCATACTTCACCCTAAATCAATTGTTAAGAAAAGGCAATTTTATAGTTGCGAAATTTAAAACGTCTTGATAAGCTGAAACACAAACAAGATAAGCCTTCTGGCGGTTTTCTGTCGTCGCATTCCCCTTAGCTGACTCAACTATTTAGGAGTGTTTTTTTCGTGAACGCAGCTGAACAGGCAACTAACCTTGAACTCGCCAGCAAGATTGCTACGGTAGTGAATTTATTCAAACTCCAGTTTCCCGATGCGAAATCGGATTTGAAACCTTGGCAGAATGACCCAGAAACCAGAGAATTAGTTGATCCAGATTCTATAGACATTGGCTTTCATTTTCCTGGAATCAGCAAATCCTGGCGGAGTCGGAGTGTTTTGATTCAAATTCGCTTTCATCAAGATCCGATAACAAACTTACGTCGGGCAATTGGCATAGAAGTAGCTGGATTTGATCATCGCGGCGAGGCGTGGCGACTTTCGACAGTGGAAAACTGGAATTTCGTGGGTGAGTCTCTCCCTTCTGCACAAATTGGCGAACAACTAAAACAATTTTGTCGGCAGATTTTAGAACTGTTTAATGAGAAGTCTGAAGTGTGAAGTAAGTAAAGTGACATAAATAATTGTAATTAGCACAAGGCAGGAGGCAGAAGGCAGGAGGTTTTTAGTATTTTGCCTAAGACTTGTCTATTTAATTTTATTTGTGTCTTTCTAGTTATAAAGTCTGAAATTTCAGTATTTCGGCTTCATACCTTTAACCCCACACACTCATAATTAAATATCAGGGTCTTCGCCTAATTCTCTTAGACGAGCAGCTAAACGTTCAGCCCGTGTTTGTGCAGCTTCGGCTTGAGCTTGTGCAGCTTCTTCTGGTAAAGGCACAAGATTACCCTCGGAATCGTAAAAACGTAGCCAAATTGCTGTTTCTCGGTCTACTGTGCCTTCCCAAGTTCCTAACCAAAAACCTAAACGCTGACACCACAGCCAACCACGCTCATTTGGAGTCAAAGGCTGGTAAGTCTGATTTGCATCTAAATGCCAACCTTGCAAAGAATTTGGCTCAAACGGGTCATAGACAAAATAATCTGGGGTGCGGAAGGTTTGTTGATAAATCTCTTTTTTTGTCACTTTATCAACCCGCGCCGTAGATGGTGACATTAATTCGACAATGACATCTGGGTAGCGGCCGTTTTCTTCCCAAACGACCCAACCTTGTCTGGGGATAGTACCATCAACATTGAGTACAGCAAAAAAATCCGGGCCGCGAAAATCATTGTTACGTGCTTGGGTACTGCTGTAGTAGATGAACATATTGCCCCCTGTGTAAAAGTCGTTTCGATCAGCCCAAGCTTGCTGCAATGACCGAATTAAGACATTCATGGCAATACGGTGGCGATTTGACTCCAAAGGTTCTCCATCATCAAATATTAAATCTGTGGGTGGTATGGGGGGTTGCCAGTCCACAACATCATCTACAATATCAGTCGTTTGGGATGTGATTTCTAAATCTGGCTTACTTACTGTCATACCAACCCCCTAAAGTAGACTGTCAAAACTTGTGCATACACTAATCATTACCAATTTTGCAGCCACCATCCACGCAGTATGCTGATTGATAGGTAGTAGCACGTTTGCCGAACAAAGTATAACGATTGTCGCGGATTTGTTCGTAAAAGCGATCGCCTGCCCATTTCATCCCCGGTATAGTGCGGTAAGCATCCACAAATAAACTGCCCATCGGTAATAACTTGCCAATTTCTTCGGCTGCATCACTACCTTGCCAACGCCGTTCCGGGGCATTAGCATCAATCAATATCATTCCTTGTTGACAATCTTGGGATGTGATTCCCCATTGTGTAAGTGTTTGTTCATCTTGCATCGCAGCATAAAGAAATAGCTTACCTTGGTCTAAAGTTTCTAAAAATTGCACTAAGGTAACGCAGAGATTGCAATTTCCGTCATATATTACGTAATAATTCATTTAAATATGACTTTTTCGGATTACTGTTTAAGTATAGCGTTACACATAAATTTGTTATCTCTGCGGTGAGGATGATGCTGGAAGAGACAATCTTAAAAGTTGATTTTACTCAAGAAGATGCTTGTGCAGAAATTTTGCCGCGATCGCACATTAGTTCTAGTTACAATGCTAAATGGGATGGTATTCGTCTAGACATTCATCACCAGCCTGCCCATGAAACCCCTGAACATTCACCACAACAACATATTATCTCAATTAACTTAGACTATCATCTCCTCCAAGCAGAACGAGTTTTAGACGGACGCTTTCAGCAAGAAAATATTTTTCATGGTGATGTCGCCATTATTCCCGCCAATACCCCTCATGTTTGCCGTTGGACATCGGAAACTGATTTTTTACTTCTCAGTTTAGACCCTGCGTTTTTCAATCAGATGATCTTAGAGTCAGTTGATTTACAAGGTGTGGAGTTAACACCATACTTTGCTGCACCGGAACCGTTAATTCAGCAAATAGCTTTAGCACTGAAGTCAGAATTAGAGTCAGGTGGTGTCGGTAGCCGACTTTATATTGAGTCTCTCAAAACTACACTCTGCGTTCACCTGCTAAAACACCACTCAGTCACCAGTAATAAAGTCCCGCAGTTGGTAAATCACAAAGGTCTTTCGCCAAGAAAGTTACGCCAAGCAGTGTCATACATCCATGACAACCTCGAACGAGATTTGACATTAACAGAAATTGCTGCGGTTGTGGGGATGAGTATGTATCATTTTTCTCGCTTATTTAAACAATCTACAGGTCTGGCACCGCATCAGTATGTGATTAATTGCCGAATTACTAAGGCGAAAAAACTCTTAACTGGAACTGAAAAAACTATTGAACAAATTTCAGAACAAGTTGGTTTTCAAAGTCAAAGTCATTTTACTAATGTCTTTCGCAAATTTATGGGGATAACACCGAAAGCATACAGAGAGCATGTAAAAATTTGATTATTTAATCAACAGAATACGGAAGGGCTGAGTGCTGAGTGCTGCGGTATGAGTAAAAAGTAAAATGAATTGCACGTCAGCCCATAGAGTCTAAAGTCAACCCAGTTTACTCAAGTTGGGAAACATACGCTAGTCATGAGGTTGCACTCAGCACTCCTAAAAGTTATGGCAATAGTCAGATATGTTAAGACAATTTGAAAGCTGGAATGCTAGGAATAGTAAGACTTTTACTCCTGCCTTCTGCCTCCTGCCTCCTGCTTTCTGCTTTATGTTTTCCCACTCACAATTCCTGACCACTGCACTTTTTTCTGTTGTTCACGACGGTAGGAAAAGAAATGTTCAGGAGTTTGGTATGTACAATAAGGGGCGATCGCAATTTGTTCGCCACTAATTCCTAAATTTTCTAACTGCAAAGTATTTACCCGCCGCACATCAACTCTCACTTTACCGGGTTCTGGGTCGGCTAATAAAGGAGAATTGGGTAATTCATGTAACACCTGAACAATTTTTTGGGTGTCATTATGTGATATAATACTGGCTCCAATTTCCGCAGCTACCTCTACCGAGACTTGATAAACTTCACCAGCGATCGCCGGGCCGAGGGCAACTCTTAAGTCTGCTAATTTGCTGCCTTGGGCTTGTAATCGAGCGATCGCTTGGGGGACAATCTTCGCCGCCGTCCCTCGCCAACCCGCGTGTAATGCAGCTACCTGTCCAGTCCGCACATCCCCAATTAATACAGGTGTACAGTCTGCACTGGCTACCCAAATTGCTTGTAAAGGTTGTTCGGTAATTAAACCATCAGCTAAGGCAAAAGCAGATTCCTCATCGCCTGTAATTTCCCTGACTTGAGAATCAACTTCTTGGGGCGTAAGAACTGTATTACCATGTACCTGTTTTAAACGATACACTGATGCTTCTGAGTGCAGTACGGGAGTTAAATCTTGGGGCGATCGCGGCCAGAACTGGTGAGTAAAAAAGCCGTGTTGCCAATTTGCTAAAAGACTACAGGTAAGGTATGGCAGTCCTTCCCAATTGCGCCAGTGCCAAGTGTGCATCTTGAACCTAACCAAAAATAGAGGGTATTGAGTATGAGGTGTTGGTGATGCGGGATGAAAAAATTATTTTCTCGTCCTCACTGCCTAACCCCTATTCCCTTTTATCAAAATCAGCCAATTAATGTTAACTTGAACAACGGTATTTGCGGTTCATGTCTGTGGAATTTGATCGACAAAAGTTAGAATTAGCATTGCAGTCAGGAAGAAACGGGGAAAATTCATCATTTTCGCTACATATTTTTGATCATCTTGCTTCCACTAATCAAACCTTGTGGAATTTGTTAGCGCAGGGGGCAGAATCTTGGTCTGTGGTAATTGCCCAACAACAAACTGCGGGTAGAGGACAATGGGGACGACAATGGATTTCTCATCCTGGTGGGCTATACCTTTCAGTGGCGATCGCCCCTAAACTAGAAGCTAGTGCCAGTTATCAACTAACCTTAGCTAGTGCTTGGGGTATAGCTAACCAACTGCGCTGTTATGGCGTGGATGTGGGAATTAAATGGCCTAATGACCTAGTTTTAAATGGTCGTAAATTAGGCGGCATTTTAACAGAAACCAAAATCAATCATGGCTATATTCATCAAGCAGTAATTGGAGTTGGCATTAACTGGACAAACCCAGTACCCGAAACGGGAATTAACCTCGAAATGTGGCAAGCCTACTACGCTACCAAACCGATTTCTTGTCTGGAAACTCTCACTTCCGTCGTTCTACGGGGAATAGAGTCCGGTATGGAGTGCCTTGTTAAAGAAGGAATAAATATACTCTTGTCTCGCTATTTGGAATTACTCACCAATGTGGGTGACGAAGTATATATTAATGATTTGGCAGGCACTGTAGTCGGCGTTACTTCTCAGGGTGAATTACGTGTTTCTCTGGAAACTTATGATACAACAGACATAAAAACAACAGAACTTTATATTGAACCCGGTACAATCAGTCTGGGATACCGTAAATCTTCTGTCCCATTATAGGTTTGTTATGAATTTAGCTCTTTGGGCAAGACAAACCACTGGCATCATCTCTTGAGGCAAATTTAAAATAACTGAGAGAACCAATGACGCAGCGCAATACATCTGCCCATAATCCCTCCCAAGGCTCGAACCAGCAAGGTATGACTAAAAAACGTTTTATATCTACCCTGCCAGCCCAGAGTCTCTGTTTACTAAGTAGTGTTAGCCTGCTTAGTGGTGGCTTCGTTTTTGCCCAAACAGAAACATCCATCGATAATATTGTTCCTGTAGAAAATTCCCAGCCAACTGGTAAAACAAATTTCATCAAAAAAGATATTGTTATCCCAGCAGCCCCCAAAGCGCAATCGGAATATTCCCAAAGACGAGCTAACCTCAACCAAAGACTCCGCAAACCAGAGGTTGCACAATCCAAAGAGCCTGTTAGACAATCAAAACCGCAAGCTGAAGCAGCCGTTGAGCCAGTTTTTACAACTCGGCAGGAACGTACCCCAACACCAGCTGCACAGCCAAAACCCTCCAGCGTCCGCACCGCTAAACCCAAACTGGAAGTTACTCAACCAAGCGCCAGTGCTAGAGAAGAGGTAGTTAAACCAGTAGCGCCGCGCACTGTACCAGAAAAACTTCCCAAAGTTGCTCAACCGGTTCATAACTCTAACAGCACAGTTGAAGCTACAACTGAAAAAGTTAAAGATTCTAACAACGCCTATATTGACTCCAACAATTACGGCACTGAGGCAACCAATACTTATCAAGCACCAAATTCTGTAATCATTACAGAACGTTCTAGTGGTTGTCGCACAATTTTGCCATCAGGACAAGCTATATCCCTCGGTTTTTGTAACCAAGCTCAACCTGTTGGTAATCAGCGTGTCGCTTCTGAAAGCAAACCTGCCCCCACGTGGCTGAAAAAAAGCCAAAATGCTCAGTTAGCTACTGTTCCCTTAGCACGGCCTATCAATAGTACTGGCAACACCCCTACAAATCGCGTTGCTTATAGTGGTGAAGTCAAGACAGCCTTTAGTCCCAATCGCTTTATCCCCAATCCCAGCGATTTTGGTGCAACCAAAGTTAGCGCCACAGCCGTTGCACCCAGCGCAGGTGCTTTACCTCCACCAACAATTGAAGGTAATTTAGCACCCCGTGTCAGTACCGTGGCTTACGATATTCCTTTAGCCTCGGTTCTACCCCAAATTCCCTTTACAAATACTATTGCTTATCGTGGCAGTGTTACAGGCATTAGCTATCCCCTGTCTATTCCAGCCACAATTACATCGTTGTTTGGCTGGCGAATTCACCCAATTACGGGTAATCGTCGTTTCCATGCTGGTACAGATTTAGGTGCGCCGATGGGTACACCAATTTTGGCTGCGGCTAAAGGTCAGGTAGAAACAGCCGGTTGGGTTGGTGGTTATGGTTTAACTGTGATTTTGAATCATAATTCTACTCAACAAACCCTTTACGGTCACATGTCCGAAATCTTTGTCCAACCAGGCCAACAGGTAGAAGCAGGAATGGTGATTGGACGCGTAGGTAGTACAGGCAACTCCACAGGGCCGCACCTGCACTTTGAAGCGCGTCAATTGACCCAGGATGGGTGGGTGGCTGTTGACCCCAATGGAGAATTACAAGCAGGTTTAAGTCAGTTGTTAAACTCCATTCGTACAGCCCAAGTAGGTGGCGACTCAGGAAGTTAAAAAGGTAAAAGGTAAAAGGCAAAAGATTTTTCTTTTTACTTTTGCCTTTTTACTTTTACTTTTTACAAATATCCATGTTCTGCTAAAAATGTTGGGGTAATTTCATTCAATCCAGTCTCATCGGATGATGTTGACTGTTTTTTGCCAGGGTAAAGCAATTTTTCCACGTATTTGCCGAGAATATCCCCTTCTAAATTTACCCAACTGGCAGGGACAAGATAGCGGAGATTGGTGTCAGCGTAGGTGAGGGGAATCACAGCCACAGTAAATTGCGACAGTTCTGGTTCATAAGCGGCTACTGTGAGACTGATGCCATTGATTGCAATGCTACCTTTAGGGACAATATACCGCGCGATCGCTTCAGGTGCAGTAAATGTCATTTCCCAAGAAGTCGCCGTCTGTTGGGCTGTGAGTAATCGACCTACACCGTCTACATGACCCATAACAAAATGACCGCCGACTTTGCTACCCACGCGCAGCGAAGCTTCTAAATTCACATATCTTTGTTTAATTTCTTCTAGTCCTAATGTAGTGCGGCGCAGCGTTTCTGGGGAAGCGGTGGCAATAAACCCATCTTTTAAAATTTCTTCAACAGTCAAGCAAACCCCATCTACGGCAACGCTGTCACCGTAAGCTAAATCCTGCATAATGACATTAGATGACTGACTCACACAAGTAATTTGCCAAGAATCGCCCCCTAGGGGTTTGATTGTTCCTAAACTTTGGACTAATCCTGTAAACACGGCTGTTCTTTGAAACTAACTCTATTTATTGCCTAATTTTGCCGAAAATCAACTGGTATTTCTTACAAGAATGCAAGACATTTTAAGTATAATTTCTGACTGTTTTTATTATAAGGTTGATAACACATTTACCTCTTTCTCAAGGCATACTTGGTTAAGAAGGTTATTGTCTAGGTAGACTCCTTTAACTTACTCTGGTGTTCACACCAAGTTCGGAGTTTAATAGAAGCAATTATAGAAAACCTGCCTATGTTTATTTTTTCTCTTTACACACCAAAAAAGGGTATAAATTGTTACCCATACCTCAAGCTCTCCCAGAATTGTAGAGGCTTCGCCAATGATTGAAATGAAAGTCGCTGGCATAGCATTAGATGCCATAACTCGCAGCCCGATTGTACTGTTAAAAGATGCGTCAGATCGGCGTGCTTTACCAATTTATATTGGTCAAGAACAGGCTAGGGCAATTATGGGGGCGCTGGAGAATCAAAAGCCGCCCAGACCTTTAACTCATGACTTAATGGTAAATATTCTAGAGACGTGGAATATGACTCTAGAAAAAGTAATTATTCATTCCTTACAGAAGGACACATTTTATGCAGCTTTGATTGTGCAGCAAGGCGAAGTCAAAAAAGAAATTGATGCACGTCCCAGTGATGCGATCGCCATTGCCCTCCGTACAAATACGCCGATTTGGGTAATGGAAGAAGTAGTTGCTGATGCTTCAATTCCCGTAGATCGTGATGCTGATGAAGCAGAACAAGAAGCCTTTCGTGAATTTATCTCCAATCTCCGTCCTGAAGATTTGATTAAGCGTTTTGGTAATGGCGATAGCTAAAGAAAGTGCTAATTAATGAGTGCGGAGTGCTGAGAAAGAAAGAGTTCAAGAATTAAAGAAGAATCCAGAATTGCAGAAAGTTTTATTCTGACTTCTGACTCCTGACTCCTGAATTCTATTCTGATAATTTTCCTGCTTTCTTTTTCACACTTCATTCTCAGTGTAAACGCTCTTGATTGTATTTATACTCAGAATTTAGCACTCAATTTTGGTCACTGGAAGTAATGCAATACCGACGCTTTGGCAAAACAAATCTTCACCTCTCGGTTTTTTCTTTAGGGACTATGCGCTATTTGGCTGATGCTGAAAATGCTCAGAAAACTATCGCTCAAGCCTTAGCTCTAGGAATTAATCATATAGAAACAGCCAGAGGTTATGGCAAAAGTGAGGAGTTTCTTGGCCAAGCGATGCAAAATGGGTTATCTGTACCTCGTTCCCAACTCTACATCACAACGAAAATTCCCCCAACAGCCGACGCTGATAGTATGCGACGGTACATTGATGAATCCCTAGAGCGATTACATCTAGATTATTTAGATTGTTTAGGAATTCACGGTTTAAACACTTGGGAGCATTTACAGTGGGTGCAAGCCAAAGGTGGCTGTATGCAAGCCGTTCAAGCAGCAATTGCAGATGGTCGAGTGCGACACGTTGGCTTTTCCACCCACGCAGCTTTAGAGGTAATTCAAGCAGCAATCAGCACAGATTTATTTGAATTTGTCAACCTCCATTATTACTATTTTTTTCAACGTCACGCCCCAGCTATTGAATTAGCTGCAAAAAAAGATATGGGTGTATTTATTATTTCCCCGGCTGACAAAGGTGGAAAACTCTACACACCACCCCAAACCCTCAAAGATTTATGTCAGCCTTATTCACCCTTAGAATTAAATTATCGATTTTTGCTGAGTGATAGCCGGATTACTACTTTGAGTGTCGGCGCAGCCAAGCCAGAAGAATTAATTGAACCTTTACAAGTTGCTGATAGAAATAATGAATTAACACCAGCAGAAATTTCGATTTTTCAAAACTTAGAAAATCATCAAAAAAAATATTTTAGGAACTGATAAATGTAGTCAATGCTATGCTTGTTTACCTTGTCCAGAAAATATCAATATTCCAGAGGTATTGCGATTACGTAATTTAGCAGTGGCATACAATATGACAGATTACGGGCAGTATCGTTATGGAATGTTTGAAAATGCGGGTCATTGGTTCCCTGGAATGAAAGCTAATCGCTGTACAGAATGTGGTGATTGTTTACCGAGATGTCCTGAAAACTTAAATATTCCAGCTTTATTAAATGATGCTCATGAAAAATTACAAGGTAAAGCTGGTAGAAGATTATGGGGATAAATAAAAATTTATATACAACCAATCACTCTAAATTTTAGTGCAGAAATAACTCTTTAATACCTGTACTGCCAATTTCTATTGCCAAGGCTGCTAATAAAAAACCTAATAGCTGGGTGACAATGACTGTACCTTCTACCCCAATTAATTTATCAATTTGGTTTGCCAAGCGCAAAATCAACCAGGTGACAAACATCGCCACAACAATACCCAACACTACACCCAAATGGGGACTTTGAGATTTTGACATTAATAACATCACAGTTGTCAGCGTACCTGGCCCCGCTAATAATGGCAAAGCCAGTGGTGTAATGGCAACATCCCGTCCTTCCTCGTGAATGGGTGTGTCTAGTTCTCCCCGCAGCATTTGTAAAGCAATCAGCAGCAGCAATAACCCGCCTGCTACCCGCAAAGATGCCATACTAATTTCGAGATAGCTTAAAATATATTGACCAGAAAAGGCAAACAATAACAGAACTGCGATCGCTACAATACTCCCTTTATCAATCACTTTATTTCTGTCTTCTGGTTCCATACCCTTGGTTAAAGCTAAAACTATTGGTATATTGCCGACAGCATCTGCCAGGACAAACACTGCAATAAATGTTTGCACAAAAATGGAAGTATCCACAATAGCGCGAGTTGATCAAGGTTTGATAACAACTTACCTTGAATCTGGCTTTGTTTCCTAGCACCTAAAGAAAGACTCAATAATTGTTCCTAACCTCGTGACACAAACAGTCTTGCTACTTCACAAACAAAGTTAGGCAATAACGGTGAGGTAATCACATCATTGATGAGTAATGTATTCACTAGTTTTAACTGAGCATTGTCTCGGCGATAAACTTCAATTCTTTGAGTAATGCGATCGACAATCCAATACTCCTGCACTCCCTGAACCGAATACAGTTTTAACTTAGCCAAGCGATCGCGGTCTTCATTGGCTTTTCCCGGCGATAGCACTTCTACTACCAATTCTGGCGCACCGCGAAAATGACCAGCTTCATCTTGAATTTGTGCTAACCGTTCATAACTCACCCACACCACATCAGGCGCTACATTATCAGAGTCTGAAAAAATCAGCCCTGGCATAATGGAAGGTTCACCCAAACCACTTTCTAAAGACCAAGTGTTTAGTACGGAAAAAATACATCCTATTACGTGCTGATGTTTATGGTGGGGCGATCGCGTCACAAATAACTCTCCATCAATAATTTCATACCGAATCCATTCGTTATCCGGTAACGCTGCTACATCTTGAATTGTCCAGCGAACTTTGCCTGTAGTCTGGCTCATGATAGTTATAGTTAAAGTTACAGAATGAGAGTTTAATATTTCTTTGTCATCTTGTAACACATTTTCCTCACCGCGAATTATAATAAAGATATCAAGTACACGGGTCCGTAACGGTTTCGACAGGTTGGCGAACGCTACTCTGTGACTCAGGTCGAGAGTGAGTCTTCTCTCGCAAATATCAGGCTCAAAAAAAAAGTAAATGCGAATAACATCGTAAAATTTGCTCGTAAGGAAGCCCTAGTAGCTGCCTAATAGCCTCTTATAGGTTCGAGCGTCTTTAGTCCGACTCCGTTAAGGGCTAGAGACCAACCCCAACGGATGCTCCAGCAGGTGTTCTCTGGTTGGCTTGCTGGCTAAGACTTAATCAGAGCATCCTACGTTCGGGACAATGAACGATTCCCGCCTTGAGGGTCAGAAAGGCTAAACCTGTGAATGAGCGGGGGGTCAATACCCAATTTGGACAGCAGTTCGACTCTGCTCGGATCCACTAAAATAACCAACTAATCCACCAAACAATTGTTTAGGTGGATTTTGTTTTGCAACTATGGAATATGACTAGAACTTACGTACAAAGATTGGGTGTCAGAGTGTGAGGGTGTAGGATTGCTATAGTTAAAACTAAAAATTACAGCAAATTTCAAGTGAGTGAAGTACACAATTGAGTTCTCAAAGCTAAGTAGAGAGTTTATTCTCTCTCCTGAATTCTTACTTCTGACTCCTGAATTCTGAATTCTGCTGTAGATATTGCAGTAATTTTCTATTCATTAAAAATATGAGTAATAACGCCGAACAGTTTGCTAGTGATAATTACTCCGGAATTTGTCCAGAAGCACTAGAGTATATGCTTCAAGCTAACCTTGGTAGTGCGCCGGCTTATGGTAATGATGAATGGACTCAAAAAGCGGCTGACTATTTTCGGGAATTATTTGAAATTGATTGCGAAGTATTTTTTACCTTTAATGGCACAGCAGCTAATTCTTTATCTTTAGCAGCATTATGTCAGTCATATCATAGTGTGATTTGTCATGAGACGGCGCATATAGAAACAGATGAATGTGGTGCGCCAGAATTTGCTTCTAACGGTTCTAAACTGTTGTTGGCTCCAGGAGAAAATGGCAAATTAACAGCACAAAGCATCGAATCTATTGTTACTAAGCGTACAGATATTCATTTTCCTAAACCTAAAGTCATTAGTATTACGCAATCAACAGAATTAGGCACAGTCTATACCATTGAAGAACTTTGGCAAATTAAAGAAATTGCTCAGAAATATCAATTAAAAGTTCACATGGATGGCGCTCGATTTGCCAATGCTGTTGCAGCGATGAATAAAAGCCCCGCAGAAATCACCTGGAAAAGTGGTGTAGATGTGTTGTGTTTTTGCGGGACAAAAAATGGTATGGCTTTGGGCGAAGCAATTATATTCTTTAATCGAAAATTAGCGGAAGATTTTGATTATCGTTGTAAACAAGCAGGACAATTAGCTTCTAAAATGCGGTTTATTTCTGCGCCTTGGTTGGGTTTGTTAGAAACAGGTGCGTGGCTGAAAAATGCGCGACACGCTAACCAATGTGCAGAATATTTAGAAAATCAACTATTACAAATAGATGGTGTGGAAATTATGTTTCCCCGCGAGGCTAATGCTGTATTTGTCAAACTACCAGAGCAAGTTATTCAAAATTTGAAAGATAAACATTGGCAATTTTATACATTTATCGGTGTTGGAGGAGTGCGTTTTATGTGTTCTTGGAATACGACTAAAGCCAGAATGGACGAATTAATCAAAGATGTACAGGAAGCGATCGCCTAAACTACTAGAAGTAAATTTGCTCCCTAGAAATATAAGGAATTTAACTAGCATCCATTGACTTTTGACTATGGACTATTAACTCTTGATTATCAATTAGCTCTTATATGTCAAAATCAAGATAAATTAGTACACAAAGGTGAGCGATCGCTCCCAAAGCTAGATAAAGGATTGACCTAAGCAATGGCAGACGAAACCAATCACAATCAAGCGGGAGAGGTAGCTCCCAGCACTGTTGACAAACAAGCTCCTACTGTTGCTGAAGCAAACGCCCCCAGCACCAGCGAACCAGTAGCTACAGATATACCTACTGCCAACGCGCCAGATCCCAAAGCAGCCAACCCAAAAACTAACCCTAACGCTGCTAAACCAACCGCCGATGGTGCAGAAAAACCAGCCGCCGCTAAAGCCGCCAAAAAAGAGAAAGCCCCAGCCGTTGAAGATAAGCCGTTTGCAGAGTTTATCCAGCAAGAATACATCCCAGCTTTGCAAAAGGCGATCGCGGAGGAAGGCGTACAAGATTTACAATTAACTTTTGCTAAACAAAAACTGCCAATCGCTGGTTTACCTTCCGATGAAGAATACTGGCAAGTTATTGGCAATTGGCAAAACGGTCAACGTCAATTTAACGTGTATTTTCCCGACGAAGATATTCAAGGGAAAAAAGGCTTTTCCTGCAACGAAGGCAAAAGACCCAGTACCCTTGAATCATTCTTAATTGACGAACGTAAAACTACACTAGATTTGTTGGTATTTGGTTTAGTGCGGCGTTTGAACAGTCAAAAATGGCTGGGTAGAAACTAGAGATTGTACGAATAGTCAATAAGTAAACTATTGTTACAAACCAATACTTTACTTTAGTAAAAGAATAATTGCTCAGGCAGTCAGAGGAAGACATTAGTTTCAACTTGCCTTCTACTTCCTGAGCTTTTTTAATTAATTTTCTGCTATCAGCAATTTACGCTGGTTCATTTGGTTTAAATTATTTTTATCTAGATAAAATACAAAATTTAACCAGCAAATATCCTGTTTTGGCCGTAGTATAAATCCAAGCCTCAGTTCTATATAAAATCAGTTATACAGAATAACGTGAAATAAGCTAAATATCACGGCTAGTATATCTGTCAAAATGTAGAAAAATTACATTATTTTGTAACTAATAGGCAAAATTCATTGCGGTTACTTAGGAATTAGTTGATATGTTGCAAGTTTGGTTAAATCGGCTATGGAAATTATTGCTCGTTGTCATTCTATCTATAAACATACTAGTTCCCATAAATTCTGCATTAGCAGCTAATTTTAACGAAGTGATTCTAGAAAAAATGGTAATTGGAAATAGCATTAGTATGCAGACACCTATTCTCATGATAGTAGGTACTCTAAGTCAAATACGAGTAACATCCATAAAAAATTCTAGTAATCAGGCAGGACAAATAATTGTCACAGTCCAAGGTGCTAGTGTCAAAAAATCTAATATTTTGTCAATGAAACCAGGTGACGAGTTCCCTCTTAATCTTGATACTTGTTTCGGCAGTACAACAACCGTAAAATTTGATGACGCAGTTACAGATATTCAAACTCAACAAACGCTTTTTTCTGCGAATTTTGCAACGGTGACTTCAAATTCGATGAATCTTAGAGGTTACACAATTAATTACCAAATTTCACCCCAATCTTGCCCATAAATTGGAGTTTTTTGAAAAGTCTAGTTAATTACTTTTGCTGGCCAATATTAAGTTGCAACTACATAAGTAAAATCCACCTGTATGGGTTGAAAAACTTTGATTTTTTATTAGTCAGCATAGGCGGTAAGACAATTGTTGCGTAAGAGATGACCTTCGCAGATAAATTGCGCTAGAGACTTTGTTGGTGTAGTGGCAACTTATAAAAGTCATATTTTGATTTTTTATAAAAATCAGTATGCTTACTAAATATATTTTTGCCGTTTCCTGTTAAGAGTTCCCTATTCGCTGCCTATACAATTAGGCTCAGTAATCAAATTAGGATTCTATACTTGCCAAATATTTTTCAACCATCCTCTGAAATACATTAATAATTATCTCAGGCACACAGAACTATGAAAAATTTCAGATTAAAATCTTGTTTTGTGAGTGGAATAATATGGTGTTGTCTGACTCCAATAAACGTTACGCAGGCTCAAATTGTTCCTGATACAACATTACCTAAAAATTCTGTTGTTACACCCAATAATATGATATGGGAAATTACGGCAGGTACTGTAGCAGGTAATAACCTTTTTCATAGTTTTAAGCAATTTAGTGTTCCTGAAATGCACACAGCCGATTTTATAAATCCTAGTGCAAATATTCAGAATATTTTAGTGCGGGTAACAGGTGGAAGTCGTTCTGATATTTTCGGAACTCTCAAAACTTCTGGAGTTGGTAGTCCAAACTTATTTTTGCTTAATCCTAATGGAATATTATTTGGCCCTAATGCTAGTTTAAATGTTGGTGGCTCATTTGTCGCTACCACAGCTAATGCGATCGCTTTTGGCAATCAAGGTTTCTTCAGTGCTTCTGTGCCAAATAATCCAGCATTACTCACAGTCAATCCTTCAGCTTTTTTATTCAATCAAATTTATAATTCTTCTATTACTAACCAATATACAAATCTATCAGTTCATAATGGTCAAAGCTTATTATTATTAGGTGGTAAAGTCTCTATAGACGGCGGAAATTTATCTTCTCCAGGTGGACGAATTGAGTTAGGAGCGGTAGCGGGAGAAGGAACTGTAGAATTAAATACTAATAATCAGAATCTATATTTAAGTTATCCTGATAATTTAATAAGAGGCGATATTTCGATTCTCAATGGCTCTGCAAATGTGAGGTCTAATGGCGGCGGTAGTTTGAGCATAAATGCCCATAATTTAAGTATTTCCAATACTCAAATAATAGGTGGACTAATTGGAAATTTCAATCAGGCTGGAGATATTATTCTTAACGCCACAGGAAGAATAAATATTACAGAGAGTGTGATTACTAATAGTATTAGAAACAGTCTTGATTATGCGATAAGTAATACTGGACGTATTGACATTCAAGCTAGAGCAGTTTTATTGAATGATAGTTTCATTAGAAGTGATGTGGGCAATTCTTTCTCTTCAGCTACAGGCAATACGGATGGTGTTCACATCAAAGCTGAATCAGTATTATTGGATAATACTGCATTGAGTGCTAGTAACTATGGAAGAGGAAGTACTGGGGGAGTATTTATAGAGGCGAAAGAATCTGTCAATAGTAATAATAGTTTTATTAATAGTGATATTAATAGTGGTAGCTTTGGTACTACAAGTGGGATTAAAATAATAGCTGGTTCTGTTTTATTAAAAAATACTACATTGAACTCCATTAATTCAGGCAATGGTAATACGAATGGAGTATCTATAAAAGCTAATGATTCTGTTTTCTTAACCAACAGTGCCATAAGTACTACTGCTACTGACGAAAGTACGAGCAATGCTAGTAATCTGAATATCCAAGCTAGAGACATCTTTTTAAATGCCTCCTCTCTAGACTCATCTGCCTTCAATGCAGGACTTTCTGGCAACATAATAATTAATGCTCAAAATATATTATTGAATAACAGGAGTTTTATTGGAACTCCTGTAGACAGTATGGCTAGTCCTGGACTAATTGATATTAATACTAGAAACCTAACTTTAACGAATGGTGCAGCAATTTCATCTATAACCACTGGCTCACGCAATGGCGGAAACATTCAAATTAATGCAACAGAATCAGTTAAGCTAATAGCATTTTCTCCAGACCCAGACTTCAAATTTTTCTCTTCAGGATTATTTACTGACACTGTAGGTAATGCGATTGGTAAAGCGGGGAATATTGATATTAAAACTCGTCGTTTGCAGGTAACAGATGGAGCATTAGTAAGTGCTAGTAGTAGTAGCGGAGGTCGGGGAGGGAACATTAATATTATTGCCGATACCGTTGATTTAGTTGGTGGTGGTCAAATTTTAACCAGTGCTTCCAATATTGGTAATGCAGGTAACATTACTATCGAAGCCAAAAATAGGGTGAACATTAGTGGTAGTGACCCGACTTTTGCAGCACGCTTGGCAGAATTTGGTAGTAACTCAATTATTAATGACGGTGCTAATAGTGGTTTGTTTGCGCGTGTACGTGGAACTGAACGCGCTAATGCTGGCGATATAACAGTTAATACTCGTCTTTTAGGATTGAATAATCAGGGAACAATTACAACAGGGACAACTGCTGGTGAAGGGGGAAATATTAATCTCAATGTGAGAGATGTTGTGCTGTTGCGAAAGAATAGTACTATTTCTGCCAATGCAGGTACCGCTAATGCAGGCGGTAATGGCGGAAACATCAATATCAACACCAACTTTTTAATTGCTATTCCTGGTGAAAATAGCGATATTAGCGCCAATGCTTTTAATGGTAGGGGTGGGAGAATAGATATTACAGCACAAAGCATTTTTGGGATTGCACCAAGTTTCCGAAATACGCAATTTAGTGATATTACTGCTAGTTCTCAACTGGGGATCAATGGAGAGGTGACTATTAATACACTACAGGTTGATCCGATTCAGGGGTTAAGTGAATTACCAACTAGTATTGTTGACAGTTCAACGTTACTCGCTGCTGATTGTTCAAAAGAAGATGAAAATAACAATAGTCAATTTGTGGTGACAGGACGTGGCGGTTTACCTACTAACCCCTATGAACTTTTGGGTGGTGATGTGTTGTGGTCAGATACTCGCACAAGAGAAATGACAGCTAGGCGAAATTTACCTGTAGATGTTAAATCACCTGCTATGGAAAAAACAATGGCGATCGCACCTGCTAATGGTTGGCGTTTCAATGGTGCGGGTGAAGTTACCCTGATTTCTCACGCATCTGGGGCTGAGGAAAATCTTTTAAAGTCTAATGCTTATGCTTGTCCAAAGCAAGAACGATGAAATAACTGCGATTGTTCAGAGTCGCTCTTAAAAAGCTGGGAGATTTATGTAGAGTTGTTGCAACTCTTAACGTTTCACATACCAGTTTTCCTCTACACCTTGGTAGACTGAATTTTATACAAATTAATTATTGTCCTTTGCTGCGCCCAATGAAAGTATTACCATTGACTTTCAGGTTAAGCGGTCTAAACTGCACAACCCAAAGGGCGTAATCAAGATAATAAAGACACTCGTGGCAATCAAGACATGGTAGATTCCCTCAAAAAACCAGGCTTTGAAGAAATACGGCCAGGGATTAAAGTCCCGGCAAAAGAAACCTTATTAACACCACGGTTTTATACTACCGATTTTGATGAGATGGCGCGGATGGACATCTCTGTAAACGAAGATGAGTTAATCGCCATCTTAGAAGAGTTCCGCGCTGATTATAACCGCCATCACTTCGTTCGGGATGCCGAGTTTGAACAATCCTGGGATCACATCGACGGGGAAACTCGCCAGTTGTTCATTGAATTTCTAGAGCGTTCTTGTACAGCAGAGTTTTCTGGCTTCTTGCTGTACAAAGAATTAGGTCGTCGCTTAAAAGATAAAAGCCCCGTCCTAGCTGAGTGTTTCAACCTGATGTCACGGGATGAAGCACGTCACGCTGGCTTTTTGAACAAAGCGATGTCAGACTTTAATTTGTCTCTTGACTTAGGGTTTTTAACCAAGAGCCGCAATTATACCTTCTTTAAACCAAAATTCATTTTCTACGCCACTTATCTTTCCGAAAAAATCGGTTATTGGCGTTATATCACCATTTACCGTCATCTGGAAGCGCATCCCGAAGACAGAATTTATCCAATTTTCCGGTTCTTTGAAAACTGGTGTCAAGACGAAAACCGTCACGGCGATTTCTTTGATGCCATTATGAGAGCGCAGCCACAAATGCTGAACGACTGGAAAGCAAAACTTTGGAGTCGCTTTTTCTTGTTGTCTGTATTTGTGACCATGTATCTTAATGATTTACAGCGCAAAGATTTTTACGCTGCTATTGGTTTGGATGCACGAGACTATGATATCTACGTCATCAAGAAAACCAATGAAACCGCAGGTAGAGTCTTCCCGGTAATGTTGGATGTGGAAAATCCAGAGTTTTACGATCGCCTAGATTTATGTGTTAAGAATAACGAAAAATTGAGCGCGATCGCTAACTCCAAAACACCTAAATTCTTCCAATTCTTCCAGAAGTTGCCATTATATATCTCCAATGGTTGGCAGTTCTTGAAGTTGTACTTAATGAAGCCAATTGATGCCGCTTCGGCTCATGGTATGGCACGCTAGATTTACTGGATAATTTGATGAGCATGGTATTAGTTAATTAATACCATGCTTTTTTATTTTTCGTTCTTAGGGTATTCCAAAAAATCAATTATCCACACTTCTATCTCCCTTGTCCTCCTTGTCTATTCTGCATAGACAAACTTTTATATATCTTCTCAACTTGCTTCGGTGCTTTGATTTCCGTAAATAACTGAATTGCTTGCTGAAAATACCTTTGGCTGACATCAGTCTTGGCGAGTTGTTGATAAGTTAAGCCTAATTGAAAATACGCTTCTGCTAAATCACATTTAGCGCCTATTTGCTCTAAAAGTTCGATAGCTTCTGTGTGATGAGCAAGGGCTAATTGATAATCTGCTTGTTGGCGATAAATTTCTGCTAAACCATTTAATGTTTTCGCTTTGACTTGCATATAATGACCTACTTCGGCAAAGGTCAACGCTTGCTGAAAAATTTGGTTTGCTTTAGATAAATCACCTAAATTGAGATATGTTTGACCTAAAATTTGGAGGAAATAAGCAAATCTTCCCGTCTTGAGTAATTTCTCGTTTGCAATATTTTCATAAGCTGCATTGGCTAATTCATCAGCCGCATCATAAAATCCTAAATAGGAATTAACTAATGCTAAACATACAGAGGCTTTTTCTGCCCAGCGATGATGTGCGGTATTTTGAGCCAGGTAAATTACTTGTTGAAATAAATTGAGGGCTGATTCTAGTTCCCACAAGTCTATTTTGTAAAGACCAATACTTAACAGTGAATCGACTTCTAACATTCGCAGATAGTACACTTGATGTTTATTTTCTAACTGCGGTACAAGTGATTTTAGTGCTTGTGTGGCTAAATTGATAGTTTTTTCTTGACAGGCGATCGCTTGATTAATTTTCCCGTTTATCCAATATAAATCGCCCAAAATATTATATAATTCAATAATATTTTCTTCTGATGCAATATTGTTAATTACTTGATTAATTGCCGCCAAAATAGGCTGAATTAGTCCCATTCGATATAACGTACTACCCAGAGGTAAAAACTGTTGCCACTGATTATTGCGACTTTTGAGAATAATTTTACCAGCTAACTCAAATTCA
This sequence comes from Nostoc piscinale CENA21, assembly GCF_001298445.1. NCBI lineage: Bacteria > Bacillati > Cyanobacteriota > Cyanophyceae > Nostocales > Nostocaceae > Nostoc > Nostoc piscinale. The sequence continues at coordinate 4,019,547 of NZ_CP012036.1, read as the reverse complement.
TTAATTTCGATGTAATGATAGTATGCCTCTAAAGCTTGTAAAGCATCTTCAAATGTAGCGATTTGTGTAACACTAGCTGTCCAAAATTCGGCGGCTTTGTGATTTGTAATTTCCCATTCATCACTAGTGCGTAACCGGGCGATCGCTTCGGCGCGAATTACCGGGTGTAACCAATATTCGCCTTGATTACAATCTATTAAAGAGCGATTTCTTAAAGAAGCAATAATTTGACGATGTTCAGTCGGAGGAACATCCCAAAGTAAACAAAACAGCCCTGGAAATGGAATCGTGGGTATATCTTGGTAGCGATAACAGCCCAAACGGCACAGCAAACGATAAGCTTGAGCATCAAGGGCTTGTAAACGATTAATTTGACTAACGGCTAAATTTTTTAAATCGGTGGCGGCTAAAGGATCATCATGATTTGCTTGCCAATATAAACTCATATCACCGCCAAAATCCTCCTGCATTGCACCGCACAGAATACCCATTGCTTTGGCATTACCGCCGTAAGTATGATGTATTTGTTGCAAAGTAGAAAGATTAATCGTTAACCCACGGTTGCTAAAAAACTTTAGCCAGGTGCTTTGATCTAAACCGGGAAGCCGATAATGATGGACATTTAATCCTGGTTCGCACAAGCGATCGCGGCTAGTAATCAAAGTAACAGACTGCACCCGCACATCAGCCAAAACCCGCAACAGTTCTACATAGCTGTGGTGAGGCGCAATTAACTTTCCCTGCTGATCTAATGCAGGTTCTAAATTATCAATTAAAATTCCAATTCGCCGATTATGTAGTTGGCGCTTTAGTCTTCCTAACGTTACGCCAAACTCTATTCCTGGTTCTTCCCCAAAGTCTTGTTTCAACCATTCCTCTACCACCCGTTCCGCCGCAGTGATATTTTGGCTTTCCTTCGCCATTAATAGTTCTAAAACCAAGTCAAAACCCTGGGTTTGTAGATATTGCTGGGCGAGAGTAGTTTTGCCTAAACCTCCCTCACCTTGGATGACAATGATTTTCGCGCCTTGATTTACCAGAGTATTCAAATGAGCGATCGCATCTTGTCGCCCAATAAAACTAGTATCTTCTAATTTGGGGACAGTTTGTGGTAGCGATGGTAAGTCATGAATCAACCCTGATATTGCAGAAGTTTTTCTCAGAACTCGTTCCAAAGTAGCGCGACAATTACTTTTAGTAATCTTCTGTCGCAACACCTGAGACAGTAACTTCCATAACTGTGAGCCAACATCCTTAACGTGTCCTTCAGTACAGCCGTAAGCATGGGCAATATCTAAATATTTTCTACCCAACCAAACCTGCTGAAGAATAACTTTTTGCAATTCGCTCAACCGTTCCCCAGTTTGAGCAGGAATGATGGTCTCTAACCATGCTAATGCTGCTTCAGCGTTCATTATGTAACGATGAGGGTAGTTAGATTCTAGAACTATAGATTACTCTACAATTCTCATATCCCATTTTTCCGATAAGATTCGATGAATCCGACTTTTCGCATTTATAAATATGTCAGCTCTTTAGGGATTGCTAAAGAATGTCAGAACTGATTTTGCATTGTGCAGATTGGTATGAAGCTACTTACTTTGTACAGAAGGAAAATGCCTGGGATATTCTCAATGAAGAAATGAAATGTTTACTTGATGTTAAATATATGGCAAGAGATTATCTCATAAACTCCATCACTCGCAAAGGAACAGCAGTTTCAAGAATATGTGAAGAAATATATCAACGTTATTTAACAAACTAAATAAATCCGGTTTTTCCGTAACTTTAGCCAGTAATACCAATTGAATGTGAAGTTGCACATATTTCGCTCCCCCTAAATCCACGCCACTGTCCTCCGCAACACAGTAGCCTTAAAAAGGGGGACTTTGATATATGTTTTTCCGGTTCCCCATTTTTAAGGAGTCGCCGCAGGTGGGAGGATCTTAACTGAACCGTATTGATTTATATCCTATCCCACTGAGCAGTTATGATTCACTGCATGTGTGCAGAAACAGCAAAACCCTATCCTCTGCTCCTCTGCGCCCTTGTAACCTGAATGATAAGTCCAGTTTAGAACGGAATATCATCTGGATCTGGTTCTTCTGTAGGTGGCGTATAGCTACGCTCAAAATTGCTTGGTTGATATACTGGTTCAGGGTTTTTAACTGGCGGCGCAACACTAACATTGCTAGTAGCAGGCGCAGATGCGGGACGGGGTGAATCATAACTGGGAACCTCAGCTTGAGTATATGTTGAAGCTGAAGTTGCTGGTTGTGAGTAGGTTTCTGGAATTGATGAAGTAGTAACGAAACCTTTGCCTACAGGATGAATGCGTTGTACTGTCAGTTCGGCACGTTTTTCTTTAAAACCTTCGGGACGACGCTCGAATGTGATCATCCCTAAACGGCCTTCTATAATAACGCGATCGCCTTGATGATAATTTTGCTGCACCTCGGTCGCTAAATTTCCCCAACTGACCACTTTCAACGTTGCTGGCGGATCTTCCGGGCGCTGGGAATTAGAAAACTGTACTAGCATTTCTGTAACTGCCAGATTATCTGCTGTGTAGCGTAATTGTGGCTCTTGAATAATATCTGCCATTAAAACGCAACTGTTCATCGAATCCCTCCTAATCTCAATAATTCCTAATCCGTAATCCGTAATTATGAATTAATTTATAAACTGTCTATTGTGCGTTATTTCTAGCATAAAAGCCAAGCGATGGCGTTGCACACTAGTCATAAAACTACTGGCCACCTTCGCCTGACTAAAACGAGCATTGATTTCTGCATGAGTAGTATAATTGTACCATCAAGCTAGAAAAAATACTATATCAAGACTTAAGTAGTGCGACGTAAATATTTGTACTTGGGAAAATGCAGGACGCAGAAGGGAATAGGGTTTTAGTTTAATCAACCTTTCTTAATATAGTTTTGTTTTTTCCCACTGACTGTTAAGAATGGGTCTGGGGGTTTGATGGTGTAAGGGTTTTGAAGTTCCCATGAAAAATTTAATAGTAGAGACGTAGCATAGCTATATCTCTACTATCAAGATGTCTTTTATCGCAGTAGCCAAGATGCTTAGGAAATCAGAGAATAACGTTTAACTCTGTCACCTGTCAATGTAATTTGTATAGGAAATCACAATTGTCATTCCCTTCACAACCATTTCCTCTTTACTTGTCTAACTACCTAAATCTAACTGTAGTTCTAACCCATTATTACCATCTGTAGATTGAGCTGCGGGTAGTAAAAAAAATCGAGTTACTGGGAAGTGCGATCGCTCGATTAAAACGCAGTCCATCAGTCGGTGATTTCTTTGTTTGAGTATTGTTAGAGGTGCGGCTTATTTCTCCTCCTTCAAAGAATTTCATAAAGTCATCTTCGGCTGTTCTTGTCCCAATTCCTTCTAGAGAATCACTAGTTACTTTGTAGTTTTCCTGGCTGACATTGGGAGCCGTTAATGACTGAGCGCGAACCGGGTTTTCTAAGCTGACAATGGCTGCAACAACTGTTAAAGCAGCAATAATTTGAGCTTTCATGATTTTTATCCCAATTCTTTTGTTCTGCTTGCTATTATTATTTCAGCAAATAATTTTCGTAACTTTTGCTATTAGATATAATCTATATCTGCCAGTATTTTATTTAATAGGTAAATTTTCTGTCAATACTTTTGATGATTTACTTACAAAATACAATTTATATGTAATAAAAATTATAATTATTATTTGTGAAATTTAATAAATATTAAGATTATATTCGCTAAATTAAGTTTATTAAGAGCAAATTTAGGGGAGTAGGGATTAATAAATATTAAGCATATTGAGCCAATTTAAGGTTTACTTTATAAATCATCTCTTAGGGTAGTACAACGATTTTATTCCAGTCAGGTACATTCACCTAGCCTCTGTTACCTATCTACTCGTACTACACTCAACCGAGAAACGCTGTAGGAATAATATTGATAACTTACTTACTGATACCAAATCTATGTAAGCCTACTAAATAATAAATTCCAACTTATTTGTTCTGTATTTTATATAACTATGATTTTTAACAGCCAGTTGCTTCTTTGGTAAGAGGAGTAGCAGCTAGAGCGCCAGTAGGGTTGAAGATGTGCTTGGGAAATCAAACAATAACAATCAAGCAGGAGAATAAAAATGGTTAACCTACAAGAGCGTCCAGCCTCTATTACCAAAATCACCAATATTCAGGAAAAATTGCATTACGAACTCTGCGGTATGTACGATGCCGAATGTCGCTTTTTAGAAGCTCAACAGATAATGATGCAATGTACTGAAAACAAACAATTGCAATCATTAATCGAAACTCATATTCGAGAAACTGAACAACAAATTAGAAACTTGGAACAAGTTTTTAGCAATATGGGTAAACAACCGAAACGGATGACTTGTGAAGTTGCAGCTGCGTTAATCAGTGAAGGACAAAAATATTTACTGTTAACTAGTGAAAATTCAAGTCTTTTGAATTTGACACTAGCAGCAGCATTAGCAAAGGTAGAAAACTTTGAGGTGTTCTCCTATCAAGGTTTGATTAAGGTTGCAGAGAACATGAAGCAGCAAGAAGTAGTAAAATTGTTACAACAAAACTTGCAGCAAGAACAACAAACAGTTCAAAAAATTGAACAGATGATGCCACAGTTACTGCAAGAAACAACATCAAATACTAGCAGCAATCGCAAGTAAGATTAGTTAATAGAGACGCGAAATTTCGCGTCTCTACGGCAATATAGGCCAAATTTTAATGATGTTTTCTGCACTACCACCACTAGCGATCGCTTTACCATCCGCACTAATAGCGACAGAATAAATATAACCAGAATCACGTTTTAATGTGCGAATTTCTTTACCATTTGCCGGATTCCACAATTTAATTGTATTATCACTACTGCCACTGGCAAGGATGATTCCGTTGGCTGTTTTGCCATAAGCAACAGAATTGACTTTATCAGAATGTTGTTTAAGGGTACGAATTGTCTCGCCTGTTGTGACATTCCAAAGTTTAACTGTTTTATCTTTACTACCACTAGCCAAAGTTTTACCATCAGGGCTGAAGGCTAAAGAAAGAACGAATTGTGAATGACCTTCTAGAGTCCGAATTTGTTTACCAGTTGCTACATTCCAGAGTTTAATTGTTTTGTCCCAACTACCACTAGCTAAAGTTTTTCCGTCGGGACTAAAAGCGACGGTTGCAATAGCTTGGTTGTGTCCTGTCAGAGTACGAATTAACTCACCAGTTGCTAGGTTCCACAGTTTGATTGTCTTATCTAAGCTCCCACTAGCCAAAATTTTACCATCAGGACTAAAAGCAACAGCCGCTACGCCGTCAGTATGTCCGTTGAGGGTGCGAATTTCTTCGGTTGTGCCTAGATTCCAGAGTTTAATTGTTTGATCTGCACTACCACTAGCGAGAATTTTACCATCAGGATGGAATGCGATCGCCCAAATCCATTTAAAGTGTCCTTTGAGGGTGGAAATTTCGGTTCCCGTCGCTAGATTCCATAATTTGATTGTTTTATCATCACTACCACTTGCTAAAATTTGACCATTAGGCGCAAAAGCAACAGAATTAACATCACTCGCGTGTCCTCTAAAAGTTTTGGGTTGGTCTAGATTTTCTGAGACTGCGGTAGTATCAAGCTTAGGGAGAAACTGAAAATACCAAATTCCGCCTAATCCCAACAGTATTACGACAACATTGACGAGCAGTAACTTTTGCCAGTTGTCATTGATTTTGAACGCCAATAACCTCTGCTGGCTTCCTGGAACCGTTAGTAAAGTTGGTGCAGATACAAATAAGCTAGTTGATGTTGGAGATGCTAAGGATTGTTTTTTCAAGTCTTGTAGGACTTGTTCGGCTGTTTGATAACGTTGTCTGATATCTGTAGTCAGCAGTTTATCCAAAACTTTCCCTAACTTTGAGCCTATAGCTATCCGACCTGTATGTGTATTCGGTAAATATCGCCGCCAAGATGTCACCCAACCATAGCCTTGCTGCATCCATAATTTTGACGGTGCATTTCCCGTCAGCAAATAAAAGCAAGTCACCCCCAAACTATATAAATCACTAGCTGGATAAGCTTGACCATCTTGCATTTGTTCAATGGGAGTATAACCATGTGAACCAATGGTTGTGCCTAATTTAGTATGCACTGTGGCTGTTAACTGCTTGGATGCACCAAAATCAATTAAGATTAATTTGCCATCACTGCGACGACGAATAATATTTTGTGGTTTAATATCTCGATGAATTACGCCGCGATCATGAATAAATTTTAGTACAGGCAGTAAATCGAGCAGAACTCGCATAACTTGGTTTTCGTTATAAGTTACTCCTTGACGTAATTCCTGGAGTAAATTCTGTCCATCAATAAATTGTTGAACTAAAAATAAATAATTATCTTGCTCAAAATAAGCTAATAAAGCAGGTATTTGGGGATGTTCTCCCAAATGTTGTAATCTTTTTGCTTCTTCTTGAAATAATGCAATTGCTTTCTTAATAGCAGCAGCTTCTTGAACTTTGGGTGCGAATTGTTTAACTACACACCATTCATTCAGTTTATCTGCATCTTCCGCAAGATAGGTTCTGCCAAATCCACCTTCATCTGATAGTACTTTAATGACACGATAATGCCCTCGCAATAATCTTACTAATGGTGTATTGCAACTTTGACAATACTGATTTTCATCTGAATTTAACGGTTCAGGGCAATCGGGATTCAAGCAGCAGACCATACTGGGAATCCATTTTCTGTTTGTATCTATGTTAATTGATGACGTATAATTTTGCTATGAAGTTGCTAGAAAACTTCTAGCAATCAAATAATTAATATACACTTATATCAGTGGTTATAAATTGACAATACTCGAATTTTCTTGTTTATTGGTAGTATTATAACTATTGTTGATAATTTGTATTGTCTCAATTGTATGTTCTCTATTCATTACCAAGACAGTGCTGAGTATTGACTATGACCAATAAAATTTTTATTATTTTTTAATTACTTATTGTTCATTTAAAAGCGTATCCATCTATAGGCAGAGATAACTTAATAAAAAGCAAAAAGAGGAGTGTAATATGGCAGGAAAAAGCAATCACAAATCCCGCATAAGGATGAATTTGACTTTATTGATTTCTATTAGTAGTGTAGCGATCGCCAGTCATATCCTGCCAATCTCTGCTTTAGAAATCCCTACATTTTCTAGACAATTTCAACTTGCGAAAACACCCGATGAACGCCAGCCAGAAGCAGTACAACAAGGTATTGAACAAATTCCGGCTGCGGAACCACCTGTAACACCACAGCGCACTCAATCTATTGATTCACCTTTACCAGTGCGTGTCCCACAGCCAGACACTAACCCAACTCCCCAACCAGCACCGACTAATTCTACTCCCGAAGCATCTCCACCAGAAAGTAACCCCACACCGCAACCAGCACCCGTAAGGTCAAATCCTAGAGAAACTAATTCCCCAGCGCAACCAGCACCTGCTAATTCTCCACTCAGAAACAGTAACCCCACACCGCAACCAGCGCCTGTAAGGTCAAATTCTAGAGGAACTAATTCCCCAACGCAACCATCACAAAATCGGTCTGTATCACCAACTCCAGGTAGAAGACAAACACCAAACACTAACTCAGGTAGAGGTAGAAACTCTAGGGGTGTAGCTGCTGCTTCCTCTGGAACACCTGCTTATAAAAAAATCAACTTTGTTGATATTGCCTTCGGTATTCTGGATAAAAGAGATTTTCAATCGCAAGGTAGGCGATATCATTTCTATCAATTTGAGGGTAGAGAAAACCAACTAATTCAAATTCGTCTGCTAGGTAGTGCAGATCAAAGGCGTTCTAATAACTTAAGTTTACGTCCTTATATGTTTCTCCTCGACCCCAATAATAACGTCATCCTCAAACGAGGTGGTGGTGAAACCGAAAGGGATGCTTTTATCTTTGCACGCTTACCTGTAGCGGGTATATATACAATTGCTGTGACTAGCCAAAACCCTGGAGATACAGGTCGCTATAGTCTGGCGATTCGAGATGATCGAGCCAGCTATATTTTAGACGAAACAGGAGAATTGAGTCAGCAAAACTTAGTCATTAAACAAAATGGTACTCCCTACAATGTGACGCAATTTCAAGGAACAAAAAATCAATTGGTGAGTATTCGTGTAGATAGTGTAAATGAAGAGTTTTCGCCTTATATAGTTTTACTCAATTCTCAAGGACAAAGGATTGCTGCTAATAGCGATCGCGATGGTAAATATAGCACCCTCATTGACCGCGCGAGATTACCTGAAGATGGTACTTATTATATAGTTGTGACCTCTAGTAATCCTAACCAACGCGGTAATTACCGATTAACTTTGTTTTAAAATCGGTTACAACTTAATCAAGGTTGACAATATCTCTGCATAGGGAGATATTGTCATACTTTGTTTAACCATCAAAGAATAGTAAGAAAATATGCGATCGCAACATGAAACAAACCTTTTTTCGACCTTAATTGAAGATTACAATATTGCAGGAGAATATCTGTTAGAAAATTCCGGTTCAGTGATTACTCAAACTAGTCTTAAGGATATTACTTGGGAAAATCTGCGGATAAAAGAAACAGAAATGTATGGTATGAGAATATTAGGGTTTCCTGATTTAAAAAAAGAAACTTTTGATAATTGGATATCGATTAATAGTCAACCTTCCTTATTAAGTTCATATATTAATAATCCCAAAGTTAATTTACTGTCTAGCGCAGAGTATGACAACCTTTTCAATCAAGATGATCATAGATGGTCTATGTTTTATACATTCACTCGTCCAGGTTTTTCGGATGATTTTTCTCAAGCGTTAATTCAGATGACTGCTTTTTGTCCCATAACACCACAATATGGCAATTTGCTATACATGGAAAGAACTGGCAATAAATGGGAAAATAAATTATCTTATGGGCTATTTAGTCAATAAAGATTTATGTCTGCCAAAACTCATCTTGCAGAAATCTACAACTTTCTCCAAATATCAGATACAATTGCCACTTCAGGACAACCAACCGCCGAACAATTTGCAGCCATCAAAGCCGCAGGCTATCAACTCATAGTTAATCTAGCCTTACCAACATCAAGTAATGCTTTACCCAATGAACAAGAAATTGTCGAATCTCAAGCAATGCAGTATGTCCACATTCCAGTAGAGTGGGAAAATCCGACACTGGAAGATGTGACAAAGTTTTTTGGTGTCATGGAAACCAATTCAGATAAGCAAATCTTTGTTCACTGCGCTGCTAATATGAGAGTCTCGGCTTTTATCTATCTTTTTCGCCGCATACATCAAGGGTTAGATAATGCAGCAGCCGAACAAGATTTACATAAAATTTGGGTTCCGAATGAAGTATGGCAGAAGTTTATTCAAGAAGTATTAAATATCTATAGCAGTCCTATTTGATATGGGAACAAAAGAGACAAGGGGGACAAGGTGGAGACGTTTGTAAATTATTTAGGATTGGTATATCAATAAAAGTCATAACTTGAGAAATACTCTGTGTTTTTGGCGTTAAACAACTTACTTGCGATTCACACTTGGCATCAAAACTCCATGCTTCGGACTAAATAATAATGCCAAAATAAATAAACCTGATACTACCAAAACAATCGCCGGGCCGGAAGGCAAATTATAAAAGTAACTGAGATACATTCCACTAATACTAGAAAACACCCCAATTCCTGCACCTAAAATCATGACTTCATGTAAGCGTTTGACTAATAAATAAGCTGTCGCACCAGGAGTAATTAACAGCGATAGAACTAAAATGACACCCACAGCTTTCATACTGGCGACAATTGTTAAAGCAATGAGTAACATTAATCCAAAGTTGAGACGATTTACTGGTAAACCGGCGGCGTGAGCGCCTAAAGGGTCAAAGGTGTAAAATAAAAGTTCTTTGTAGATTAAAATTACTACTACTAAAACAATTGTGGCAATGATTGCTGTGTCTCGCACTTCATCAACGGTAACACCGAGAATGTTGCCAAACAAAAAGTGATTCAGGTCGATTTTGTTATCTTTTTGAACAACTGTAATTAAAGTGATACCAAGGGCGAAAAAATGCAGAAAAAAACTATGCCCATTGCAGCATCTTCTTTAATTGGCGATCGCGTCCTAATCCATGCAATCGCCATTGTACTCAAAACCCCGGCGATAAATGCGCCAACAAAAATATTTGCGCCTAACATAAAGGCGATCGCTAATCCTGGTAAAACAGAATGACTGATAGCATCGCCCAGCAGTGCGAGTCGTTGCACCATTAAGTAACTACCCACAACTGCACACAACAAACCAACTAAAATTGCAATCACTAGCGATCGCTGCATAAAGCCATATTGTAATGGCTCGATTAGTGCTTCTAGCATAAAGATTTAAACGAACCGCAAAGGGCGCAAAGTACGCTAAGAAAGAGAGTTGAAGTTTTAAGCTGCGTCGGAGAAGTACATAACTTTACCGCCGTAAGCCAAATGTAGGTTTTGTTCGGTGAGGACTTGTTGTCGGGAACCTGTGGCGATTAGTTCGCGGTTGAGTAAAATCAAGTCATCAAAATGGGTGATGGATTCGCCTAAGTCGTGGTTGACGACTAGGACGATTTTATTTTCGGCGGCGAGTTCTTGGAAGACTTCAAAAATTACGGCTTGGGTTTTTTGATCAATCCCTACCAATGGTTCGTCAAAACAAAAGATGTCTGCTTGTTGTGTCAAGGCGCGGGCTAAAAAGACTCGTTGTTGTTGTCCTCCTGATAATTGTCCTATGGGGCGATCGCGAAATTCACTCATCCCCACTCTTTCTAAGGCGCTGTTGGCGATTTGGCGACTAACTCCCGAAAAGCTACGCAACCAGCCTGTTTTCTTGACTCTTCCCATCATCACGACATCCCAAACTGTGGCGGGATAAGTCCAATCAATTTGGCTGCGTTGGGGGACATAAGCCACCTTTGACTTTTGCTGCATCAAGGGTTGGTTTTGGTAATTCACCACACCACTACTAACAGGAACCAAGCCCAACATTGCTTTCATTAGCGTACTTTTACCAGCACCATTCGGGCCAAAAATCCCTGTTAATCTACCCGGTTGAATCACACAGTTTATATCTCTCAAGGCTTCTTGAGTCCGGTAATGTACTCCCAAGTGGGCTATAGAAATTGCATCTGTTGAATTCATATCAATAGCTTTGATATACGATGCAGAACGTTCACCAATCTTTTGGGTATGTCCCAAGTTGGCGTAAAAAGAAACGTTTTCCATAAGGGTATTTTCATATTTATTACTTGAGCTTACTACAAAAATGAGAGAAATATGAAAAAATCTATAATAAGCAGTAATGTCACAGATAAATGAGCGTAATACCTGAGATAGAGGGCGTTCTCGTCCAGCAAAAGCCAACCATCCCTAGTCAGAAAACAGAAATTTTTAGCTTGATTTCTCGGCTGTGTCTGGGAATGCTTTTACCATTGGCTTTGTTTAGTTGTAGTCAAAACAACAGCAACTCCACAACTGCCAAAGGTAGTGATAAACCGAGGGTTGTGGCTACTAGCACCATCATTGCAGACTTAACCCAAGAAGTTGGCGGTGACGAAATTCAACTCAAAGGAATCCTCAAACCCGGTGCTGATCCCCATGTTTATGAACCAGTCCCCGCCGATAGTCGATTTTTGGAAGAAGCTAATTTAATTTTGTATAACGGCTATAACTTGGAACCAGGATTAATTAAGTTAATGAATGCGGCGGGAAAAGGAAAGAAGGTAGCCGTAGGGGAAGTAGTAAAACCATTGGAGTTAGATAAAGGTAAAGGTGAAATTGTACCAGACCCCCATGTTTGGGGAAGTGCGGAAAATGCAGCCGCAATGGTAAATGTAATTCGAGATGCGTTGATTGAGTTATCGCCAGCAGATAAAGCAAAATTTACCGAAAACGCAGCAGAATTAACCGATGAATTAAAACAACTGCATACCTGGATAAATCAACAAATTCAAACTATTCCGCCATATAAACGCAAACTAATTACAACCCATGATGCTTTTCAATATTATGGACGTGCATATAGTATTGCGATCGCAGGCACTTTAATTGGCATCAGCACCGAAGAACAACCAAGCGCCCAAACTGTACAAAGATTAGTAGAATCAGTGAAAAAAACAGGTGTACCTGCAATTTTTGCCGAAACTACTATTAATCCCACCTTAATTAAAACCGTAGCTCAAGAAGCAGGCGTGAAACTAGCACCACATCAACTCTACTCTGATTCAATTGGCGCAAAAGGTAGTGATGGTGAAACATACATCAAAATGATGGAGGCAAATACACGCGCCATTGTTGAAGCTTTGGGCGGTAAATATACACCATTTCAACTGATGAAAACAACTGCACCTAAACAATAGCAATCTGTCGATAAGTAGTAGTGATAAATTATTTGGCTATTTCTGAAGAAAGAGGTAAAGTTTTATCTATTGAAGCTAATATATAACTCCAGATATGTAACTATTAATTTCATCAGAAACTCTCTCTGAGGAAAGAATTAATCATGGCTGCAATTTTATAAATTAAGTTAGTAAATACATAGTTTTAATTTGTGAAATAGCCATGACTAAAGAACTAGAAAATCAAAATAATCAACCAGAAAATAATCAAGCAGAAATTGAACAGCCTGTTAGCAAAGATTGGCATTCACGCGAAGAACCAACAGCTAAAGAAAGAAACTTAACAGCAAATCCAGGAGACAGAATCTCAGATAAACCTGAATCTGTAGAAGAGAAAGCAAAACAAGTTGCTGTTGATTCACCAGATATTACAGGCGATCACATCACAGTTCCTACATACTTTGTTGTAGAAGAACCCAACGGTGAGAAAAAGGCGCTGCACCATGTTAAGGATGCAGAAGAAATTTCTGATGTGATTCGTCAAGCCAGAGTTGACGAGAATGGTAATCGGATTTGGTGGTAATAGTTGACTCTGTTAATGTTAACTAGATAGAGACTAAAAATGAGGCTTAGATCCCCGACTTCTTGAAGAAGTCGGGGATCTTGTTGTTTACAAATGATTTAGGACTGCTATAGTTTTACACTGCATGAGAATCTGGTTGTTTGCGCCATTGGCGTTTTTTTCATAAAGCTTTGCCAAGATTCCATATATGTATAAAACACAGGTGTTAAATACAGCGTTAAAAATTGGGAAAACAGCAATCCCCCAACCACTGCTAAACCAAGGGGACGGCGTGTATCTCCGCCTGCACCCAATCCCAGGGCGATGGGTAAAGTTCCCATTAAAGCGGCCATTGTGGTCATCATAATGGGGCGAAACCTGACGACACAAGCCTCATAGATAGCATCATAAGGAGTTTTACCACTTTGTCGGGCTTCTATGGCGAAGTCAACCATCATAATGCCGTTTTTCTTCACAATTCCAATTAGCAGGATGATGCCAACAAAGGCATAGATATTCAAATCAACTTGGAATAACAACAAGGTTAACAACGCCCCAAATCCAGCGGAAGGCAAACTCGAAAGAATTGTCAAAGGGTGAATAAAGTTCTCATAGAGAATTCCCAACACAATATAAATTACTAAAATCGCCACCAATAGCAATAATCCCAACCCTTGTAAGGAAGACTGGAATGCTTGTGCAGAACCTTGGAAACCTGTAGTAATACTCGCGGGTAATGTTTGACGGGCGATTTGTTCAATTTTTTCAGTGACGCTACCAAGAGATACACCGGGTTTGAGGTTAAAGGAAATAGTTACAGAAGCTAACTGTCCTGAGTGGTTAATAGTTAAAGGCCCCACACCTTTAGAGATGGTAGCGACGGCGTTTAAGGGTACTAATTGTCCAGTCGGGGAGTGAATTGACAACAATTCTAAGGCGCTGGGATCTCCCTGATATTTGGGTTCAACTCCCATAATCACTTGATATTGACTATCTGAAGCGTAGATTGTGGAAACTTGTCGTGTACCGTAGGCATTACTCAGGGCTGTTTCGATTTGTTCGGCTGTTAGCCCCATAGATGCAGCTTGATCACGGTTGATGTCAACTTGCACTTGAGGGTTTTTGATTTGCAAATCACTGTTGACATCTTGTAAATCAGGTAATCCCCGGAGTTTTTCTTCTAAAGTTGGCGCATATTGATATAACTCTTGAATATTGGGACTTTGTAATGAGAATTGATATTGGGCTTTGCTTTGTTGTCCGCCAATATTAATCGCTGGTGGGTTTTGCAAAAAAACCTTCATTCCAGGGATGCGCGATAGTTTTGGGCGCAGTTCTTGGACAATTTCATCAGCACTCAATTTACGTTCTTCACGGGGTTTGAGACTAATAAATAAGCGCCCAGTATTACTAGAAGAATTTGCCCCTCCTGCACCGACGCTGGAGTTAATCGCCCTGATATTTGGGTCACGATCTGCGATCGCCGCTACTGCCTGTTGATGTTTTACCATTTCATCAAAGGAGATATCTTCGGCGGCTTGGGTAGAGGCGGTGATTTGTCCCACATCCGCAGTGGGAATAAAGCCTTTCGGCACAATCATGAATAAATAAACTGTGGCGACAACAATTGCCCCAGAGATAAACATTGTCGTGCGATGATATTTGAGCGATCGCTTTAAACTCCACTCATACCCACCCAACATAACATCGAAATATAATTCGGAAGTATTATAAAGTCCCCGGTTAAATCTTTGAATTCTGCCTTTGAAACCTTTTTTCACTGGTTCTGCTACGTCTTCTTGCTGGTGATGGGGTGGACGCAAGAATCGAGAACACAGCATTGGTGTCAAACTTAGTGAAATTATTCCCGATACCAAAATCGCCACGCTGATAGTTACAGCAAACTCGCGGAATAATCGCCCTAAAATCCCGCCCATAAATAGTACCGGAATAAACACGGCGACTAAGGAAATGGTCATGGACAAAATTGTAAAGCCAATTTCCCGTGAGCCATTCAACGCTGCCTGCAAGCGACTTTCACCCATTTCCATGTGACGGACGATATTTTCTAGCATCACTACCGCATCATCCACCACGAACCCGACGGAAAGAGTCAACGCCATCAGTGAGAGGTTATCAAGAGAAAAACCCAGCAGTAACATTACGCCAAAGGTGGCAACTAAAGATAAAGGTACTGCCAAACTCGGTATAATTGTCGCCCGGAGGTTGCGAAGAAATAAGAAAATTACCAACACAACCAAAGCAATAGTCAATAACAGCGTAAACTGGACATCATCAACCGATTCGCGGATAGCTTGGGAGCGATCGTAGAGAATTTCCATATTCACGGCTGCGGGTATTTGTTCGCGGAATTTGGGTAGCAGTTTTTTAATCGCTTCCACAACTTCGACGGTATTAGTTCCTGGTTGCTTTTGAATCGCTAAAACAATTGCCCGTACACCAGCATTAGATTTTTGCTTCGCCTTTTCTGTCTTAGTAAAATACCAACTCGCAACTTTGTCATTTTCTACACTATCCAAGACTTGGGCAATTTCTCCGAGTTGGACTGGCGCACCGCCTTGATAACTGACAATTAAGGAACGATAGGCAGCCGCATCATTGAGTTGTCCGTTGGCTTGAATTGTATAATTTTGCTCTTGACCGTAAAGTGTCCCCGTAGGGATGTTGGCGTTCCCTTTACTAATAGCGTCCGCAACTTCATCAACACCTATACCTTTGGCACTGAGAGATTCAGGATCAAGCAAAACTCTGACAGCGTACTTTTGGGAACCGTAGACTTGCACCTGCGCTACCCCATTCACCATTGATAAACGTTGTGCCAGTTGCGTCTCTGCATACTTGTCTACGGTGGACAAGGGCAGAACAGCAGAATTTAGGGAGATGTAGAGGATGGGCTGATCTGCCGGGTTCACCTTGCGGTAGGATGGGGGGCTGGGCATATCCGCAGGTAATTGCCGTGTTGCTTTGGCGATCGCAGCTTGCACATCTTGGGCAGCCCCATCAATATCTCGACTTAAATCAAATTGCAGTGTTACCTGACTACTACCCAAGGAACTAGTAGAGTTCATCGAACTCAAACCAGCAATACTCGAAAATTGTGCTTCTAGTGGTGTTGCCACCGATGCCGCCATTGTCTCTGGATTCGCCCCCGGCAAGTTAGCACTCACCTGAATTGTGGGAAAATCCACATTCGGCAAGTCGCTTACAGGTAACATTCGGTAACTCATCAGCCCGAAAATCAAAACGCCAATCATTACCAAAGTCGTCATGATTGGGCGACGAATAAATAACTCAGAAATATTCATAGATTTTCCTATTTTTTATAGCCAAGAGCATTTGAATTAGGACATTTCTTTTGAGAGCCTGAATGCTAGGAGTAGTGTTTTTACCTCCTGCCTCCTGCCTCCTGCCCTCTGCCTCCTCCTAATCCCTGCTTAACTTGCACTGCTGCCCCTGGTACAAGGTTGAATTGTCCGTCGATGACTACTTGCTCGCCTGGTTTGATGCCTTGAGCGATCGCAGTTTCATTATTGACTGCATCTCCCACAACTACAGGACGCATTTCTACTGTGTTATCTGGTTTGACTACATACACAAATTGCTGTTGCTGTCCGGCTTGGATGGCTTTGGTGGGTACAGTCACAGCATTGGGTATCTCAGATAATTTCAGAACAACGTTCACAAATTGTCCTGGTAACAATCGCTCGTCATCATTGCTAAATGTGCCTTTGAGTTGAATTGTCCCAGTTTGAGTATTTACGCCACTGTCAACAAAAGTTAAATAGCCATGTACAGGATTTCCTGAATCTTTAGGCGGTATCACATCAACTTCTAATTTGTTGTTGCTGGTGTACTTTTTCAAATCTGGCAACATTCGCTGCGGAATCGAGAAGTTTACATAAATCGGGCGAATCTGGCTGATGGTAATTAAGGGATCTGTGGAATTGGCGGTGACTAAATTACCTTGATTTAACTTAAGACTGCCTGTGCGTCCGGTAATGGGCGAATAAATAGAACTATAAGAAAGTTGAACTTTGGCGCTATCAATTGCGGCTTCATCTGCGAGGACTGCTGCTTGAGCGTTTTTTACATCTGCCTTGGCGGCTTCTACTGCTGCTTGGGCATTAGCTACTGCATCTTGATCTGCTTTGACGGTTGCCTTTTGAGCCGTGGCGCTGGTTTGGTATTGTTCTGCCTGTTCTTTACTAATCGCACCCTGTTCTAGCAACCCGGTATAGCGTTGCGCCTGGACATTGGCGTTATTCGCCTGGGCGACATCTTTCAAGACTGTGGCTTTGGCTTGGTTGACTTGAGCGATCGCTTTGGTAACATTCGCCTCAGATTGCTTGACTAAAGCTACATCTTTGGCTTTTGCCGCCATCGCTTGCATCAATGCTGCTTGCTGGGGACGGGAATCGATCTGAAACAGCAAATCCCCCTTTTTGACGTTCTGTCCTTGGCGGAAATACACTCCCGTTAACTGTCCTCCAATCTGTGACTTGACAGATACTGTAGAATATGATTCTACTGTACCTGTGGCTTTAATCAAGATGGGTATAGTTTTTTGAGTAGCAGCCGCAACCATCACAGGTACAGGGCGTTTTTTTCCCTGCGTCTTTCCCTGCTGATTGGGCTTCCGAAGCTTTAGCACAAGCAGAACAGAAACAAGCTAAACTTAGCATCAGTAGCCATAACCGCCTTGTGGGCAGTAAGCTGCGATCGCTCAAACTCTTGGGCAGAAGTTGCAACACAGGATTTGTAATTAAGACAGAAGCTAAACGACTCATATTCACACAGAGTGGCTCGTGTTTTCCGCAAAAATGTCTAGTTTATTAGTTAAGCTTTATGTTAGTTTATCTAAACATTAGAATGCTAACAATTTATCTGAAGTAATAGACTGGATGTAAGTATTAAAACTTTCCAGACATTTGAAAAGTGAATATAGGTAGAATTTATCTCCCCTGCACCCTTGCACCCCAGCCTCAACATCTAAATTCTGTCTTGAACTGCTAACTACCCCCTAGCCCCAAACGCGCAGTAGTGTAAAAATATTCCTACCTTCGTAGCTGCAAAAGACGAACTATGACAATACATTCTGCTCTAGAACGTGCATTTACCAACCGCCGCGTTTTGAAAGTAATTAGCGGTTTGCATAACTTTGATGGCGATCGCGTGGCTGCTATTATTAAAGCTGCTGAAATTGGTGGTGCGACTTTTGTTGATATCGCTGCTGATCCAGTATTAGTAGCAATGGCTAAAAGCTTGATTAATTTACCAGTTTGTGTATCAGCAGTTGAACCAGAAAAATTTGTCCAAGCTGTGGTGGCTGGTGCAGATTTAATTGAAATTGGCAATTTTGATTCCTTCTACGCTCAAGGACGCAGATTTGAAGCTGAGGAAGTTTTAGCCTTGACTCAGCAAACCCGCGCACTTTTACCAGAAATCACCTTATCTGTAACAGTTCCTCACATCCTGGAACTAGATCAGCAAGTACAACTAGCAGAAGAACTCGTCAAAGCTGGTGCTGACATCATCCAAACCGAAGGCGGAACCAGCAGTCAACCTGCTCACTCTGGTACTTTAGGATTAATTGAAAAAGCTGCTCCCACTTTGGCAGCAGCTTACGAAATTTCTCGCGCTGTGTCTGTACCCGTATTGTGCGCTTCCGGCATTTCTAACGTTACTGCACCTTTAGCGATCGCAGCTGGTGCGGCTGGTGTTGGTGTCGGTTCTGCCATCAACCAACTCAATAGCGAAGTGGCGATGATTGCTGCTGTACGTGGTTTAGTAGAAGCATTAGAGACTGCTAACAACCGCGCGATCGTCTAATGAGTAGGGAGTAGTCAATCAATACTTCTCAGTTTACCGTTATGAGTTTTTGTTGATCCCCCCACCCCCCTTAAAAAGGGGGGCTATTTTTTCGTTTACCCCTTTCTAAGGGGGTCGCCGCAGGCGGGGGGATCTTAATCTAGGATGACCCAACTTTATATTTGAAAAGTATTGATGACTAGTACAGGTCGGCTGAAATAAACAGACCATAAGGAATTGCTAAAAGGCTTGTTTTATCGTTATTATTTCTTTTTCCTTTTGCCTTTTTACTTTTGCCTTGTTGTACTAGTAAATTACTTCCCCACTCCCTTAAACCAAACAATCCTTCAGCGCATAAATCACCTGATCCTGCTGCTGGGTTGTTAGTTCTGGGAACATTGGCAAAGATAAAACCTCATGACAGGTTTGCTCAACTACTGGTAATTGTCCTGGTTGATAGCCTAAATGTTTATACACTGGCTGTAAATGTAGTGGGTAAGGGTAGTAAACCATTGAACTGACACCCCGTTCTTGTAATTGATTTTTTACCCAATCTCGACGAGAAGCACTAGCACCATTGCGAGATTCACTGACTACGCGAATTGTGAACTGATTCCAGACACTCTCGCCACCAGGAAGTTCTTCCGGTACGAAAATCCCAGAAATTTGACTAAGGAATTTTTGGTAGTAAGATGCGATCGCCTGTCGTTTTTGATTCCAATTATCGAGATAACGCAGTTTAATTTGCAAAATTGCGGCTTGGATAGCATCTAAACGACTATTTACCCCAACTTCCTCGTAGTAATAGCGATTTCTTTGCCCATGTTCTTTAATTACTCGCATTTTTGCAGCTAATTCTGAATCATTGGTTGTAATTGCTCCACCATCACCACAACCACCCAGATTCTTAGTAGGGTAAAAACTAAAGCAACCAATATGCCCAATGCTACCAACTTTTCGATTATCCCAAACTGCGCCTGTAGCTTGAGCGCAATCTTCAATCACTGCTAAATTGTGCTTTTGAGCGATCGCCATCAACTCTGTCATATCCACAGACTGTCCGAATAAATGCACCGGAATAATAGCCTTAGTTTTAGGAGTAACCACCGCCGCGATTTGTCGCAAATCTAAGTTATATGTATTAATGTCTATATCTACAAAAACAGGCTTGGCTCCCACCGCACTAATCACCTCGGCTGTCGCAATAAAGGTAAACGGTGTAGTAATCACTTCATCGCCTGCACCAATTTCTAAAGCCCGCAGTGCTAAGTAGAGCGCATCAGTTCCAGAGTTACAAGCTATACAATTAGTAACACCATGATAGGCTGCAAATTTTTGCTCAAAGCTTTCAATGATCGGGCCACCAATATAACGTCCAGATGCTAAAACTTCTAGCACTGCTGCACTTACTTCTGCTTCGATAGTGACGTATTGCTGCTTGATATCAAAAGCAGGAACAGAATTTACGCTTTGGAACATGAGTTTTTATGTGATTTGAAAATACAAAGGATGCAATTCGACAGTCGAGTTTAGCTACTTGACTTTTTGACAAAAAGCTGATTAATAGACTGTCGCCCTGGATACGCATCAAAAAGGGTTATTACTGAAAATTATTGTATGGGTAAAAATATCATACTAATTTGTAACTTGTAATTTGTAATTCGTAATTAGTCCACTCTGATAAAGTGTCAATACACAAGACTTGCAAGCACTCATTTTATGAGATGCAGCAATCCAGTTTGATTTTTGAATTTACTTGTGTGGTGCGCGAAGCACACCACAAGCGCGATAGGCAGAGAGTGAGGAGTAGGGAGTAAGAAAGTGTATTTTTCCCCCAAATCAAATGTCAGTCCTAATTTGCTGTATAAACGTTTCTACCTTGTCTCCCTTGTTCAGCACTCACCACTTTCCCAGGAGGTAAAAAACTGTGCAGGAATTAATCAAACTAGATTTAGCTGATTTAGCCTTTGCTGTGGGGTTAATGGCGATCGCTATTGGTTTATCTGCCTGGGAAAAATTAGGATTAGAGTTAAACTTGGCAATTGCCACAGGCAGAACAATTTTACAGCTGCTGGTATTGGGATATATTTTCGACTTTATCTTTGCTGTCAATCATCCTGGGGCAGTTTTGGTGACTTTAGCAATTATCTTGACAATTACCGCCATTGTCACCCGAAATCGCATCAGCCAGAAAATTCCCCTCGTCTTACCTGTGGTTTGGGGAGCAATTTTAGTGAGTACCGCTTTCACGCTTTTTTACACTTACTTATTAATTTTGCAACCAGAGAGATGGTTTGAAGCCCGCTATATAATCCCCCTAGCGGGAATCATCATTGGTAATGGGATGAATGCAGCTGCGATCGCAGGTGAACGTCTGGTTAGTACCATCAATAATTCCTCTGGGGAAATCGAAACTCACTTGAGTTTAGGCGCAACTCCGCAACAAGCCGTCAATCAATACCGTAAAGAAGCCATTCGCGCTGCATTGCTTCCCACGATTAATCAAATGATGCTGATTGGGATGGCGACACTTCCCAGCATCACAGCCGGACAGTTATTAGGCGGAGTCAACCCTTTAGATGCAGTATCTTACGAAATTTTGATTGTGTTTATGGTTGCAGTAGCTAATTTGCTGACAACAATTTTAGTTACCAGGGGATTGTGTCGTCAGTTTTTTAATTTGGCGGCGCAGTTAATTAGGTAATTGAGGAAATAAAATCGCTGGGATACATTAACTGTAAAAATACAAGCAAATCACTACGTTCTGCTTCTGTCCATGATTCGATCAGATGCTTGACAGTCTCTTTTGTATTGTCAGTATCCGCTTCTAATAAGCCAGCAATACCTAAAAAAGAAATGGAAACTATACCAATTGTTTTAGAGTTTCTATTTTTAGGCTCACATATTTCTTGTACAACTATGCGACTAATTTCCTGATCATTTCCAGAACGTCGCGCCAGCATAAACAAAGCACGTCCTCTTTCTAACAACAAACCACTTTCAAGGATTTCTAATAATTTGTTAGTCGGAAGGTGAGAAAATTCATCATTTGGTAAAAGGCTTTTTGTATCTATTTTTCTCATCTTCCCAGTATTGCTATAGCGTTTACTAGTTGACTGAAGGACAAATCTATCTGCGTTTATCTGCGGTGAATTGTGTTTGTCTGTACCTCACTAGGTTAAGAAAGGCTATAAATCAGAACTGTGAAACTTTCAAATTCAATATCCCAAACTTTCACTCTTTGCGCCTCTGCGTGAGATAAAAACATCCTAAAAGTCCGCTAATAATTCTAATTTAATACTTACTAATTCTCAGGTTGGGTAATGGGAATTTCAATCACAAATTTCGTACCTTCTCCAGGGGTAGAATCGCAGAACATCTGACCGTGATGCTTTTCTGTGACAATCTGATAGCTGATGGATAAACCCAAACCTGTACCTTTGCCAATGGGTTTTGTAGTGAAGAAAGGGTCAAAAATGCGTGACTTTACAGTTGCAGGGATACCTAAGCCATTATCGGCGATCGCAATTTGTACCTGATGATTAGCCTCACCCGCGTAGAAATGCAAATTATCGGGGCTTGGGTTTTGGTGTTTGTCTGTTTTCGGGTTGATTCTTCTACAGCATCAATAGCATTCGCCAGTAAATTCATAAACACTTGATTGAGTAGCCCAGCATAACACTCAACTAAAGGCAACTGTCCGTAATTTTTCACTACTTCAATGGCGGGAAACTCTGGATTACCCTTGAGGCGATGTTGCAAAATCAGCAAAGTATTTTCGATACCTTCGTGAATGTCAACAGGTTTAAATTCAGATTCATCCAGGCGAGAGAAATTGCGTAAAGATAAAACAATTTGCCGAATCCGGTCAGTACCAACTTTCATGGATTGCAATAGCTTGGGCAAATCTTCATTGAGAAAGTCAAAATCAACCTCATCCAAAGTTTCTTGCAGCGTTGCGGGTGGATGAGAACAATGTAACTGATATGCCTGAATTAATTTCAGCAAATCTTGAGTGTAACTATCAATATGGGCAATATTGCCATGAATAAAATTCACAGGGTTGTTAATTTCGTGGGCAACTCCCGCCACTAGTTGTCCTAGACTAGACATTTTTTCAGTCTGAATTAATTGAGACTGAGTTTGTTGCAAATCCTGAAGCACTTGAAATAATTCATCTGTCCGACTTTGCACTCGCATTTCTAGTTCTTCATTGCTTTTTTCCAAAAGTGCAAAAGATTCATGCAATTGACTAGCCATGCTAGTAAAAGAAGTTGCCAACACCCCTAATTCGTTTGGTAAGTTAGTATCAAGATTAAGATTAAAATTTCCTTTAGAAACCTGATTAGTCGCTACTACTAATTTATTTAGGGGTCTGGTAACTTTCTGATACAAAACAAAGAATAATAAAACAATTTCTAGTATGAGGGAAATTAATCCCACTATCAGCACAAAATTAGCATTATTACCTGCAATTTTTGATAACAGTGATTTAGGATAGACAGTTACAAAATACCAATCTGGGCCATTTAGTTTGGTGACTGCCAGATATTCATTGTCATGGGAATTATCAATTACTGCTGCCTGTGATGGCAGATTGGCGCTGGCATGAAAAATCCGTTGTAAATGTGCATCACTAGCATTCAAAATGTTGAAATGTCCCAATTTTTCTTGAATCTGCGGCAGATAATTAGGATGCACAATCAAACGTCCATCGCCGCGAAAAATCAGATTATACGTCCCATGTAGATGGTCGTTGATAGTGCGTGTCATCAATTCGTTGAGAATAATGTCATGCCCAATGGTGGCAATATGATTACCAGAGCGATCGTCTACTGGTGTCTCCACAGAAACATACCACTGTTTTGTGACAACATCAAAATAAAGCCCTGTCCATACAGTTCTTCTGGCAGGATTATGTTTTTTGTCAGCAACATAGAAATACTCTTCATTAGGGATGAATAAATCTGCTTTTGCTTCTATACCCCAAGGTACATTCGGCCAGTAAGCGACTATCAAGTTTTCACTGGACATAATATAAGTATCAATAAAACGATTTTTCCAGGCTGGCCCATAACTGTTTACTAATTCATAAAAGACTAGTACTCGCTGCTGAAGTTCTGCCATGTTTGGGACTTGTTTACCGATAAAAACTGAGGGATACTGCTCTGTATCGAACTCTTTAACAGGTCGGTTTTCAAGAAAGTTACGTCTTGTGCCATCAGACCATAAGTGCAATAAATTATTAAATTCCTCCCGTGAGCTTTGATTATTTATCGGCTCTAGTCGTTTTAATAATGCTTTTTTTAATATCTGATGGTTATCTTGTGCTAATTGAAATAAATTTTCTTCTCGCCGTCCTCGCTCCAAAACATACTTTTGTAATTGTTCGCGGGTTTGAAATTCCAGTGTGGACATCAAATGCAGGTAACTAAGTCCGGCTGAAACAATCACAACAGCTAAAATTCTGATTGCCATACTCAGGAGTATGTCATGAGTGAGTGAGCGAGAAAATAACTCTTTGACCGATTTCTTTGTCAGCCTAACCATCATTAGTCACCAAACTGTTATGTTTAGGATTCCCAAATATCACGGGATATATCCAAAATTGTCAATATTCAGGCAGATATAGAAATTCGGGTTGATTGCCGAAATCTGAGATAAAATTAACCGCAGATAAACGCGGATGGAATTTCGGTTATTACACAAATCTAGCTGTGTCATTCCACAAGGTGTATTTCAAAATCAAATCTGAGTTCTATACTGACTATGAAGAAATGGGAATTTCTGAGTACTGGATTGTAGATTATGCGGTGTTGGGTGGCAGAGAATATATTGGGAAACCCAAACAACCAACAATTTTAGTTTGCTGCTTAGAAGATGGTGAGTATCAAATTAACAAATTCCGGCAAGGCGATCGCATTCAATCCCCAACTTTCCCTGATTTGAATTTAACAGTTGAGCAGGTTTTTTTAGCTGGAGGAATGATATCTGCTAAATCTTGAAGTTCTGATTTCTGCGCCTCACATTAAAATGGAAATTAGTGTAAAGTTATCCCAAAGCTAAAGTGTCAGACTCTCTGCCATTGCGCGATCGCTACCTCGCTTTAATTGACGAAATTGTCCAACTCACCCTCCAGGGCAAAGTTAGTTCGGTGGAGATGGTGTACCAGATGTTGCAAAAAGGTATCACATCGGGGACGGGGGAAATATTTGAGTTGGCGTTGAGCGATCGCTCCACTACCATTCAATATCAGGTGGATAGCGAACAGGATGAACTCAAAAAAGCTAAAGCTAACCGCAGTCTCAGAGCAATTAAAACAATTCAAAATCAATGGCAACGTTATGCAGAACAAAACAAAGCCATAGAAGCGATCGCTACAGCAGTGCGAGAAATTACCACAGCCTCCGCCGATGAACGCCTCACTACATTGTTGCGTTTCACAGATCCCAATCAAAAACAACCACTCAATTCATCACAATTACAGCAGTTAGCCAAAGGTTTACAGCAATTTGCTCAATTAGATCCGGATATTGACCAAATATCACAAGGTATCACCCGTGGTTTAGTTTCTTGGCAAAGACTCCAAGATCATTTGATTAGTTGGATGTACGAACAAAATCGAGACTTGGGATTTGGCGGTGTACCGGGAGAAAACGGCCCTTGGGCAACTTGGGCAAAGAAAGTTAACAGTGAGTTTCCCCAAAGATTCTTTCGGACTTTAGCTTTAGAACAATCGGCAATTGAATTTGCCGAACAGCAAAGCCATGTTACTCTGAGTGACTGGGTAGAATTAGCGTTGATATTACAGTATTTGCAACGTGGTTTAGTCAACTGGTTTGACCAACAACCATATAATGTGCAAGCAGGCTCAAAATTATCAATTTCGACTTATTTGACCTTTGCGGTGATTTGGAGTCAGTTAGCCAGTGGTTTTGGTAATACGGCAGCGAGATTGGGTAATGCAGGTTCGCAAATGATGTTGCAAATTCTGCGAAATTTTGCCCAACGTCCTTATTTTCCCCTTTATGGTGGGATATTTGCCTCATTTTCGGGGAGTTATTTAAGAAACGCCTTAGATTATTTAGATGAACCTTTGCGCCAAGTCGAAGGAACCCAAGAAACAGCGAGGATTTTGACACTGTTGGGTTATTCGCAACGGGCTTTAGGACAATATCAGCGTTCGATTAACTTTCACCTGCAAGCATTAGATATAGCCAGAAATGCAAGCGATCGCCCCTGCGAAATTGCCAACCTCAACCACCTCAGCCGGACTTATGTACAAGAAAAAGATTATGGCGAGGCGATTAATTATAGCCAACGCGCTTTAATCTTGAGTCGGCAAGCAGGCGATCGCAATGGTGAAGCCAACGCTTTGGTAAATCTTGGTTACAGCGAAGTTATGCAGGCACAACAACTAGAACAAGTTGAACCCGAAACTTATGAGATGCCAATTAATTATTTAGAACAAGGTTTAAAGTTATTAGAAAGATTAGGAGATATTCAAAGTAAAGCTTTGTGTTTGAGTAGTTTAGGCATTGCTTATCTGGTAATTGACCAAGCTCAAACGGCAATTAAATATTTAGAAGACGGTTTTAAAACAGCCCAAACTGGTGGAGATTTATATCTTCAAGGCAGAAACTTAGCATACTTAGCCGAAGCTTATTATCAATTACAAAATGCCGAAAAAGTTATTTACACTGGTAGTTTAGGTATGTATCTTTTAGAGCAGATTGCTTCTACGGAATGGAAACAACCAGCAGGTTTATTAACAATTTTGCAAGGACAAATCGGCAAAGAAGCATTCCAAAATTTGTTACAACAACACCGCCCTAAAATTATGGCAATCATTGGCGTGGATGGTTATGATCATATTCCTGCATTATTAACGACATATCAACAAGATATGTAATATAGGAATCCGGTTTTATTTTTGAAATGATCTGTAAAGGGTGGGAGTAGGTGGATGCCTAATACCGTTTCACTTTAAGTTTGATACAAATGGGGAGCAGGGAGCAGGGAAAAAGAATTAAAAACCAATGAATTTGTCTCAAGATTTTCGTGAAATGGTATAAGCCAGAAAGTCATGATTCTAGCGTCTTTATTTGCGCCTACTCTTTGAGAAGCCGTTTTGCGTGAGACAAATATTTATCTCATACTGAAGCGAGAAGGAAAAATTGTCAATTCTCTAACTTCAGTTAGAAACCTAAGCTTTTAACATTTATCAAAATAAATTAATCGTGATTTTGAAGTTAAATATCTGAGCTTGCTAGTTGATATTGTAAAAAATCAGCATAATTTTTGAGTGCGATCGCTCATGCTCATACTCAAATTTAAAAACATAATAAGGTAAATTATGGAGGAAGCAGAAAGAATTATTCTACCCGCAGATAGCACACCAGCAAACTTTGAAAACGGTTCAATTTTTTTTCATTGGCACTGCAACTGTGCTACTGCGTTACGCAGGGTTCACAATCCTTACAGATCCTAACTTTCTCCACCAAGGTGATCATATACATTTAGGTTATGGTATTAGTTCAACTCGCCTTACTAACCCAGCATTAGATATTGAGCAGTTACCGCCATTAGATTTAGTTGTACTGTCTCACATGCACGAAGATCATTTTGATTCGATAGCAGCAGCAAAACTCGATAAAAATCTACCTATAATTACCACACATCACGCAGCAACTAAACTTAAACAAAAAGGTTTCAACTCACCTCAACACCTCAAAACTTGGGAAACATTAACTGTTGCCAAAGGTGATGCCAACCTCTGCATTACTGCCATGCCTGGAATACACGGGCCTGGTATTTTAAAAGCATTGCTACCACCTGTAATGGGTAGTATGTTAGAGTTTCAAACACCCAAGGCAGAAACAAAGTTTCGCCTCTATATTACAGGTGATACTCTTATCCATCAACAGCTTTACGAAATTCCCCGACGGTATCCCAATATTGACCTAGCTTTGCTACATCTGGGTGGCACAATGGCTTTTGGTATCTTGCTAACAATGGATGCAAAACAAGGTGTACAAGCAGTTCAAATTATTGCTCCAAATACAGCTATACCAATTCATTTCAATGATTATACTGTCTTCAAATCGGCTCTGGAAGATTTTCAAAAAGCAGTATTACAAGCAGGCTTAGAACATAAAATCAAATATTTAAACCACGGTGATACTTATAATTTTACAGTTGCTTAGTTAATAGCTAAGTTTGCTTGTTATCAAGAATTATATAAAGCTTTCTTTTGGGAGATAGAACAAGTATATTAACTTGTTTCGTTTGGGAGATTCACTTATAAATAAAAAACACGTAAATATAGACTAATTCCTTTTAAAACAGTTTCAGATATTAGTAGGTGTAAAAGGAAAATTATGGTGCTAAGTATTATTGTTCACGGTGGAGCAAAAACCATCTCGGAAGATAAAGCCAAAGCTAACATTGAAGGTTGTCAGGCCGCCGCAGAAGCAGGTTGGAGCATCTTAACTGGTGGGGGAAATGCTCAAGATGCAGTTGAAGCGGCTATTCGTGTGCTTGAAGATAACCCAATTTTTAACGCCAGCATTGGTGCAACTCTTGATACTGAAGGCGAAGTCTTCTTAGATGCGGCAATAATGGAGGGGAGCAGCTATGGTTGGGGGGGAGTAGCAGCTGTGCAGAAGGTACGTCATCCCATCTCAGTAGCACGGAAAGTTATGGCTAACCAATCTATGCTGTTAGTCTCAAAAGGTGCGGAAAAATTTGCCTCAGAACATGGCGATGAAATGTGTGCGCCTAGCGAACTCATCACCGATGAACAGCGACAAGAGTGGGAAGAACAGGGGGCAGTTTTAGATCGTCCTGCTACTGTTGGCTGTGTCGCCCTTGATGATAACGGATTGTTAGTTGCAGGAACATCAACAGGAGGACTTGCCAATCAACCACCTGGACGTGTGGGTGATTCGGCGTTAGTTGGTAGTGGTTTATACGCTGATAACAACCTCGGAGCTTGTTCAACTACAGGTGATGGGGAATCAATTATTCCTGTGGTTTTGGCAAAAACTGCGATCGATTTTTTGATGGGAGATAGACACCCGAATGAAGCAGCACAAATGGCAATTGACACTTTGAAATCTAAAGTTAAAGGAGAAGCTGGGTGTATTCTTTTAGATCCTCAAGGAAGAGTTGGTTGGGCTTATAATTCGCAGGATATGGCTGTGGCTTATATAAATGAAAGAATGGACAAGATAGCTGTATTTACTAGGAAATAATACCGTCTTTTTCTGGAATCATACCCATATATAGCCGCCATCTCTATTCCTAATATTTAGATATGAACTCAAAATACAACTTTGATTACTTTCAAGGGAGTTGTTTTTCTGATTTGTTTGCTGAAGACATCTCAGATGGCGATTATGCCTTCATTTTGAATTATCCTGCGACTGCTAGTTGGGCTACTTATCCCAACACGAAAAAATATTTTATTCAAGATGGTAGTAGTGAAGCAACTAAAACTTCCTACGATAAAATTTTTCAGCAAGAACCTTGGAAAAATCTGGCTGTTTTGGGTAATGCGATTCCTGGAATTGTTACCAGTCCACCACCACAGTTGTTAGTGAATTACTGGCGGGAGCATTTTGGGTTTAACTATGAGAACATAGAGGTGATAGCGCGATCGCAATATCTAGATGAGTTAAATCATAGTAAATACTTTGACAAACTGATCACTTTATTTCCCTTTGATCACCTCAAAAGAGAAAAACACGCTGTTCATCCAGATACCCACTACCACTTGCTTAACAAAGCGACGTTAGCCGAACTAGGAGTACCACATCCGCAATATAAAACTTATCATATTGACCAAGTTAATCTTGAAGATATTCACCTACCAGAAAAATTTCCCTATTTAATCAAAACCTCTCATGGCCTATCTGGAGAAGGAACTTATATTATTAATAACTCCAACGATTTGAATTACTGCTGGGAAGAATTAAGAAAATATCTCAATATTAAGTTGCTCAATACGATTATTGTTTCCGAATTCATCAAAAATGTTGTACAAAATTACTGTGTGCAGTTTTATGTAAGTAAAAAAGGTGATATCAAACTCATTGGCACTACAAAGCAACTTGTTACTTCTGAGGGTAACTATTTAGGTGGTATTATTCACTACCGTCAAACAGACATGAATCGATTCACAAAGATGATTGCTGCTATTGGTCAGTATGCTCACCAGCAGAAGTATTTTGGTGTTATCGGTTTTGACGTTTTAGAAAATAAAGACGGACAGATGTATGTAATTGATGTTAATTTCCGAGTCAACGGCTCAACTCCGCTTTGTTTGCAACGCCATACTCTATTGAAGTTAGGAAAAGACGTAGCTAAATATTTTAGTAATTACCGGATAATTGGCTCATTAGAATCAATTCTTGTGAATTTAAAGGCAGAATTAGATAGCAAAGATTTGATGATTTTGTCTGCTCTAGAAAAAAAGTGACTCAGAACAAGTTTATACAGAAATATACGGTATAATTTCAGGGAATACAATTGCACAAATACAGCAGACAGAACATAAACTACGCTGCTTATTAAACGTCAATTTATAGGAATTTAGGTAAAGTATAAATCCCCAAAGCTTTAATTTTGGGGATTCTCAAAAGTTCAATAATCATCTTAACGAGATTCTGTCCCTTGATTGGGAAGACCAGGAACTGTAACAGTACCTCCAGGCGCTTCAGGTTCAGCACCAGGACGAGTTTCTGTACCTGATTCTTGTCCAGTCATCCGATATCTCTCATCAACAGATGTATCTCCTTCCTCTGTAGTGGGAACAGTTGTTTGAGTCCCAGGATTATCTTCTGGGTCATATTTAGTTTCATCTTGCCGATTATCTGGAGGGGTTTTTGATGTCATATATTTGCACCTTGTAATCAGGTTATTCTCTAATATTAGTTTTCAGTTTCTACTAGCTTGACTATCCACAGATAGAACTATTCCTATAACTAATTCTGGAAAAATATGCTGTGTATGACATCAATTGAGTGATTAATTTTGTCTGACTAACCGAAATAACATCAAATTTATTCTTAAATCATTACTATGCACTACTACCCCACTGCCTTCTGCTTCCTGCTATACTTTGGTGTTAAGCTGAACAGGCAGTTTTAATTTGCCCGAAACGGCGATCGCGTTTTTGGTAACTTAACAAAGCTTGATGAAATGCTTCTCGGTCAAAATCCGGCCAGAGAGTATCAGTAAAGTACATTTCTGTATAGGCCATTTGCCACAACAAAAAATTACTCAACCGCATTTCTGCACTAGTCCGAATTAGTAAATCTGGGGCTGGTGTAGCTGCGGTGTAGAGATATTGTTCTATGAGGTTTTCATTGATTGCTTCTAGGCTGAGTTCACCTTGTTGCACCAATTGGGCTATGTGGTGACAGGCTTTTGTAATTTCGTTGCGGCTACCATAATTCACTGCCACATTAAAATGAATTGCTTGATTATTCAATGTTTCTGTCATTGAACGTTGCATTTGGGCTTGCAGAGATAAAGGCAAAACTGATAAATCACCAATAAAAGAAATTCTCACCCCTTCTTGCTGCATTGGCGCTAACTCGCTGCGTATAAAGCGTTCAAATAAAAGCATCAGAAAATTTACTTCTTCAATGGGACGTTGCCAATTTTCTGTAGAGAATGCGTAGACTGTGAGAACTTTGATCCCCCAATCTTTACAGCAGCGTAATAGTTGTTTGAGGGTTCTTGCACCTTGGCGATGTCCAGCTACGCGTGGTAGTCCGCGACTAGTCGCCCATCTACCATTCCCATCCATAATTACAGCTATGTGTTGGGGGATTGTTTGGGGGTTGAGGTCTAAAGGTAGGGAGTTCATGGTGGTTGTGATCAATAAAAGGATAGTTTCAAGACGCAAATAAGTTTTGTAAATACTCTGGAGTCAGGCTGTTGTGCCACTTCCAAAGACGGTGCATCGTGTAGGTGAAGGTAAATAGGAGGGTGGCTTTGTTGGTGGCTGTCCAGGCGTTCCAGTTGAGTGTATTCATCATGCGGCGTAAGGTACGCATCAAGTTATTGCGTTCGTAGTTTTGCGAACGAGTTTTGATGAGGGTTGTAGTGATGCGGATAAGTCCTGTATCGGGAAAAGTCCAGACTCCAAAGCCCCAAAATTTGGTCATATGGTTAATTTCATCTTTGGCGAGTTCTTCCAGAACATCTTGGAGTGCGCCTGTTGTGTGCGCCATCAGCCACAGATAAAGACAAGTTGCACCATATTCTGTAGCGACGCGGTGTAAGCCGTGGCGATATAAATCTTCGTGAGGATCATCTGTAGGGATATAGCCTCTAACGGTGCGGTGTTTGGGGATGATTTTTTCGCCTGTTAATTGGGTGTAAATTTTCATTAACGCTGGTGTATGTTGGCGTTCTTCTTTTTCCCACAAGCCAATTTCTTGCAGTTCGCCAGCTTCATTAACTGTTCCACCCACAAACTCCCCCATCCGGGGATGTAATTTCTCTAAATATTGGCGACTGGTTTGGGTGTAACCGCGAATTGGGGCTTCTGTATCCATTGCACCTATCAAAATGGATAAGAATACTTCTGGTTTAATCCCGATAATTTGACTATGGTTAATAGCTTGCCAGTCAATTGGTTTCCACGGACGCGGTTGGGGATGGATAAATTGTCTTGGTAAATCTTCTAAGCGTTCCTGTAGCTTTTCGCTGGCTACATAGTCATCTATCAGTGAACAAAGATGCTGCTGTATTTGCCAGTAGTTGGGCAGGGTATAGCTTTTGCCAGCCAAATCTTCTGCTAATGGGCTGGTAGTGTGAACCATATTGTGATGTTTTCAACTCTACGCCCAATAGCCTAAGCGATCGCACTTTATTTTGTCAGTCGGCTAAAGTCGGGTTAAAAGTCGGATTTTTTGATTGTGCATTATTGAGGTATTCCAAAAAACCTCTATCCTCCTTGTCTTCCTTGTCCCCCTCTGAAAATACCCCCAATTTCTCTAGCCGCTAAACTCAGCATTGCTGAAACAACTCCCCAAATGTTTTCACACTCGCATCTGGTTTAGCAATAATCTCTACAATCTTATTGCGGGCAGCTGGTTCCAAGAGTGCTGCAACCGAAACTTGGGCAACTTTTTGGCGCGGAATACTACCATCGAATAATGTGTCTGCACTCTGCATGACGATAGCATCAGTATTATCTTCGTTTTTTAAACCGCCAGGTCGCACAATTGTATAGGTAAGACCACTTTTTTTGAATGTATTCCTCTGCTTGCTTTTTCCAAACTAAAATCAACCAGAATAGATTTAAAGGATGGAACAGCAGAGATGTACACAAGGAAGAAACTAAAACAAAATGCTCAATTCCCTTGGCTTTAGCAGCATCCACTAAATTTTTTGTACCTTCAAAATCTACTTTATATGGCCCAGTCGGATCAAAACTTGGTTTTGCGCCAGTCGCACACAGCAATACAGTACTATCTCCTAAAGCAGCAGCGAGACTGTCTGGTTGCAACACATCACCAACTACCAACTCCACATCAGGAGGTAAAATTGCTCTAGCTGTCTGGATATCCCGCACCAATGCCCGCACAGGGATGTTACGCGCTACTAACTCTTGGACAATGCGGCGACCTGTTTCACCTGTAGCCCCAGCAACAAATGCTTTCATAAAAACAATACCTTAAAAAACTAGTATGTGATTTATCCGTATTTTAGTAATTTCATAAAGTTCATGACAGAATGTTAAAATTTCAGCCAAAATAGAATCTTGCCTACGAAATCACCCAAGTCACCTGGGAATCATAAATCTAGCCAAACGCCATCTCAGAGGGGAATGCTTGATGCTTTCAACAAACGGCGAATATCAATCCTTAGATATAAAAGAAACTGTTTTACCTGTAGAAACCAACTTAGTAGAGACTGATAATGTAGTTTCTGATACAAATTTTGACCATCAAACCCGATTTTGTGGTTGCTACAGCGATTTTATGGAGATGTATACTTCAATAGATCAAGTTACGGAATATCTCAATGCTCATTCGTCGTGGTTTATCCGTTGTGCTGAACCAATGAAGGTAGAACCACTGGGAGAAAATGGCTATGCTTTGATTATTGGTCGTTTTGGCTCTTTTGGTTATGAAGTGGAGCCGAAAGTTGGTTTAGAACTTTTACCACCAGAAGAAGGAATATATCGTATTCGGACGATCCCTATTCCTGGCTATCAGGCACCTGGTTACGATGTAGATTATCGAGCTTCAATGCAATTAAAAGAATATCCCAGTGATGATGCTACGATTTCTAGTACGGTGACGCGAGTTGAATGGGATTTAGATTTAAAGGTTTATCTTCATTTTCCCAGATTTATCCAACGATTGCCTCAGTCTCTCATACAATCTACAGGCGATCGCTTACTAAATCAAATTGTTCGTCAAGTCTCTCGCCGCTTAACCCGCAAAGTTCAAGAAGACTTTCATCAGTCTTTGGGTATACCTTTCCCTGGTAATTCTAAAAAGAAGCGTTAAATCAAATAAAGTATGAAGTCTGAAAAAATAATTTTAGACTTCATAATTCATACTTCAGCACCTAGCCCCGACGAATAGAATTCGCGGCTAGAAAAACAAAGTCCGCCTACGCGGACTAAGATAAAATCAAGGGTTTTGTCTGTGTAGCCGAGCCAGTGCGTTGGGCGGGTTACCCGACTTGAAGCATCTGGCGTGCGACTTCAGTCGCTTGGTGCAAGACTAAGCATTAGTCAAAATTCTTTGTACAATCTGCACGCCAGTAATAGCCTGCCAAGTAAAAAGACCTAAAATTACAAAATTCAACAAAATGTGCGTTACTCTTGCCCAATTTGCGCCTTTTTGCATAAAAGGAGATAGGGAAGCAGAAAAGGCTATTAAACTAGTCATTCCTAGCCCCGCCAGCAAGTGCGGCCCGACAAATAACTTGCCGTTATTAATATAGGTAACAGCCATGCCACCAACTGCGCCTGCTACCATCAAAGCTAAGAGGATAGACCCAATTTGGTAGTGTTTGACGTTAAATTTGCCTTTGATTAGTTCTTTCTTTTCTTCACCTTGAGCGTTTCTGGTACGCTGTACTTGCAAGCCCAAATAAGCAGCATAAAGTGAAAGCGCCAAAAGCACCCACATCATTAGCGGGTGGAAAAAGTTAAGCCAGTATTTCACCGCGGGAGACAGTTCCAGAGTCATCGTGTTCTCGCCCAATTCTTAAATCTTAATAAAAATTAGCACAAGTCTAAGGGTAATTCGTAATTCGGAGTTCGTAATTTGTAATTAGGCGTGATGGGTTGCGTTTACTCAGCATTCAATACTTTCCTAAGACAACCCTATTGCAAAAGTACCTAAAGAATTTCAAACTATAGATGAGAAAATTGCCTGGGCAGGATTTGATTAATGACGGAAAACAACGATGTCTTGCTGCTAAAGGCTGCGAAAAGTGGAGATATCAAGCGGCTGAGTGAAATTTTAGCTGCTGGTGTCAATATAGATGCGTGCGATCGCGATGGAACAACGGCGTTAATGTATGCTGCTAATTTAGGCTACACCGAAATTGTGCGATCGCTTTTAGATGCCGGGGCAAATATCAACTTACCAAGAAAACGCTATGGTTTAACGGCGTTGATGTTGGCTGCAAGTAACAAACAAATAGATATTGTGCAGCTTTTAATCTCCAGGGGTGCTGATGTTAATGCTATCAACGAAGATGGCAGCACCGCATTAATGGCAGCTGCACTCAAAGGTTATACAGAAATAGTCCAAATATTACTCGCGGCTGGTGCGAAAGTAAATATTGCCGATAAAGATGATGACACTGCTTTGAAATTGGCAGTCAAACAAGAACACCCCGCAATTGTGCAACTACTAGCACAAAATGGCGCAGATGTAAATCTTCAAGATGAAGATGGCGAAACACTCTTGATGATTGCGGCGGATGTGGGAAATTTAGCAATTGTGCAAGCATTGTTAGGCGCAGGTGCAGATATTAACTTACAAAACAGCGATGGGGGTACAGCATTATTAGCGGCGGCGGCGGCTGGTAATAGTGCGATCGCCTCTGCTTTACTAGATAAAGATGCCCAAATTAATCTGCAAGACAAAGACGGTGAAACCGCATTACATATTGCTGTTGTGGAAGGACATCTTGAGGTAGTGAAAGTTTTACTCAATCGCGGTGCAAATGTCCAAATTAGAAATAACTTAGGCGATACACCCATATTAGTCTCAGTCTTGCAAGGACACAGCGAAATTCTTGAAGCACTGCTGCGTTCTAGTGCAAACTCCTATGGCGAATTAGAAATTCCCTTAATGGCCGCCATATCCTTGGGACACACCAAAACAGTCCAAGTATTATTAGACTATGGCGCTAATCCCAATACTTTAGGCAATGACAGCCAGACAGCATTACTCAAAGCTGCTAAACGCAATCAAATAGAAATCATTCAACTGTTACTAGCCAAAGGCGCAAATGTCAATTTTCAAGACATAGCCGGAGCCACAGCATTAATGTGGGCCGCCTCTGGAGGCTACACTGAAACTGTGCAGATATTACTCAAAGCTGGTGCAAACCCCAATTTAAGAAATCGTGGTGGTTATACAGCTTTGATGCTGGCAGAATTTAACGGCTATCAAGATATCGTCAAACTTTTGCAAACCGCCGGCGCACAGGAATAATCTTGTGTCTGGTGAATACCTATCATGAATCACAGAATGAAATATTTGTAGTGATAGTGAAACCTAACAAGGTTTGGATGATGTTGGGTTACGGCGCAATATATATTTTCCGTTTTGCTATCAATATCTCTTGTGCGCCTCCACCCAACCTACTTTTTTATGTACCCTACTTAAGGCTTTTTTAAGTATTGAAATAAAATCGTGAAATTTAATTTTCATTTTCTAATTTTCGAGTAATTGCTTCAATTCATCTAGGTTCTGAGCAATGAGGATAGAACGTTGAATTGCCTTGAGTTCTTCAATATCAGATATTTGAGAGATTTTTGACATGAAATTCAATCCTTCATTGCCAAATTTGACTTCTAGAGTTAATTCAATGCTGGATAGCCTATCTTCTCGCA
Organism: Nostoc piscinale CENA21; assembly: GCF_001298445.1. NCBI lineage: Bacteria > Bacillati > Cyanobacteriota > Cyanophyceae > Nostocales > Nostocaceae > Nostoc > Nostoc piscinale. The sequence goes on along the minus strand of NZ_CP012036.1, from coordinate 3,982,623 downwards.
TAATTTCTTGATACCAGGGTGAAGAACGTAATACTGTCATATCCCACCTCATAATTTGTTGGATTAAGGCACTATCTAATACAAACGTAGCAAAAAACGCCAAGACAGTTTCGAGTTGATTTAATTGTTCATCTCTTTGCAATAAACGCAATGCTTCTCGAATTATAGACTCGTTTCCACCACCTTTAAGAATTGGAACAAATGGAAGTAATGAGGGTAAAGGTTGTTCAAAGGCAATGCTAACATCTACTTCCCAGAGGTTAATAACCCGGTAGTCTTGGCGCACTTGTAACCCGGCAATATTAGACTCATACTTTGTGGGTATTTCTACATCACTCGTTTTAAGAATATTGATTAGTACAGGATAAGTAGGTAATTTATATTTTTCCTCTGCTAACCCTGCATACGCCCGCATCCTTCGTGGCATTTCGGGACTGTAGCGCAATTGCAATTCATTGAGGACGAGAAATTTTCCATACTCTTGACTTTCGACGCGGATGAGTACATCACTTTTCTCTACTAATCCACTGAAATTCAGAATTGAGGATTTCCCCAGCAATGATATCAGGAATTTGTGTTACCCATTTGACCCAATTATTAGGTGCGAGGCTAATTAAGCGTTTGGTACTGATATCGGCTGGTTTTGGCATAGAAATAACGGATACGCTCTAAATGTGAAAATTATGATACTGGATTTAGTTGAGTAATGTTTTGATAGATTGCTGATAAGTCTACAATTTAAGTAGAAAAATCGCCTTCATAACATCATCATTCAAGTTCGGAACATGAAACTTCAAGTGCAGAACACGAAACTTCGAGTGCAGAACATGAACATTCTCGTTGAGAACAGAAACATTCGAGTTCGGAACCTGAAATTTCGAGTTCAGAACATGAACGTTCTCGTTTAAAACACGAAACTTCGAGTTCAGAACACGAAACTTGGAGATAAAAGGTTGATTGATGAGGTTGGGAACTTGAATTTTACTGTTGTGAGTTGAGGCGATCGCGCAAATCTGCTAAATTTTTACGCACAGTCACAGTATTAGGATGATTTGCACCTAAGTACCGCTCTAAAATATCTAAAGCTTGGATGTATAAGGGTTCGGCTTGGCTGTATCTCCCTTGAGAACGGTAGAGTGCTGCTAGGTTGTTGAGGCTTTGTTGCAAAATCTGGATGTTCCTCACCCAGCAAGCGTCGCCTTAAATCCAAAGCTTGGATGTACAAAGGTTCGGCTTGGCTGTATTTTCCTTGGGAACTGTAGAGAAAAGCTAGGGCGTTGAGGCTTTGTGCAAAATCTGGATGTTCTGCACCCAGCAAGCGTCGCTTTAATTCTAAAGCTTGGATGTACAAAGGTTCAGCTTGGCTGTATTTTCCTTGGGAACTGTAGAGTACGGCTAGGCCGTTGAGGCTAGTTGCAAAATCTGGATGTTCCTCACCCAACAAGCGTCGTATTAAATCCAAAGCTTGGATGAACAAAGGTTCGGCTTGACTGTATTTTCCTTGGTAGTGGTAGAGAAAAGCTAGGTTGTGGAGGCTAGTTGCAAAATCTGGATGTTCCTCACCCAGCAAGCGTCGTGTTAAATCCAAAGCTTGGATGAACAAAGGTTCGGCTTGGCTGTATTTTCCTTGGTAGTAGTAGAGAAAAGCTAGGTTGCTGAGACTAGATGCAACAGCTAGATGTTCTGCACCCAAGCGTTTTTTAGTAGATTCTAGACACTGTTCATACCAAGGTGCTGCTTTATCATACAATCCTTGACCACTATAAAAGAAAGCGTTGCCAACGAATACCCAAGGTAAATCATCATTGCTGACATACTGAAGGAAATTGTTTGCTACTTGGGCTAAGTGAGGTATTGCTAAGGCGACATTTTTAATTTGCTCAAGTGTGGGGGTTTGAGGAATATCTTGAGCAACTCCCATCATTACCCCGCAAAACGATCGCTTAAATTCCTCTCTCTGCTCTAAACCTTCAAGCTTATCTTGAAAAAACTCCCGCAACAGGGGATGCAATTGATAAATTCCCTCACCTTTGGACTGAACTAGATGTAACTGTAACAACTCACGTCTAGCTTGTTTCCAATTTTGCGCCTCATTATTTATTGTTATTCCCTCCACCAACTCCCAAGGAATGGGGGCTAAAGCAAATAAACTCAAAACACAGCCTAAACGTTGAGCATTTTCTCGCAACCGTCGCCAACTCAACTCAAACGCAGCAGCAACACCCAATTCCGCAGTCATTTCTGCTTGAGCTTCATCTAAAGCCGGATTCTTCAGACGCTCATCTTCCAAGTCTTGCAGCATATCCGCTAGGGATAATTCCTCATCACCCAACAAATAACGTCCGACTAATTCTAAACCCAGTGGCAAATATCCCAACCACTTACAAAGTTTTCTCGCAACTAACGGCTCACGTCGCAGTCGTTCCCTACCGATTATGGATTTTAATAACTGCATCGCCGCTAGTGGTTTCAGCACATCTAAATCTAAACCCACTATCGGCGACTGTAATTTTTCCCGCGTGGTAATTAACTGCTTAAACCGAGCCGGAACAGAATCTAAATAACACCTAACTTCTCCTCGATAGTTAGTGACGTTATCAATTATTAGTAAAACCTCACCTTCAGGCCATTTTGTCAGACAGAATTGGACTCTCGCAGCTAAATCTAAATCATCTGGGATGTTCAATTGCAGCTTATTCATAGCAAACTGCACCAGTTGTAACCCCACATCCTGCACTGCTGATAACCAACAAATCCCACCTTGATAAGTAACAAGGTGCGAATGAGCATATTGCAAAGCAAGTTCTGTTTTCCCGACTCCACCCATCCCCGCAATTGCCGCTATTGCGACCTGTTGATTTTCTCGTAACAACTGATGAAGTTCTTGCAATTTTGCTTCACGTCCGACAAACTTTTCCCTAGATAAAGCTAAGGGAATATTATGATGAATCTCTTGTTTTGGTGCAGTATTAGGAACACCGTTATATTTTTTTGTCAGGTAAGCCTTTAATATTTCTAACTTTCCGCGTTTAGAGGTGGCTAACTCAGGACAACTCCGAGCGAATTTGTCATACACCTCAGTCATCCGCTTTTTAAACGCAGCCACACTGACATTAATCTCGTTGGCTAGTTTCGCTTCACTTGTACCTAAGTTTTCAGTCTGTAACCTGACGAAAAAGGCTTCTGTCTGTTCTGGGGATAACTCATGAGTAACAGCTTCTTGTCGTAAAAACTCATCCCATTGCATAGCCAGCCTGACAAAACTTTGCTTGATTCTACTTATGTTACACCTTGCTTCTACTTCGTCTCTATTTCTCAGGAATCTCCAGCTTTAAAGGCAGAAATACTATGTAAACAGTAAATTTCACTCAGGTTCGCGTCATGAAGACTTCTTTATCAACTTCCACTAACTCTCAAGCTTCTACCCAAACTTCACAGTTAATTCCAGTATCTTCCTCAACAATGGAAAATCCCTCTGCTTGGATACGTGATGGCTACAGTCCCACAGAAATTATTCTCGCAGCAGCATTTTTAACTTCTTTATTGATGGGAGGAACTGCAACTTTGATTATGGCAATAACTGGATTAGTCAAAACTTTAGTACCAGCAATAAACCAAACTCAATCCAGTTCAGCCAAAGCTAAAAACAGAACTTAGCACAGAAAAAAGAAACCCAACATTATCCAGACTTTGTTGGGTTTCACTATCACGCCACCCAAAACTTGTATCTCTACTAGAAATCACAAGGGTTTGGGCGGGACTGAGTGTATGTATCCACAACTCTTACACCCTTTCACCCAGTCGCCACGAAAAAATTTTTTGTGCGTAAGTCCTAAATAAAATAATGCCCTTTGCAATTATCTCAACAAAGGGCGATAAACACTAAAGCTAAGAGGGCAATATATGAATGTAATATGTATCACCTAGGAATGGTAATCTGGCTTACCTTTATGTTTTTTTCATTTGTGCAGCGTGAACAGAAACATATATGACAAGTTTGATACATATTTGTTAAGAATAGTTACAGCACCCGTAACACTAGGAAATATTTCTTCTTATGGTAGACTCCCTTGAGAATAACCCACCGCATCAAGTTGTAATCATTGGTGGCGGCTTTGGTGGACTATATGCAGCAAAGGCATTGGCTAAAGCTAAAGTAGACGTAACGCTGATTGACAAACGTAACTTTCACTTGTTCCAACCATTGCTGTACCAAGTTGCCACAGGTACACTATCTCCGGCTGATATTTCCTCACCTTTGCGTTCGGTATTAAGCAAAAGCAAAAATACAAAAGTGTTGCTGGGAGAAGTGAATGATATAGATCCCCAAGCACAGCAAGTCTTGTTGGGTGAGCAAGCGATACCATACGATACGTTAATAGTGGCTACAGGTGCCAAGCATTCCTATTTTGGGAAAGATAACTGGGAAGATTTTGCTCCTGGTTTAAAAACTGTAGAAGATGCCATCGAAATGCGTCGCCGGATTTTCTCGGCGTTTGAAGCAGCAGAGAAAGAAACTGATCCTGAAAAACGTCGGGCTTGGTTAACCTTTGTAATTGTGGGTGGTGGCCCTACAGGGGTAGAATTAGCAGGTGCGATCGCTGAACTCGCTTATCAAACTCTCAAAGAAGATTTCCGCAACATCGACACATCCGAGGCGAGAGTTTTACTTTTAGAAGGACTAGATCGGATTTTGCCACCCTTTGCACCAGAATTATCCCAACAAGCAGAAGTATCTTTACAGCAATTGGGTGTCAGCGTTCAAACCAAAACTTTAGTCACCAACATTGAAAACGATATTGTCACCCTCAAACAAGGTGATGAAGTGAAAGAAATTGCCGCCAAGACAGTATTATGGGCAGCAGGTGTGAAAGCTTCACCAATGGGGCAAGTTTTAGCAGAACGCACAGGCGCAGAATGCGATCGCGCCGGACGAGTTGTTGTTGAACCCGACTTAAGCATCAAAGGCTATCCCAATATTCATGTAGTTGGCGACTTAGCAAACTTCTCTCATCAAAATGGCAAACCTCTTCCTGGTGTTGCGCCAGTAGCAATGCAAGAGGGAGAATATGTTGCCAAGTTAATTAAGGAAAAAATCAAAGGTAATACTTTACCTGCTTTCAACTATAGCGATCGCGGCAGTTTAGCCATGATTGGGCAAAATCTAGCCGTCGTGGATTTAGGCTTTATCAAACTCAAAGGTTTCTTTGCTTGGCTATTTTGGCTATTGATTCATATCTACTTCTTAATTGAGTTTGATAACAAACTCGTCGTTATGATTCAGTGGGTATGGAACTATATCACCCGCAAACGTGGCGCAAGATTGATTACTGGGCAAGAAGCTTTAGTAAAAGTAGGAAATGAAGCGCCTAGTACATATTACAAAGCCACGCCACCCAGACAAGCAGTCAATGTCTAAATAATGTAGGACTTCCGCACCAACATTGTCTGTAGAGATTGGGTTTAGGGGTGAAAGGGTATGGGGTGTAAGGGTTTTGGATACATACACCCTTATACCCTTTCACCCTTGCCCATGATGATTTTTCGCTGTTCTCTTTTTAACAATCATTAGATAGTACAAGTTTGGGTATAGGCAAGTTTTGATTTTCCAGCAATTCACTTGCCGAAATTTTATTTACACTTGTTTGCTGTAATACTGTCAATAATTCGGCACTTTGGCTTAATAACTCATCTACATTAATGCCGCCATAACTATCTGGATAACGGCGTAGGCGGTTGCTACCTTCTCCGAGTAAAATAGCTGCACCGCGCAAATTCTCATTTCTGAGATGGTACAAAGCTACAGCAATTTGGAGAATGCCCTGGTAAAAAGTTTTTTCGGGTTCAATGGCTTCGATCCACAAAGCCTCTAAAGTGTCATGACAGGCGTAAAACTGTCCAGAGTTGAACTGTTCTACACCTTGCCAAAACTCTTGGGGCATTGTTTCGCTCATGCCATGCTATCTCTTACTTCTTTAATAGTTTCGATAGAGATTTCTTGGCTTTGACCAGCAAATTCATTGTCTGGTGTTAAAAACAGCATACAATGGCATTCTTTCCGTTCTCTCATTGGCACACAGGGACAGTTCCAATATGAAGCCTTGACTTCAGCCTCTTTGTCTTCGTAGTGGCGGCAGGGACACAAAGGCGCACCTAGTTCGTCTTTATGTTTGGCTAACCCTTCAATTACCACTGCGGTAACAGAAGGTTCACTACAGAAGTACGTTCCAGTACGCTTGGCGTATTGTTCGGAAAAATGCCGCATTGCTTCTAAGCTTTTATCGCTGGAATGTGTGTTAACTTCTGATGTGATCATGTGGATCGGCCGCTCATAATTTAAATATTTCTTTGCATTGTACCTCAGCCTCAAGGCGCTATTACTGGGGATATCTCCCCAACCTGATCAGATTCAATGATGATGTTTAACAAAAACCGCAATAAATTAGCATTCATTGAAATATTAAATACATAGAATACTCATTTAAAATGGTTGTAAAGGTTTTTGTAGTTGGGGTTGTAAAGCTTGTTCGCTTTGCACCACAATACCAGGACAGTCACGATAGACAACGCCTGATGCTTGATCTGAGGAATTATTATTCTGCCACAAAATCCAACGACTGCCTTGGGGTAAGGAAGAGAGTGTCAGAGAATTTTGCGTTAACCAAATGAAAGGATTGTTAGGTGTTTCTGTGGCGTTGATATCTTCTTGAAATGAGGTTGCGGCTAGGGTTTCTAAGACTATGCGATCGCCTTTCACCAAATTTGTCCCAGCTGTCCAGAGTTTGACAGGCATTCCCATGCGTTGTGTATAAAAGTACAAACTAGCTGCGGCAATTACGGCTTGTTCAAAATCATCTTCTTGCCATTCACCACCACTATCTAAGGCGATAATTATTTCTTGTCCACCTGTGACAACTTCTAACTCCCGGACTCGTAATTCACCATAACGGGCGCTAGTCCGCCAATGGATGAGTCTGGTGGGGTCGCCGATGCGGTAGGGACGGAGCGATCGCACTAATCCCGATGTCGCTGTTTGCAATGGGCGATTGATAGAATCACCTTTTTTGCTTTCTTCCTGTCCCATTTCATCAACTAACGGACAAGTGGTTAAAGGTAATACAGTCGGGTAAACAATGGCGATCGCTTCACAATCTCGCTGACGACGACACCAAAATAAACCTAAAGGTGCGCCAGTCGCTAATTCAACATTGTGCCAGCGATAAATACCTCGACGCTGGGTCGGGTGATAATAAACCCAACGGTAACTATTTTTACTGGGAACAACTTCTATTGCCTGTTTAATTGGCTTACCCAAAACAAAAGGCAAAATATCCTCGACTTGCAGCAAACTTACAGATTGTGCGGTGGGATTGTGGATTTCTAACTCTACAGTCAAGTCATCCCCGGACGAGACAGGCTGAATTGAATTGCGGGTGACAGTTAAACCAACAAGCGATCGCGGCGGTAAAACTGCTGCTACTACCAACAGCGCCACACTCACACCGCTAATAGCATACAGCCACCCCGCCATCGTATTGACAGCCGCACCAAAAAAACAAATGGCAATTCCCGCAAGCACCCAACCGCCGTATGTAGGTGTACTTGCCCGATTTTCTAACCAGTTGGTGATAGGTTTGATAATTTTCATGTTTCTTTTTTAACCTAACATCACCGGAAGTTCACAGTGGTGCTGGTGTCATTTCAGGAGCAGAACAATCATAATAATTAGCAAGCATCACGCCGTGTGCAACTTTTTTCTCAAAACCTAACCCCCAACCCCTTCCCTACGAGTGAAGGGGAGCAGATTCAAAGCCTCTCTCCGCGTCGGGGAGAGGTTTGGAGAGGGGTTTCAAACATAAGTTGCACATTGCGTAAGCATCACCTTGATAATTCAAAAATGTCTAACAACCTCAGTCACACAGAAGAAATTCAAGCAATTCGTCGCCGACCGACTATGTTCTTTGGGAGTGCAGGAGTGCAAGGTACAGAACAGTTTGTCTATGAACTGGTAGCCAATGTCCTTGACGCTTATTTGTCAAAAAAAGCAACCTTTGTGAATGTAACTTTGGATGGAACCACTATCTCAGTCGTCGATGATGGCCCAGGACTCCCATTTGATGAACCCAGTGATATCGAAGGTATTAGCCTTGCGACTAAGTTGCTAACTCGTATTCATCTAACACGCTCATTTGATGAACACACTCCCCATGTTCATATAGTTAGCCGAGGCGTTGGTTTAGCACCAATGAATGCGACTAGTATTCAACTCAAGGTACAAAGTTGGCGTTCTGGAATGCTGTGGGAGCAATGTTTTAGTAAAGGAATTGCACAAGGATCTGCCAAGATTATTCAGCAGGGTGATGGCCGAGGAACAAAAATTGAAGTCACACCTGATCCTGAAGTTTTTAGAGAAACGCAACCCAGATTTGGGATAATTCGGAGGGCTTTGTTTGACACTGCTCATTTATTTGCAGGGTTAAAGATTGGATTAAATGAAGAGCGTTTCTATGCACCGCAAGGACTGAAAATGCTGGGATATATACTTTTGACTCGGCAAACAGACGCTAACAATGAGCCATTTCATGTAACTTTGCATCATAACAATATTTTGATTGAAGCAGCTGCGTTTGGCGATCGCTTCTCGCAAAACCGCATATTTTCATGGGTAAATGGAGCCAGAACCCCAGATGAAGGTAGCCATGTTGAAGGTTTTCGACAAGCATTAGCAGAAGTCAACTGGGAACCTGCACTGAGTTTGATTCATATTGTGATGTACGATCCAAGATTTGCAGGGCCGACGCGGGGTAAATTAGATGTCCCACATATTAAGGAAGTAATTCAAGAAGCACTGCGCGAACCTTTATCATCCTGGTGGGAAGACCCCAAAACTTAGGCGGAACTCAGAGATGAGAGCCTTTTTCAGAGACGTGACTGCTGAAATTTGAATGTGAAATCTAAAATTGTAAATATAGTCTGACAAAATCCCAAAAAATTTAAATTCGTGACACTTAGAGAATTAGAAAACCAACTTCTTGCTCTTAGCCCTAGTGAAAAATTACAGGCAATACAGTTACTTGCTCAAAGTCTTGGTAGTAGTTGGCAAGGAATTGAGAAAACCCCTGGAGTTTGTGGAGGCGAGGCGCGAATTGCCAACACTCGTATTCCAATTTGGGTACTTGTGGAAGCTCGCCATCTTGGATATAGTGATGCTGACCTTTTGACAAGCTATCCCAGCATTTCAGCTACAGATTTAGCTAATGCTTGGGTGTATGCACAAGCTCATTCTGATGAAATTGAATTGGTAATTGAGCGTAATCAGGTAGCGTAAATGGCAAGATTTTACGCAGATGAGCAGTTTCCGTTTCCGGTTGTAGAATTATTACGCAATTTGGGACATGATGTTTTGACAGTACAAGAAGCTGGAAAAGCAGAGCAAGGTATATCTGATGAAGAAGTACTGGCATTTGCAGTCAGTCAAGAACGTGCGATATTGACTATTAATAGAGACGATTTTATCCGTTTGCATCGTCGTAATGATAACCACTTTGGAATTATTGTTTGTACCAATAATCGTAACTGGGAGCAGTTTGCCGCAAGAATAAATGAGGCTGTGGTAAAAGAAGAATCATTAACAGGAAAACTAATTCGTGTGGTACGTCCAGTGATGTAAAAATAGTAGTTTTTCAGTGTAGGTTGGGTGGAGGAACGAAACCCAACATCATCAAAAATCTCTTGGGTTTTGCTATGAGTCGGCAGCAATATCCATATCTTCTTGTATCATTTCTCCTACACTAAGAACCTTCCAAGGAACATCAAAATGATTTTGAATGTTCTTTAATTCATCAATAGAATCTAAAAAAAAATTGTTTAATAGCAAATAGATGATCTTCCGTTGAAAGAAAAGACTGAAGGCTTTTTTTTATAAATTATCGCTGACCATGCTGGATAAGTAACTAAATTAATTGGAAACCATTTTTCTGGTTGAGCATTAATTACTTTTTGCATAGACTCAATTATATTATTCCGATTTTCAAAATAGGGAGCCACCTCTAAACAAATACCCAGTGATGGGTATTCATTTAAGATACCTGTATCTAAATCAAAATATCCAAGTCCACACCAGAAATCCCATTTTTTTGTTTGAAAAATGTGTAACCATTATATATCTTTTTTTTTGATTTCCATTGATACAAGCTATCTGCACTAGCTTTGGTAACACCTTCAAGATTTTGCTTAAATTTTGCACTGACTTCTTCACCGAGGCTTGCTTCCATAAAGTTAAGTGTTTTATTAAAGCTTTTAATTGTCAATATATCAATAGGTGAAAGCTGATTATTTTGTGACATCATATTTAACTCCATAAACATTAAAATTTCTTGAATGAGTCTGTCATTACTAATTTTTTTCAAAAAGCTATAAACCTGATACCACCTCAGTTGATAGAAGTTTACCTTTAGCGAAGAATCTTTGATAAAAGTTTTAATGTCTTCCTTTGGTTCATAGTCACGGGTAATGTAAATTAGCGTTCGCCGACTATAGTATGGTAGATTGCTTAAAATCTCAGAATATCTTTCTAATTGCTGACAACCTTCTGTAGAAGCAATTTTTGACTCGATAAATATTATCTCGGTCTTAGTTTCATTGGCTAATTCAATTACAATATCAGGCTGACTACCACACGTATGATTTTTGAGTGGTTCATAATACTTCTGTGTTTTAATTTTGGCACTATAATAACTCTCATCACTAATAATAAAATGCTGTTGCAACCACTCAATTAGTAAATCTTTATTAATCGAGAAAAAGTAAGCGAAAATTTCAGTAAAAAAGTCTTCTAATGGTTTATTGGCTGAATGCAAATTGAGTAAGTTGCTAAATAAAGACATTTCAATTAAATCTGAGTTACATAGTCAGTATGAAATGTGCGTTATGCGTTGCTAACACACCTAATAACTATTGAGACTGCGACAGTTTTAACTCAGAACTTGCCAGTTGACAATACTAAAAACAAATAGGGGTAAAAATTTTACCCCTAAACAGTAATATATACATTTGACAAGAAGCTTGAATTTAGGTTAAATGATTTTCTAGCAATGATGCGATCGCTTCTGGATGAAGTTTCTTATACTTCTTTTTACCTAACATTAACACGCAGTTGGGTGCGCTGCTGCAACGTTTTTGACAACCCGTGTGTTCAATTTTAACTTTGTCTCGCAGACCGCGATCGCACAAAGTTTTTTCTAATTCTGATAATAAACCTTTACCGCCTTTTTTAACACAGCCAGACTTTTGACACACCATAATTTTAGCTTCTGGTTCTGGTAATAATTCTTGAGTAGGACAAGCAGCAACTGGTGTGACTTGATGTGCTTTGATTTTAATTTTGCCTGTGCGTGTGTTGACTTTACTCACACCACAAATCTGAATTGGTTCACCAGGAGCTAAACTACATTGCAACGAACTGCGTAAATCTTTTGGTAATTTAATGTATAAAGTACCAGAATGAATTGCTAATTGCAGATATTTAGCTTTTCCTGATTTAATACCAGCGAAACCTTGAAATTGACCTTCTAAGTTCAATTCTGATAATCTGAGATATTTGTCACCCATGTTAACTACTCAAGTTTTAACTACAAAATAATTAACCCCAAGCTTGTGGGGCATTGTTGCTGATTCTGAGTAAAAAGGAAGAAGGAAAAATTGGTTTTACCTTTTGCCTTCTCTCTTTACTGTTGACTTGTAGTTCTACGCTAAACGTCTAGCTTCTACAGTTTGAGGTAAATTTGCAGCATCAGGTATTTCGCGGAATTCTAATTCCCAACCATTGGCTAAGGTAAGAATTTTACCAGCTTCTCCGTCTGTTTGCTTTACTACTACTTCTTCTAAATCTTTTTTCGCAACATAGACGGTTAAATTGCCATTATCATTCATCCGTAGCATTACTTTCATGATTTTCCTCAGCAGATTCTAGTTCTTTTTTGCGACAACCAACAACAATGCCTTTATCTAAAAAATGCACCGCATAAATATAGGAACGCTGTAAAAAAGTGCCTATACTTGCTACGTAACCAATGTCTCCTTTTTTAGCTAAAATTTCACCAATGTCTCGACCGGGAAATGTCCCGTCGTTTTTAATTTGTTTGCGGAGTCTGACTTTTTCACCAACTTCAAAATCAGGTTCTGACTCTAATTCGTATTCATCGGGTTGCATGAGAATACCTCTGTTCTTTTACCAAGTTCAACAGTTCTTCGGTTGTCAGGCTACGTTTTTTCTTAACTGATTGTTGGCGGACTGCATCTAAGACAGATTGGGTTTCTTCGGGGTTGAGAAAGATACCATGCTGCTGAAGCAAGCTAGATACCAAATGCTTTCCAGAATGCTTACCAACGACTAAACGTCTTTCCCAACCAACTTCTTCTGGTGCAAAGGGTTCGTAGGTTTGGGGATTTTTGAGTACGCCGTGTGCATGAATTCCAGATTCGTGTGCAAAGGTATTCTCACCAACAATTGCTTTCCAAGGTGGTACACCAGCACCAGCGGCGGCGGCTACAAGTTGCGATAATTCCAACAAACGGGGTGTGTTAATTCCCATATCTAAGCCATAGATGCGTTTGATGGCCATGACAACTTCTTCTAAAGCGGCGTTACCTGCTCTTTCACCCAAGCCGTTGACGGTGGTGTTAACAGATGCGGCTCCACCTTTAATCCCAGCGAGTGCGTTTGCTGTCGCCAAGCCGAAATCGTTGTGGGTGTGGATTTCTACAGGAATCGACAACCAAGAAACGAGGCGCTTAACTTTTTTATAGGTGGTGAAAGGATCGAGAACTCCTACGGTGTCGCAGAAACGAAAGCGAGATGCACCCCATTCTTGAGCATACAGAGCGACATCCAACAAAAAGTTTTCATCGGCTCTGGAAGAATCTTCGCCACCGACGGCTACCCAAAGACCGCGATCGCGTGCGTAACTGATACAATCTTTGAGTCTTTGCAGACTTACTCGCCACTGTCCATGAAATTTCGCAGCGATTTGGATACCGGAAACCGGAATCGCAATATGTACTCGCTGCATTCCACAAGCAATGGAAGCTTTGATATCAGAAATTACAGCGCGGTTCCAGGCGAGGAGGTTAGCTTTTAATCCCAAGTCAGCAATGATTGAGATGGCACGAATTTCTTCTTCTCCCATCGCTGGGATACCGACTTCTAATTCATGCACGCCGATAGCATCGAGAAATTTGGCGATCGCAATTTTCTCTTTTAAGGTAAAAGCAACACCTGCTGCTTGTTCGCCATCGCGTAATGTAGTGTCATTAATTATGATTTCACTCATTTCAAACAGCCTCATAGGAATTTTTTCTTAATATTCTTTCTGTAGCGTTAATTATTTTCCGCAACGCTGAGTAAAGGTAAATGCTATAAATTAATCCAATTAATATTTTGTCTTCATCATTCTTTAATATTAACGAGATAAAGACATCACATCTGTATGACAGAAAACAAAACGACAGTATAATTTAACTGCCATTTTCACTATTGTCATGCACACTTTTTTCTAGTAGAAGATAGCCCAGATAGGTGTTAGCTAGACTGGAAACAAACAAGAAAACAAATCCACAAACAAAGCTAGAAATCATAATCCTATCTCCCGATAATTGCAAGTCATTTCTGCCAAAAAGTTGTAACTAGTGATCGCCAACATATTGCCAACAGAAATTTGTTCAGTTCATCCCACAAATCAATTGCTGCTGCTGTCTCCCTTGTCTCCCCCATCTCTCCCATCCCCTCATCTCTGCTCATCTAGCCAATCTAAAATTTGTTCTAGCTGTTCTAAGTTGACCAAGCCATATTGCCAAAGCAGCATCGGTAATGGTGCATCATCAAACTTTTTGTGTCGCAGTGCTACAGCAATATCTGCATTGGTAAGTTCGAGTTCTGTATGTAAAAAATTGATGAATTTTAATTCTTTTGTGCGGGTGGACATAACTAAACCAGAAACAGATAAGTATAGAGGAGAGTTAAAAATTGAGAATGCAATTTAAGCAACTAAAAAAATCAGAATTAAAAATAAAGGAGAGGCTGATTTTTTTGGTTTGTCAAGACAGGTTTATAAATCCCAGCAATGTTTTAACCAGTTGACCAATTCTTGACGCGGAGCGAAAAATTGCATAATCGTACTACGGACTAAAATTGCTGCCAGTAAACTGTTAACTTGGACTCGTAAAGAACCATCAGGGTGACAAGAGCAGGGAATCATTAACTCTTGCAAACGGTGATAAATTCGCCAGCGATCGCTCAACGGAATCTGTAAAATTTGCTCACCTAAAGTATTATTTGTCATTTGTCCTGTGAATTACCGTTGATTCGTAAGTTTTGAGTTTTTGTTCAAGTTGCTCAATGCGAGATAATAAGGAACGAATCACAGTGGCTTCTACATCCGGGAGTTTGTTGTGTTCTAGGGGAGATTGATTCTTGTCTTTGCGAGAAATAATCCGTCCGGGAACGCCGACAACTGTGGAATCAGCCGGAACATCGCGCAACACAACCGAACCTGCACCCACACGGACGCGATCGCCTAATTGAATATTTCCTAAAACCTTCGCACCAGAACCAATCACAACGTTGTTACCCACAGTCGGGTGACGTTTCCCGCTTTCCTTCCCAGTTCCACCGAGAGTCACTCCTTGGTAAATTAGCGTGTAGTCTCCCACAATCGCCGTTTCACCAATCACAACCCCCATCCCGTGGTCGATAAATACCCCTTTACCAATCTCTGCACCTGGGTGAATTTCAATTCCGGTTAAGAATCGACCAATATGAGATATAAAACGCGGAAAGAAAGCCACCCCCCGCCGATGCAACCAGTGAGCCAGACGATGTAAACAGAGTGCGTGCAAGCCAGGGTAGCAAAACACCACCTCTAACCAATTACGCGCCGCCGGATCACGTTCAAAAATAATCCGAAAATCACTCAACACTGGCTCAAAAGAAGTGACAGCAGAGAGTAAATTTTTCAGCAGGGATGTTTTTACAGAATCAGGCGCTACTGTCGCTGGTTGATTACTGTCTAATGACTGTTGCATCGGTACTGTCTGGGTAAAAAAGCCTTGTGCTATTTTTATGCTTATAGCAGGCGACTCCCAACAGGACAGTACACTCTATGTCGGTTGGATTTATTGGATTTATTAATGTTGTACTCAACCACTGCAAAGCTTTATTTTTAATTAATAAAAAATTTCTCTTGGGGTAGGGGTACTAGTTTTTTAAAGTAGGGGTACTAGTATTTCTTGGGTGGGGGTTTAAGAATTGCGGTACTCACCATCAAATCCTTTACCCATAAGAATTTGCAGCGATTTAGCCAAGTTATTTTACGATATATTAAGCTGTACTCAATTGCCCGGAAATGGGGTGTAGAGACGACTACAACTTAATTTCTGTATCTCCAGTTACGATTGTAATTTTACGGTTTTGCCACCCAAAAAACCAAATTCTTCACCTTGTTTTAGCTTTTATTGTTTGTGTTTTGAGATACTAATAAATTCCAGTTCAGTGAAGCTCCTCCCGTCTGCGGCGACCCCCTGAAAAAGCTACCGTGTATGAACTAACAATACTAAACCCAATTATTAAAGGAGTTCAAAGCTTCATTAATGGAGTTCCAAGACTCATTAAAGGAGTTCAGAGCCTCATTAATGGAGTTCCAAGGCTCATTAATAAAGCTCAAACACTGATTAAAGGAGTTCAGAGCCTCATTAATGGAGTTCCAAGGCTCATTAATAAAGCTCAAACACTGATTAAAGGAGTTCAGAGCCTCATTAATGGAGTTCCAAGACTCATTAATGAAGCTCAAACACTGATTAAAGGAGTTCAGAGCCTCATTAATGGAGTTCCAAGACTCATTAATGAGTATTCAGGACTCACGAACCAGATGCAGCTTTAGTCGGTCTACCTTTGATAGCTTTGAAGCGTTCGCCTAATTGTTCCGCCAGAGTTTTTAAGCCAGGAGTAGTTTTTGATGCTGTCTTGACGTAATTATATACAGTTAAACTGCTGCTCATAGCTTCACTGCCAACTGCCAGTAGAGTATCATCTACTTGTTCTGTGAGTTGGCGCATAGAAATTAATACTTCAGTAAGTGCGATCGCTAACTGATAATCTTTTACCAACTCCTCAACATCAAAACTAGCTGGCAGAATATTCCGGTTAGACTGAGCCGCCGCCGCACTATTATTTACAAAAGCCAGACTTTTATCACCCATCTTGACCATCTTCCGCCGTTCTTCCGTGCTGAGAGTGACAAGAAAAGGTAGCTTTGATTGTACTGTCTGGAGTGCTGCTTTAATTTCTTGGATATCTGCGGGCGAAAGGGATGCGGTAATATTTTGATAAGACATGGTAGATTCACCAAGGTAATTATAGAATTGAGTAGCAATAGTTGCTAAGTATATAATTCCCATTGGTGAGAGCAAAAACACGTAATAACTCTACTTATTGATCCGTTTTAATGCCGACTCTGATGGATACTGACCAGATATTATAAAAACTTGCCGTTCAATTACTCTTTCATCACTATTAAAATCAAAAATACGGGCTGTTACTTCCCCTATATCTGTTAGCGGTTGAATCACAGCCTCATCTAAGCGAAAATGCTCACCCCAAAAATCCCTACGTGGGTTAAAAAATCTTACAAGTTCACCAGTCTGCCAATTAATTGAACCTAAATCCGTTCCTTTTTGCAAGTTGCAGAAAATACAGGCATAGCAAAGATTATCTGCTGTAGTTGCACCGCCATGTTTCACGCTGATGATATGGTCAACTTGAAAACTTAAGCCGTCACCTTCTGGAATTAAACAATACTCACATAGATAATCAGCGCGACGAGCAACTAAACGCCGCAGTTCTGCATTAATGTAAGGACTAGACACAGGAAAAACTTACTCCGCCTTGAGGTATTGATGGGCTTTTGCTTTTGCTAATCTCATAATATGTTCTAACGTGAGGAAATGATCTAATTCCTTCTTTTCTTCTGGCGTGAGTTTGCCCATTTTATGTTGATAAACCAGATATTCTAAACGCTCTTTTGTACTATCTGAAAGCTGAAACTTTACCACACTTTCGGGAGTAGTCCCAGCTGCAATAAAGTCAACAATTTCGTCGTAGACCTTGGCTGTATTTATCGATGTAGTCATAAGAGATGGTTTGAAAAGTGGCTGGTTGTGATGATTCGTACTTCTTGATCCCCCCTAACCCCCCTTAAAAAGGGGGGAAATGCTTCAAAGTCCCCCTTTTTAAGGGGGATTTAGGGGGATCGAGATATGTGCAACTTCACATTGAATTGGTATGACCTGTTTAATTTTATTATGCTACTTTTAAAGACTTGCCTAAAGTTTGCGGCTCTGGCAAAATTTCACCATCTTCTAAAGCAGATTCAATTAGCATTTCTAAAACTTCTTGAGCATTTTTTAAAGCTTCTTCATAAGTGTCTCCGTGAGTGTGGCAATAATCTCCCCACTCAGGAAGACTGACAACAAAACAATCATCTTCATCAGACCATTGAATAATTATTGTGTAATGAGAATTCATTCTTGTTCTTCCTCTTGTGCTTGTTTAATTTCTTCTAATCTTTGCAGTGCATTATTAACGTCTTTCTCTTGATAAGGTTTAGCATCATTTCCATCTTTACCTGATAGCGTAACTCTTCCAGGTAGCAGAGGATGATATCAATTAGTATGACTACCTTTACCAGGACGGTAGCTAAACCCTGCTTGTAACAACAAGCTTTTGAGTTCTCTAATTTTCTTGGGCATAGCCTCAGTTTATATTTTGAATCGTTCTCCAGTTTTTTACCCGATTCTCAGCAATATCTTTTTTACCTCTCTCGAATGACTCAATAAATCCAGGAGTATCAAGTAATTCTTGGGTAGCGTCTTCACTCTCCTTGTCTGCTAGATATGCTAAAAAGTCAGCAACTACTTGTAGACGTTCTGAAGATAATCGGTCTAGATATTGGTTAATTTGCTGACGAATGTCTGTGTTATTCATAATTTTTCGCCAATCTTACTTCTCTAATTCTGCCAATTTTTTCTGAGCATATTTCCTTACTTGCTCATCTGGATCATTTTCGGCTCTGTCGCACAACAGTGGTAAAGTCAACTCATGCTGGGGATATTGTTTGACAATTATCTCCAGTGCAACGCGTCGGGGATTTGGGATAATATCATCATGGCTATGCTCAAAGGGGTCGTTGGCTGCACAGTTATAGTAGATTTCAAAAAGTTCAGACTGAAATTTGTAAACTTTAGCTAATTGTTGCACTGCTATCCCTCGCACAAAATAATCTTCATCTGCACTCGCCAGTTGACGCAGGAGAGTTTTGGTGTCGAGGTCATTTTTGTAAACTTGAGCTAATTGTTTCACTACTATCTCTTGCATATACCAATTATTATCCTGGGCAGTGGCGAGTTTTAGGAGAAGGGTTTTAGTGGAGTCATCCTTGTAGGCCTGGGCTAGTTGTGCCACTGCTGTCCGTTGCACAAACGAATCAACATCTTTGGCAGTAGCGAGTTGTAGGAGAAGGGTTTTAGTGCTGTCATCCTTGTAAGCCTGAGCTAATTGTGCCACTGCTGTCTGTTGCACAAACGAATCAACATCTTTGGCAGTAGCGAGTTGTAGGAGAAGGGTTTTAGTGCTGTCATCCTTGTAAGCCTGGGCTAATTGTGCCACTGCTGTAACTCGTACATCCGAATCAACATCTTTGGCAGTGGCGAGTYGTAGGAGAAGGGTTTAGTGCTGTCAAGTCCTTGTGAAGCCTGGGCTAATTGTGCCACTGCTGTACTCGTACATCAATCAACATCTTTGGCAGMTGGCGAGTTGTAGGAGAAGGGTTTTAGTGCTGTCATCCTTGTAAGCCTGGGCTAATTGTGCCACTGCTGTCATCCCGCACATCCGAATCAACATCTTTGGCAGTGGCGAGTTGTAGGAGAAGGGTTTTAGTGCTGTCATCCTTGTAAGCCTGGGCTAATTGTGCCACTGCTGTAACTCGTACATCCGAATCAACATCTTTGGCAGTGGCGAGTTGTAGGAGAAGGGTTTTAGTGGAGTCCTCTTGCCAAGTTGTGGCTATTGCTGTGACTGCTTGAGTGCGAATTTCTTGTACTAGCTGAATTTCTTCGTCATCGTAGGTAGGTCGATAATAATACCAGAGGTCATATTTAATTAAATCTTTTAACTGATTCAGTAATTTATTAGCTACTGTTCTAATCTTTGAGCGATGCCTCATTTCAACAAGACATTTAGCTGCTAAAAAGAGATTGATAAATTTCTTCTCTTCACCATCCTGTATTATTAAATACTCAAGAATTTCACCAACATATTCGGGTTCAATCATCCCAGTAATTAGTAGCAACACTTCATGCCAAGTTTCATCATCCCAATGTTTGCCAAAAACTTCCGTTGTTAATGAAATATTTCGTTTCTTCTCAAACCGCCAGACAAAATACGCAGCACAGAAATATTCCAAAAAAAGTTCGATGTACAAAAGCATAGTAATCAGCACCAAGGAAGCATAACATAAAGTTACGAGTCCGCAGTTGTTCAATTATTCGCCTTGCCGCTAATTTGGGTTGATCAAACTCTAACTCTTCTTTTAAATATTCAGTCAGAACATTAATTAAACTATCTTCACTAATCACATTGCCAGCTAAACCTGCATCGCTAGATTGCATAGTATAGGCAACTTGACGTAGCATGGCTTGCTTATCTTTATCATTAATAGCCCATTTGTCTGTTTCTAAAGCACGTTCTACATCCCACTTGTGTAACAATACTCTTGATGCTTGATTATAAAGTTCTGGTCTATCTCTAGGTAGTTCTTGACTGAGATTGAGAATTGCCATCATAGTCAATAGCAGAGGATTTCCTGCTAGTTCAGCAATGGCTTTTGATTCTGTAATTGCTTTTTGCAGTCGCTCTTGTTTAAGGTCTTTTTCTTCTTTGTCAGTGATATTAAAAGTCCTTTCATGCCATCGTCCAATAAAATCGGTAATTTGTTCTAACTCTAAATCTTGCAAAATGAAATGTCTAAATTCAGCATCTTGTAATACTTGAGGTTGATAGCCAATAATGCGAGAAGTGACAATTACTTGCACATCTGGATATTCGTTAGTAAAGCGATGAATAGAATCAATTACTTCATTTCGCATCACTGAATCAAAGATTTCATCTAATCCATCAAACATAACTAAAGCATTACCAGCCTTGAGTTGTTCGTGCAGCTTATGCTGATTGAGATGAAAGAAGCATTTGGGGGCGTGATTATAATATTCCAGAAAATTATTACATTTCTCGTTGCGATCGCGCACATAACTGTTCAATTCAATGAGCAGTGGAATCGGCAGAGAAAAATCTTTCAGCGTCAAAGTTTCTTCAACCCATTTTAATGCTAGGTAATGAAGTAATGTAGACTTACCAGAACCCGGATCGCCTAAAATTACAAGATAATTTCTTGAATGTTTCTCTTGGATAACATCTAATACTGAACGTATCGGCTGCTGAATATAATTGCGTTTATAGCGGTCTAATTCTTCCAAATCAAATTCAGTGTCTAATTGCTGAGTTGCTTGTAATCGGCGGAGATGTTCTTTGGGTAGTTCTGGTAACACCTGATAAACTTCGCGGACATTTTGAGGAATAAATATTTGCCATAAATTAATCCTCAATTCGCTGCCTTTATTCTCTAAACGATGCAGCTTTAAACTAATGTACCGCTCACGAATAGCTTCTAAATATTTTAGTAAATCAAAATCTTGTGTAATACTACAATTCTCTTTTAACAATCTGATAATTTCTTCAAGTCTCTGTCCCAATAAAATACTGCGTAGTTCAGATGAGTCACCAAGAATTTCTTTGCATTTTTTAAGATATTTTTGTGTAACCGATTGCCAGTTAAAGTTAGCTGGCATAAGTGGTAAATTAAGCTCATCCCAGATATTGCTGAGTTCTTGATAATTAAGAGAATTACAATCGTCTTTAAAAGCTTTTCCTAAAATTTGTTTAACATATTTATTATATATAAACGTCTTTAGCGGTTTAGCAAATTTCTTAATATCGGCTTCCGAGACTTGGCACAACTTCAACTCGTCTTCTACAATTTGAAAAAACTCTTTCAATGCTTTAACAATAGCTTTTTGCAGTGGCTCTTTCTCAAATAGTGCTATGGGGACATTATTGAAACGGTCTTTGAAAAAGTCTTTAGCGTAGTCTTTTGCTAAATCCTGAGCAAATTCCTTAACAAATTCCTGATTCATAATTGTCTTAACCAGTAGCCCAACAGCATTAGTCGCTACCCACCCAAGAAATAATTCCGACATAATTGCTTGCGATCGCCTAGTGTATTGTTTAAATATGAGTATATACACCAGCTTTAGCAAGCATTTCCGAGTTTAGGATGATTTAACCCCATTACATAAACATAAAACCCTCTTTCCTCGTGCCTTCTGCCTCTTGCCGTTTCCCAACTACAAATATTTACGTCGCTATACATATAAGTCCTAGTTGTATTGGGAATCACTGGCAGATGTATTGGTATTATTGTTTTGATTAAGATGATTTCTAGCTGTATTCTGAAATCTGCCAACATGAGTTTTAGAGAATGGGCAACTAGGGTGCTATTAATTTCTCTGGTATTTACTGCTTTGAGTGTGGCGCTGTTGATTGGCAAAATTAACCAATCAAAAATTCCTCAAACCACCTCATCAAATCAAGAGATGACGACAGTTGGGAATGAATATCCTCAAGTAAAGTTGCAATCCTCTAAAAATCAATCAGCCAAATCTCCTGGTATTCCCCGGCAGAATTTGGGCAGATATAGAACTACAGAGGCTTTTGCTAAATATCAACCAAGATATGAAATTGCTAAAGTAGACCCTAGTAATTATGGCGATCGCTACACTCAAGATATTTACGGTGTCAGACTCACCAATCCAGCCATTATCGTACTACACGAAACTGGTTATTCTGCCGACAGCGCCATTAATTTCTTTCAAACACCCCATGAAGATGAAAGTGTCCAAGCCAGTTATCATTCCTTAATTGAATTAGATGGTACAGTTGTTTATCTAGTCTCACCAGAAAAACGAGCTTTTGGGGCGGCTAACTCAGTTTTTGAAAGCTTTAATGGTTTTGAAACTGTCCAGACTAACCCTAATTTGCCGCCATCTGTCAATAATTTTGCCTATCATGTTTCTTTAGAAACACCACCCGATGGCCGGGGAAATAATTATATTAAAGTTCATAGCGGCTATACCGAAGCTCAATATCATTCTTTAGCTTGGTTAATTGCCCAAAGTCAGGTTCCCGAAGATCGCATTACGACTCATCAACAAGTCGACCGTTCTGGTCAAAAAATCGATCCAGTAAGTTTTGATTTTGATAAATTCTTGAATTTACTCAATACCTATCGTGAAATTAGTCCAGTTTATCGGGCGCAGAAGTGATCAACTGCAAGCATTGAACTTGCACATTGAAGCAGCAAGGGGCAGATGACAGAAGAGCAGGGGGCGCAAGCCCTTCCCCCTGCCGTGGAGCGAAGCTGAACATGGGTCAAGCATCGCCCTTTTAGGTCGCTCTTACTGGGGCGGAGTACAAGCTCCGTTTCAGTTTTCCGCTTAGTGTAAAGCACTCATACCAATTCACTAAAATTCTGATACAGATCCAAACCCAGAAACCCTTGTCAAATCAGGATTTATCAATTGCGAATTGCGAATTGCGAATTGCGAATTGGTATCAGCACTCTTCACACCAAACAAGCCAAAAAATCTTGTTTGAGTTTGGCTTCATCTAAATTCCGACCGATGAAAACTAACTCGTTTTTTCGGGTTTCGGTGGGTTTCCAAGGTCTGTCGGGTCTACCATCAAATATCATGTGTACGCCTTGAAACACAAAGCGATTGTCTTCCCCCGCAATATTTAAAATGCCCTTCATCCGAAAAATATCAGGGCCTTGAGTTTGTAATAATTTACTCATCCAAGCGTGTAGCTTCTCGCCATCGAGTGCGCCTGCTGCTACTAACGCCACAGAATAAACGCTTTCATCATGTTCATGTGCATCTTCGCCTAAAAAATTCGGGTCAATTTCTAAGGCGCGATTCAAATCAAAAGCTTGCACACCCAATAAGGAATCCATTGCTAATTCTGAGTTGCGGGTGCGATAGATTTTAGCGATCGCATTCATCCCCCGAATCCGCTTTTCTAATTCTTCTAATTCTTCTGCTGTTACTAAATCAGTTTTATTAAGTAAAATAACATCCGCAAATGCAATTTGTTCTTGGGCTTCATCGGCTTCCCAATGTTGCCAAATATGCTTGGCATCTACCACTGTCACCACTGCATCTAGAGACAGTTTATTTTGCATATCTTCATCGACAAAGAATGTCTGAATCACTGGTGCTGGATCAGCTAAACCAGTAGTTTCAATTACTAAATGGTCAAACTTATCACGTCGCTTCATCAAATTACCGATGATGCGAATTAAATCACCACGGACTGTACAACAAATACAGCCATTATTCATCTCAAATATTTCTTCATCGGCATCAATAACTAATTGATTATCAATACCCACTTCTCCAAATTCATTCACAATCACAGCCACTTTTTTACCATGTTCATAAGTGAGAATGTGATTGAGTAAAGTTGTTTTGCCTGCGCCCAAATAGCCAGTCAAAACAGTTACGGGAACTGTATCTGTTATTACATCAGCCACCATATCATCAAAACCTCTGGTCTCGCTTGCATGATAATCTCACCCATAATAAGCGGTTTTACATTTTTGTGCTAAATAACAGACAATTTATATGTTTCATAAATTAACAACCATCTTGAGTAAGATTTAAAAATATAAATTTAACCTTTAATCTCGGCAAAAACTAGCCAATTTTCTAGGTTCAGACATAGAAATCTCATGATAAATTCGCTCTGACCGCTGTAAGCATCTACCCCAAAGGAGGAGTCAATGGTCAGCAGCGCATCAAATGGCAAGATTGCACTAATTACTGGCGCAAACAAAGGTCTAGGATTTGAAATGAGTCGCCAACTAGCCCAGCAAGGATTAACAGTTCTGATAGCAGGGCGCAATCTCCAAGCAGCGCAAGCAGCAGCAACGACACTGAAAGATGAAGGATTAAAAGCTGAAGTGATCGCCCTCGATATTAATAGTAGTACTCAAATTCACACAGCCGTTCAAGAAATTGCAGACAGATTTGGCCAGCTTGACGTTCTGATTAACAATGCAGGAGTAATGCTGGATGGAGATTGGGGCATTAGTAACGCCAGTTCTGTTTCTTTAGACATCATCCGCAAGACTTTTGAGACTAACTTTTTTGCCTTGGTAGAAGTAACTCAAGCATTACTGCCCTTGATTTTGAAAAGTAAAAGCGGTCGGATTGTCAATATGGCCAGCATTGAAGGTTCACTCACCCTCCATGCTGATCCGAACTCGCTTATTTATGATGCCAAACCCTTTGCCTACAATGCTTCCAAAGCCGCAGTTAATTCTTTTACTGTTCACTTAGCCCATGAACTACGCAATACACCAGTCAAAGTCAACAGCGCCCATCCTGGTTGGGTAAAAACAGAATTGGGTGGTGAAGGCGCAATGATGGACATTAGCGAAGGTGCAAAAACAGGCGTGCAGTTAGCTACCCTACCTGATGATGGGCCGAGTGGCGGCTTTTTCCATTTGGGTGAACCTGTACCTTGGTAGTGATGAAAGGTTCGTAGTTGCGATTTATCGCTTAAATCAAGGGCTAAAGCCCAACTACAAACTTTAAAGCCTGCCTCCGCAGGCTTCGTTTGTATAGCCCCAGACTTCAGTCTGAGGGCTATGTGCTGAAAGTAAATGCACCCGTCTTTGTAGGTAATTTCTATAAAAATAGAGAACTTCTATAGAGCTTTTTTGTAAGCTGCTTCTAGCTTAGTATCATAGTTATTCTTTTTATAACCTGGGCCATTGTAGCCCCTAGCAAAACCATCCCAATCTTTTCGCTTTAGCTCATCGAGCAGATTATTACTCACAATAAAATTCATCATGTGTCTGGCTTGCCAGTACTCTCCAGCAAAGTTTTCTTGAATAAATTGCTGAATTGAAGCACAACCCGCAGCAGGATAATTAAATCCCATCACTTGTCCCAATCCAAAAGATGCACTTTTTAAAGCCTGAATTTCATCAAATGCCATTGCATCTAGCAATCTGTCCCACTCGCTGGAACCACCTTTATATTTACTTTTATCCCAATTAGGATAAGACAAATCAGGACGACTTTTAGAAACAGGTTTAGGAGTTAATTTATAAAACCAATGCCCTTCAAACAAAATTTTTGGGCGTGCTGGAGATGCTTCTTTCAACAAAAATCCAGAACCATTAGATTCAACTTCCATCACAGCTTTAACTAAGGCTACTTCTAGTCCAAATTCATTACTTAAATCTTTATAATCTGATTCAGATAATGCTGATTGGACATATCCTGAAGGAATATTACAAATCGATTTTCTACCATCTGGATAAGTGATCAAAGGGAAGGCATATTTTATTTCAGTGTTTACTGGTTTCATCATTTTTCAATCCATTTGATTAAATCAACAACTTACAGCAGTTTTCATCGTTAAGAGGTACACAAAAATGGGCAGAGTGTCTCTATGCCCCTATCGAGATGTACTTTACTCAACGGAGAAATGCTAGATAAAAAGTATCTTCTATGAATACTTTCATCCCAATTTGCAAGAAATATGCAGGCAAGAGGTTAAAAATTCATGAAAACTGTTAATATTCATCAACATACAACGAACATTGGACGTTTTTGAGTGCTGATGTAATATTCCAGCAATATATCAAGGCTCAATTTTTTGGGCGACCAATTCGGGAGCGTTTAGATTAGAGATAATGTTTCTACAGTCGTAATCATTGATTATCTATGACTCAAGCCATCCCCAAGTTAGTCACCTTTGCGGAATTTATTGATCACCTACGTGAAAATTCCGGGGTACGCTACGAATTACATAATGGAAGTATTGTTGAAATGGCACAACCAGTAGGAGACCATGAGGAAGTCAAGGGCTTTTTGACTATCAAGCTTAGTGCGGCAATTGATAGATTAGCCCTCCCCTATCTTATTCCCAATCAAGTTATTGTTAGACCACTGGAAAAAGATTCTGGTTATTTTCCCGATGTGTTAGTGCTGAATCGTACCAATCTGGCAAATGAACCATTATGGAAAAAAGAATCTGTTGTCGGCTTAGGTGCTTCAATACCTTTGGTAATCGAGGTTGTGTCAACAAACTGGCGAGATGATTACTACTTAAAATACGCTGATTACGAAGAGATGGGTATTCCCGAATACTGGATTATAGATTACGCAGCGTTGGGTGGACGTAATTTTATTGGTAATCCCAAACAACCAACAATCTCTGTTTGTAATTTAGTTGAGGGAGAATATCAGGTTAGTAAGTTCCGAGGCGATGACCGAATTATCTCCCAAACTTTCCCTGACTTGAATCTCACCCCAAACCAAATTTTTCAAGCCGGTTTGGTGTAGATTTCATACCTGTCACCTATAACCTTTCGCTTACCATACGTCGGATTTGGTGCCAAATTAACCCAGCTACAATTAACCCTAAGCCGACTTGCCAGATAGCCGAGTCTACCCAAAAGGCGAGGAATAAACAAGATAACAAACCCAACCAGCCTACCCACACAGGATACAGTCTCTCAGATGCCGAAAGTTTGAGAGAGGCTAAGTTAGTAATTGCGTAGTAAATTAAAACACTAAAGGCGCTAAACGACCAAGTGGTTTTGACATTACCCAACAAGACTAAAAATGCGATCGCAATTCCTACGACAATTACAGCCCAATATGGGGAATTTTGTTCGCGGTTGAGTCTGGCTAAAAATCTTGGTGCATCGGAACGGCGACCCATTGCTAACAACACACGCGATAAGCCTAAAATCAAGTTCAACAGCACACCTAACATTGCTGTCATTGCACCTATAGCTAACACTAAAGCTACACCAGAACCCGCCACACTCCGGGCGACTACTTCTAAAGGTGCGGCTTTGCTTTGCCCTACGGTATTACTTAAAAAATCTGCCCCTACAGCCCCAATGGCCACAGTAGCGACGACTATATATAACAGCATTGTCAGCAGTAAACAGATAATCATCGCTTTGGGTATTGTAACCCTGGGAGATCGCGCTTCTTCGCCCATTGTGGCAATGCGTCCATAACCAGTGTAAGCCACAAACATCAAGGCGCTGGCTTGCAGTACTGCCCCAGGCGAACTAGTAAAAAAAGGTGTTAAATTTGTCATTCCTACCGTGGCTGCACGAGGTAAACAAACCAACACAAATAAACCTAAAGACAGCAATGTTACTGAAACAATTACCGTATTAGCAGTATTAGACCGTCGAATCCCGCTTAATACAATTCCTGTGATCACTACTACCGCCAACATAGCCACAGGTACAAGCCAACTGTTACTCCACCCGAAAACATTGAGGAAGTAACCAGCAAAACCCAAAGCAGCCGTCGCCGCCGAAGCTGTTTTCGCCACTAAAAACATCCAACCTGCGGTAAAACCAAAAGCTGGAGTCAGATATTTATAACCATATTCATAAGTACCACCACTAACTGCATGATTAGCAGCTAACTGGGCGCTACTCAGACCATTACAAGTAGCTACAATTGCCCCAATTACCACCGCCAGAATTACTGCTGGCCCTGCTATTCCGGAGGCAATCCCAATACTGACAAATACACCCGTTCCGACAATCGAACCCAATCCCATCAGGGTTGCACCAAAAACTCCTAACTCGCGTTTGAGTTGGGTTGGTGAATTGCTAACGGACATCTTTTGTATCTCCTGATTTAGAGAGATGTTGGACTCATTGCTGAGGATACCATTCCCCAAAGACGGCAGAGACGCAGAATTTTGCTAATTTATCATCTGTAAAAATATGTGATGTAAAAAATACATCAAAATCATGCTTTATTAGAATTGCTGTGTTTAGCTAAATATCTTTGTTTTAATTTATTAAAAAGCTTATAGAAAGGGATTTTTGGCTTTTTAGATATTTTTATTCAACAAAAGTAAAAATATTTTTTTTGTATAGCACAATACTTTTAAGCTGAATATTTAGACATACAGTAATTGATACGAAAAACCTGAGTAATATTACTGGACAATTTTAATAATGTCTGATATTGTGCGTCATTCTTTGGGGATAGCATCAATAGTTATAGGGTTGAATGCGATCGCGGCAACAACGGTATCTGCCAATCCGACAATCCCAAGCAATGTAATTTCTGAGACAAATATTGCAGACTCGGAAACCGAGATTCAAGGTCAAGTAACATCCGTATCGCAACTGACAGATGTGCAACCTACAGATTGGGCATTCCAGGCATTGCAATCATTAGTTGAGCGTTATGGTTGTATTGCAGGCTACCCAAATAGCACCTATCGCGGCAATCGCGCCCTGACTCGTTATGAATTTGCCGCAGGTTTGAATGCTTGTTTGAATCGAGTTAATGAATTGATTGCCAGTAGTACAGCAGACTTAGTAACTAAAGAAGACTTAGCAACTTTACAAAAACTGCAAACAGATTTTGCTGATACTCTGGCAGAAGTCAGAGGCAGAGTTGATGCCTTAGAAAATCGCACCGCTATTTTAGAAAGTCAGCAATTTTCCACCACCACCAAATTCAACGGAGAAGTAATTTTTAGTGTGGGGGGTGTGTTTGGTGAAGATAGAGCCATAGACTCCGACCGTTGGCGGAGAATCGAAGGCGGAGCAAGTACCAGAGAAGCGGAATATGCAGCCTCTGGAGGTCGGCGGTTGCAAGATAATACAATATTTAGCGATCGCATCCGCCTCAACTTAGTCACCAGCTTCACAGGTAAAGACCAACTATTAACCCGTTTAGAAGCAAACAACACCGTATTTTTTAACAATGCCGTTACGGGTACAAACATGACCCGCCTTTCTTGGGATGGGGATACAAATAATGAATTTTTGATTGGGAAATTATATTATCGCTTTCCCGTTGGTGACAAACTCAACGTCATTGTTGATGCCATTGGGGGGGAATTTTACGACAACTTCAACAACTTTAACCCCTTACTAGCATCCATTCCCTTGGGTTCTATTTCTCGCGCCAGTCGTTTTTCTCCGATTTACCGCGCCAGTAACAGTGGTTCTGGGGTTAATTTTGGTACAGGTATGAGTGTTAACTACAAACTCAACGACCAGATTACTTTCTCTGGTGGTTATCTTGCCAGAAGAGCTAATGACCCAACAGAGGGAAGAGGTTTATTTGATGGTAGTTATGGCGCATTAGCACAATTAGCATTTCAACCAAACAAAGACCTGGCGTTAGGATTTACCTATGCCCACTCCTACTTTAGTGGTGCTAATAACGATGTCGCAGTTTCCGGGTTGTATGGTGGTGCTTTTGCCGATCAACCCTTTGGTGCTGGCCCTGGAAGTACAGCCACAAATCCCCGTGGAATTGCCACTTCTGCCAATTACTATAGTTTCCAAACTAGCTATCGTGTCAACTCAAAATTTGTCTTGTCTGGTTGGGTGGGGTATACTCAAGCGATCGCCGAAACTACATTTTTACCAAACGTCAATCGTGGCGATAAAGCAGATATTTGGAATTGGGCAGTGACTTTTGCTTTCCCAGACTTGGGTAAAAAAGGTAACTTAGGTGGGATTATCTTTGGTCAACCGCCAAAAGTCACAGACAATGACTTTGGTGAAAATGTGCGGACTGCTACTAGCGCCCGTCGGGAAGACTCTGATACCTCCTACCGTTTAGAAGCATTGTATCGCTACCAAGTTAATGACAATATCTCCATTACACCCGGACTGCTGGTAATCTTTAGCCCTGAACATAACAGCAACAACGATACAATTTACACTGGCATCATTCGGACTACATTCCGATTTTAGCTTTTGCTTTCAAGGTTAGCTGAGAACATATTCTATTCCTTTTCGTTGTGGGGAATCGAATATGTTCTCGCATCTCAAGGATTAAGTATTGTAGTTAAAGATAAGATAAATCCTGGCAAGACATTTTCACCAGACAATGTAGGTGGTTGTTCCACAGCAAAATTAATCAGTTCCACCTCAACACCAGGGCGATAAATTTCTACTAAAGGTGTGAACGGATCAATCAACCAACCCAAACGCGCACCATTATCTCGATACTCCAGCATCTTATCTCGCAATTTTTTGAGAGAATCAGTTTGAGAACGCAGTTCAATCACAAAATCGGGGCAAATGGGTGGAAAGCGTCTTTTTTGTTCAGTGGTTAGTGTATCCCAGCGTTCTTGCTTTACCCAAGAAACATCCGGTGAACGATACGCACCATTTGGTAAGCGAAACTCTGTAGAAGAGTCAAACACTTTTCCCAGCTTTGCTTGTTCATTCCAAATGTACAGTTTAGCTGTCAACCCTGAATTTCTAATACCACTTTCGCCGCCAGTTGGTGGCATAATTATTAGTTCTCCTTCGGCAGTGAGTTCGATGCGCCATTCATCATTGGCTAGACATATTTGATAAAACTGCTCGTCTGTCAAACCTACTGCTGGTGGTATGTTGAGGGTGAGAGGTTCCATCGAGATTTTGCCAATCAGATTAATTTTATTATCTGCGATCGCCATTTCTCCCAGTCCCAAACATTCATCAAATTCTTACCTATGTAAACAATGGTTACAGTAGTAGTCATCATCAATACCCTCATCTCCCTATTGCTGTTCTACATAGCTTGGCGAATCTGGCAAATTAAGGGACGAATCGCCTGGATAACTGATAGGTTAACCGCCTATGAACAATGTAGCCAAAATCTCCTGTCTCAAACCCCCCAAAATCTTGATATATCTCAGCAAAATATCCGTAACCTACGACGGGGAAATCAATCTCTACAATTGCAACTTCAGCAAGTGCGACAAATTGTGAGTCTGCTATTGTTAGGACAGCGACTCAGTAAACGCTATATTCGTCAATCTCATTCTTTTGGGCGAACAATGACGGTTCCCAAAACCAGAACGAACAACAGCAACCTTTCTAGTTGATCAATTGTCAAGATAAATTAACTCGATAAAATCATTCTGGTTATACAAGGGGAAACAAGCCACCTAAAATAAGTGTAAGGAGAGAAACAACTCAGATGTCTAATAACCGTTCTGGAGTCTTTATTGGCGGTATGATGCTAGGAGCAACCATCGGTGCTTTAACCGGTTTGCTAATTGCTCCGCGCACAGGACGCGAAACTCGTAAACTTTTGAAAAAGTCTGCTGATGCCATCCCAGAATTAGCGGAAGATTTATCAACAAGTGTACAAATTCAGGCTGATCGTCTGTCTGCTAACGCATTACGTAACTGGGATGAAACTTTAGATAGACTAAAAGAAGCGATCGCAGCTGGCATTGATGCTAGTCAACGCGAAAGTGAAGTTTTGCATCGGCAAACCACAGAAGAAGACTCAGATTCAATTCCCCAGCCTTTGGAACGCTCATAGATAGCATAGCCGTGATTGACCCTGTATTTTGGTTGGGACTGTCCCTACTCTTAGTCGCCGTCAGCCTAACTGCCGTTTTAGTGGCGGCCATACCCGCATTGCAAGAAGTAGCACGCGCCGCCCGCAGTGCGGAAAAGTTTTTTGATATCCTGTCACGGGAGTTACCACCTACTCTAAATTCTATCCGCACCACTGGTATCGAAATCACTGACTTAACCAATGATGTCAGTGAAGGTGTCAAAAGTGCTAGTCAAGTCGTTCAACAAGTTGATCAAAGCATTGATGGTGCAAAAAAACAAGCCCAAAATCTTCAAGTCGGGACTCGTAGCTTTGTCGTTGGGATAAAAACTGCCTGGAAAACCTTTGTGCGCCAGAAATCCTCTAAGCGCACAGTAGAACGTTTACCAATTACCGAAAAGCAACAACTCACATCACGAGAACGAGAAACCTTACGCCAGGAAAATCGCCGCACCAAAGCCGAAGCCTATCGTTCTAATAATGTTTCTAATTGGGATAATAATCCCGACGATGACGACTATCTTTCTTAAGTTAAGATAAACAAAATTCTTTATGAATTTAAATCTCCCTTGTCTACCCTGTCTTCCTTGTCTTTGTTGTTCACATATCAACTAGGACTGCTATATCAATTTTTAGAGTCTGTAGTTATAGTTGTGGAATTAGTTTGAGCCAAAACAGTATCGTTACCAGCGTGGCCGTTACTGTCAGTAGCTGTAAAGGTTCTTGTATTAATTGTCATCTGCTCTTTATCATCTTTCGTCTGCCCAGGTGAAGGCAACCAATATGCTAATACACTAGTCACCCCACCCCAGTAGAGTGCTGTATTCTGATCACTACTTGGTTTTGACACCAACTGAAAAATACACAGCCCTAACACTATAGTGCTAAAAGCAACTTGTACACCAAATCTCCAAGCATTCTGATCAAAATTTTGTCTTGGTTGATTTCTCCTGGGGTCAAATGAATTTGTCATAATATCCTCAAAAGATAAAGTTCATCCTAAGTAAGCTTTAATACTACTGATGAGTAGTAAGTTTTTTTACAACTATATGCTAAGTTACAAGCTTGTGTAAGTTGGTTTCGGAAAAGTTAAACGTAAACTTTTGCTTACTGACAAGAAAATCTGAAATCAGCCAAGAAGATCAGGTTATGGGCGGTTGATGCGGTTGATTAGCCAAAGCGAAGCGACTAATCCGGCAAAGTGGGCGGAAACAGTGTTAGTGTTTGCCTGAACTACCAGCATATCCAAACCGCTAATAATCCGTGTTGGATCAAAAAATTGTGTGGTGATGGCTTGGGGAGAGATTGACCTAGCTACCAAAGTCCCAACGATCGCCTGCGCTCCTAAAAGTGTTACCAAAGTCCCAATCAAATTTATCCACAAGCCTAAGCGTAATACTTGTACAGTTTCACTTTTGCGCGGGCGGTTACTAGAATTTGACGATTCCAGTTGTCTCCCAATTCTGGTGTAGCGAAAAGCGATATAAATACCTGCACCTAAAACAATTAATCCACAGACAGCGAGAAATACTCCAAACCCAGTCCCCGGATTATTACTAGGGCTACCGGCTCTTTGGGAGAAAATAGCAAACAATAACACAATGATGCTGGAAACCACCCCTAGCACTAGCTGAATCCAAAAACTAATCCAACCTATGAGACGGAATGTTTGAGCGATCGCTCGCAGGGCATCGGAATTTTGCGACATACTAATCAATATACTTAGCACTTGCTAGATTTGCTTAGGATTTACGCATTGAGACCAAAAATCAAGGGTTTGGGTGAGTCTGGGGTGTAGAGTTATCAGGGTGTATGTATCCAAAACCCTTACATCCCTTCACCCATTCTTCACAGATCATCTTAGTGCGTAAGTCCTATTACTATCACACTTACCAGATGACCTATTAGTAGCTCAAGTAGAACTTCGTCATGAAAGAAAATTTACAGACAAAATGGCATTTTACTTGTAAAATTTCTTCGATGGCATTTTATGCTTATGCAGTTCTAATCGGCTCGGCATCATTTGACACCAATTACAGTGGCTATGCCTCTGTCTTTCTTGCTCCTCACCACACTGCCTAGAGCTTAAATAGGAGAGTAATTCTTACGCTCCTGAGAGTTTCGCTTGTATCCCATGACTTTATCTGCGTGGGGCGTATTTGTTTTACTTTTTTTTACGTTGACGCTTTGACAATCCTGCCTAGTGTCTCTGTATGAATGCTTACTTCTATTAGTACTACATACGGAACACAAGGATGATAAACCCCACACTAGGGCATTTTTTTAGCCATTCACCAACCATGAAACTTGAGGATATATATCAATTCTTTGAAAATCCTCCGCCAACTTACCTCTGTCAGGAACTAGCAATTTGTTACATACTGTCTGTCTTACTGCAAGGTGAATCCTACGGCACCGAGTTAATTCAACGTTTGGAAACTGAATATCCAACCTATCGGCTTTCAGATACCGTGCTTTATAGTGCGATCAAATTTCTGGAAGACGAAAGGGCAATTAATGGGTATTGGAAGAAACTCGAAGGACGAGGAAGACCTAGGCGGATGTACCAAGTTTCTCCAGAATGGCAAGTTCAAGCGCAGGATTTAACACGTCTTTGGCAAGAGTACATCAACGGGAGGACAAATTAATTAATAATTAATAATGAACAAATCTCCTCCTGTCAAACAGTAACAATCAGTTATGGATACTGCTATTCTGCCATCTACGTTTCTGCTCACCTTATTGTTATTAGTTGGGTTGTTTTTCTTTATTCGTGCTGCTACCAAAGACCGCACAGAAACGGCTCAACTAATATCTGAGCAGGACGAAGCTGTATTAATGCCTCAATTACAGGATTATTTCCGTTCCCGGTCTTACCGAGTGGCAGCGGTAGACCGTGACCAAAATCAAGTCACGTTTGAGGGTTTTGTCCAACCAAGCTTATTTTTAGCGATTTTTTTAACCCTACTTGCAACTGTAGGTTTAATTTGTTTATCTTTTGTTTTGTCAATGCTTCTGCCCAACATGAGCAGTTTTTTTTCTGGGAATAATTCTGCTGGCACCTTTAAGCGGTCTATTTTATTGGAAAAAAGCAGGAAGAACCGAGAAAGTCTTGCTTCATCTGCAAAAAGCTAATCAAGATGAACCAAACTCTCCAGGTAAGATTGCTGTAACTGCCCATCGAGATGAACTGATTGAGTTACAGAAGGCACTCAACTTAAAGCTGAGTGATTAAACTTTGTTTTTTAAGTTTCCTCTAGTGATGAGCGAGAGGAAATAAACAATAGGGAGTAGGAAAGAGGGTTGTTGGGATGTAAATTCTCTCTGTAACGAAACGTCTTAGAGAAAAACGTATCTTGTAACGTAGCTCTCAAAAGCAAAGTAAAATTCTACTCTCGCTTTTGGATGCTTTGTATCACTCTTTCTCACTCCCTGATGTGTATTAGTTGATAATTCAACTTACACAAACCAAATTGGCTTGAATAAAGTTGTTTGTCCAACTGCCTGGACTACCCTCTACTGGCAAATCAGTGCCAAATTTAAAAAAAAATTGAAAATTTTGCATAAACTGAGCAACTTTGCCAGTTAAATGAATATTCAGAACACATTCAACAACGTAAAAGTACCAATTCAAGTTTAACGTGCAGCTACTGCCACAGGTTCTGAACCAGCCGGAGCTTCTAACGTCCGGAGGCTGGGAAACAAGAAATGGTTTTCTTCTACGTATTGGGCACCAAACAGACCTTTTTCTGCCCAGAAATATCGGTCTGTTGTGTGTTCATTGCGCTTTACGAGTAGCAGAGCGGGTGGCAATATCCCTTCAGCCTGAATGAATTTTCTTGCTGCTGTCACAGGTTTTTCTTCGCCGCTTTCGATGCTATATTGAGGCACATGCTCTAAAATCCGCCGTCCTTCCTGGCGACGACGACTCTTCCGTTTCCGTCTCCTTGCCAACCTATTTTCCTCCTCTTTCAAGCTATTAGATTGTAGTGATAGCTACAAAATCCGTCGTAATTATAAAAGTTCTAGTTCAAAAAATCAAGAGTTTATAAACTTTTGATACAACGAAAATAATTTTCTTGAAGGCAAATAAATCACAAAACTAGTAAAGTACACAATTTCTTTATTTCTACCATCATTTGAGAAGCTTTCGTTAAGCTTGATCAAAAGAGAGTTAGAATCAAGCTGATTCTTGAAGAAGAATTCAGGAGCCAGTATTCAGGAGTCAGAATTAATTATGAGTGAAGCAGACCTGCCACTAATTCTAGATGTAGCCTTCCTCAAGGGTAAATCAGCAAATCTCAAATTTCATGTGGAGTTTCACTGTCATTCACTGGCCAGTTACATTCAGTATAGATTATGTATTCTAACTCCTGAGTTGTGAGTTCTTTGTTGTGGAAAATTCCTCAAAAGCCTGTGATACTGAGCAATAAATGAAAAATGTTAATGTCTGCTAGTTCAGATTTTGTGGCTTTATGCCGAGAACAAATAACATTATTAGCCCAAGGTTTGGGAGCTTCTCTAAGTGTGGTGTATTTAACACAAGAATTGGTAGAAGCGCCAACAACTGAGGCGAAACTAATTCCTGTGGTTGTTTATCCAGAAACCGCAGGATTACCGCCTGGAGAAGAAAATACGGAAGTAAAAGCACGTAAACAGTTACAAATTAGTAATATTTTGCTACTACCGAAACAGCAAAAAAGGTTACTAACAGCAGCTACGGAATTTACGGCTACATCACCAGAAGTCGAAACAACAGATACTGAACAACCAAATTTCCAAGAAGAGTATTTGCTGAGTGGACACCAGATTGTTATGCCTTTAGTCCATGAAGGTGTGATGATGGGATTACTGGTGACATGCAGAGAAGATCGGGCTTGGAATCAACAAGAACAAAATACAATTCAAAAAATAGTTCAAACTTTGGCGATCGCTTGTGTTTTAGATCAGCGTCGCGCTTGGTTACAACAACAGCTACATCAACAACAAGTCCTGCAAGAACAGCAACGAGATTTATTAGATAACTTGCTGCACCAATTTCGCAATCCCTTGACAGCATTGCGGACTTTTGGCAAGTTGCTATTTAAAAGACTGCGCCCAGGCGACCCAAACCGAGAAGTAGGGGCGAGTATTGTCCGAGAAAGCGATCGCCTCAAAGAATTATTGCAACAATTTGAGCAAGTTATCGACTGGACAGAATTGGATGTAGCACCACGGGTATTACCAGAAAATGAAGTTTTTGTAGAAGCTACTGTCCAAGCAGAACCTAAACCAATTTTATTATTGCCAGGTACAGGAGAACAGGCAACTGATTGCTCTTTAGCTGATTTATTAGCACCATTATTACTATCAGCTAAAGCGATCGCCCAAGAACGACACCTGAAAATAAAAACCGAAATTCCGAAAAATTTACCTTTAGTGCGTGTTAATCTTAAAGCCTTACAAGAAATCTTGAATAACATTATTGATAATGCTTTGAAATACACACCCAAAGGCGGCAAAATTTTCATCCAAGTTGGTCAAATAAGAGATAACTTTTTGGGTGTTGCTATTAGTGATACTGGGCCAGGAATTCCCCAAGAAGACATAGTACATTTGGGTGAAAGACATTACCGGGGTGTACAAGCCCAAACAGAAATTCCCGGTACAGGCTTGGGACTAGCGATCGCAAAACAATTAATCGAGCAAATGCAAGGTGAAATTGAAGTTTTCAGCCCCGCAATTACAACTGCGATCGCATCTGCTGACGCACCAGGAACTACATTTATTATTTGGTTGCCAATTAGTCAAATGAAGTATGAAGCATGAAGTGGGAAATTTTGTCCTTCATACTTTGAGTAATAACGTACTCTGCACTAGTACAGCTTGGCGTAAATAAACAGACCATAAGAAATTGCTAAAAAGCTTGTGTTATGAATATTCTTACTTTTTCCTTTTGCCTCTTTCAGAGTGACGCTCCTGCGTCGCTAACGCCACTGAGCGAGTCGGGAAACCCGCCCAACGCAGTGGCTCACTTTTTACTTGTGCCTTGTTGTACTAGTCCCTAGCCTCTCATCTCTAGCCTCTTTCACACTACCTCACCGACACCAACAGATTTTGATTGACGGTCATTTCTAAATCGGTATTGGGGTTAATAGCAATTAAATCAACGCTGTTGCGACCGAAGAACAAGCCAATTAAACCACCGATAGCCGCACCACCGAGAACTTCTTCTGTCGCGATCGCGCGATCACCTGTCACCGCAGACACCGCAGCCGCAGCCCCAGCACCTAATACTGTATTGGTAATAATGGCTCTGGTGCTAGTACCTTTGTTGACAGTTTCGGTTTTGGTAATCACATCAGAAGTAGCGGCAATTTGATATTCTTGTCCTGTGGTTAACACTAGTTTCTGCCCTACGAATTGTGAGCCGCCTTTGGCTGGTTTGAGTTGACCAACAACTTGACTACCAGCCGGAATTACCACAGTACCATCTTGGGTAACTACGTTTTGGTCAACAGTTAGTGTTAAAGGTGCTGTCTCATCTTTAGTCACCAAGATTTTTTTTCGCTTGGTCATACTTCACGGGGATAACAGTTCCTTGGGGAATTGTGATTGAGACGGGTGTGGGTGTAGTGGGTTGGGACGCAACTATATAAGGTGAGTTAATTGCCGAAGCTTGATTAGAGCTTACTAAAGCTTGGTAAATAAAAGCTGCTACCTGAGCGCGTGTTGCAGTGGCATTCGGGCTGAGGAATTTAACATTAGGATAGTTGACCACAATTTGCTTCTCTGTCGCCGCCGCAATCGGACTACGGGCATAACTAGCAATTCCCGAAGCATCGTTGAAGTATTGCAGAGTGCTTTCCACATTACCACTAGGGCTATATTCCAAACCATTAGCCAGGGAAACCAACACCTGTTGACGAGGAATCGCTTGATTCGGCTCAAAACGATTTCCAGGATATCCAGATAAGAAACCAATGGTATAAGCTTGCTGAATGGCGCTAGATGCCCAGAAATTACTGGGTACATCCACAAAGTTGATTGCTTGTCGTTGTGGTGCTTTTGAAAAAGCCTTATTGACCATTGCTGCAAATTGAGCGCGGGTGACTGCTTCTTCTGGGCGGAAACTACCATCGGGAAAACCTGCAATTACACCCCGTTGTGACAATTCTTGAATAAATTGTGCTGCCCAATAATTAGAAGAAACATCTGTAAAAGTAGTTTGAGCCAAAGAAGGTGTAGCATTAATAAAAGGTGCTACAGCGCCAGCCGTAATGGTCAAAGCCATGAGTGCAGCAGTTTTAGATTGCCAATGATTTAAAGTAAACATTAATTTTACCTCTTTACATTTATTTTGTTTCTGTTAATTACTTAGACAAAATGCGATATAAAAAGTTTCTGGTATTTGATATTTTTTTGAAAATATTTTTAGATTTAAATTACAGATATGAATAGGTAATAAGTCATGTGTGTCTATCTCTGATATATGACTTATTTCCTATGACATATTAAAAAATTAATTGATAATTCATTAATAACTATTTCTCATTGTGGATAATCTCATAGCAACATAAAATCACCATGAAAAAACTGCTATGCGAGTTTGTTCACATAGCAGTTATCAAAATTAAACTGGAAAGGAAATTTATCCTTGCACAGCTACTTTCTTTTGTTGACGTTTTAAGAGTGAAGTAGTTCCAAAAGCTCCGATGGCCAATACACCTAACATTGCACTGGGTTCTGGAACACTCTTCGCTAATCTATAGGCGTGGTTATCTGTTTCAAAGGCAATACCATTTGAGCGCATCACAACTCGATCAAATTTTTCCCCTGCATCACCTACAAGATTGACAAATAGATTAGCTTGACCACTAGTCCAACTACCATCAGCTACAGCACCTGGTACATCTGAGCCACTAAAACTCTTTAACAACTGATCACCGCTATAGATGTCAATATAGTTGTAACTATCCAAGGAGCCTGCATAAAAACCGAAGTAATCAACAGCTTCTTTAAAAGCAATACTCACAAAACCACTATCACCTGCAACACCACTACCTGATGGCGCAATTGTCAAGAACTTGGTGGTATCTTGATAAGGTGAGGCATATTGACCACTAACACTACCTTGAACAATGTTAGTAGTCACATTAGAGTAAGTAGCAAATCCATTTGGATCATTTGCTGTCCCATCATCAAAGGTGACAGTTTTAGCATCAGAGTAGCTAGAGAATATACCGCCACTGACAACCATAGTTACGGCACTAGCTGGGTTAGCACTCGCTACAATTACAGTTGTTCCTAGTAAAGCAAGAGATAAATTTTTTTAGCATAGTAAAAAACCTTGAAGGATTGGTGTAAATTAGCAATGATGATTAATTTCAAACCAGTCGATTACAAATGGTTTGATGATTGCACCTATGCAGGAGATAGAAAGATGACTATTTAATTCCTGTTAGTGAATTTTATTTGTCAGAGTAGGACGGAAGATACAAATTTATTTGGGTGCTTAATAATTTAATCTTGGTTTTTTTTACTAAGAACTGATACCGTACATCCACTAAATTTCTTCTAAAGAATAAGTGAAGCGAATTTTATAGGTTATTAGCCAGCAAATATTTAGCCTGTGGCTTGAATGTTAAGTAAGACGATATAGAAATAAAAAATGTTTCAGAAATATTAATTTTTGTATCTATAAAAATGAAGCGATCGCCCAGACATTGACACAGGCGATCGCTGATAGCATGATTAAATTCACGACTGAATTTTAGTTAATAAGTATTATTCCGGGAAATAACTAAATTACTTGTCAGTGTGATGTCTAAATCTTCTTCTGGTCTGAGAACAAACACATCAGCTTGGTTTTTCCGCAACAGCACACTGGCGGCAGCACCAACCGCACCACCAGCCACAGGTTCTAATACTTCAATCCTTCTGTTACCTGTGAGTAGTGAAATGACAGTAGCCGCACCTGCACCAATAGCCGCATCGGTTAAAATTTGTCCAGTATTAGCACCTTTGCTGATTCTTTCGGTTTCGGTAATTGTCCGAGAATTCGCGTTAATTGGTAATCTGCGACCAGAAGGAAAGACTAGTTCAGAAGCAACAAATCTCACGCCTTTGCGATTGTCGTTATTACTGTTGCTGGAGGAACTTCTGCCATATAAATCGACAGGTTCTAATCTACCAACTACTTCAGTTCTAGCGGGGATTAAGACATTTCTATTTCTATCGATGATGTCGTTAGCTATTCTCAGCTTGATGGACATACTTTCGCCTGGGGTGATAACGATTTTTTCTTTTTCGTAAGTCACAGGCAAAGTTACATTAGCAGGAATTGTAGTTGAGCGTGACTGCCCAAGATTATATTGCGCTTGGGCGGGAGCTAATGCAATCATCGGAGCGATCGCACCTGTAGTTAAGGCAATTGCCATGAATGCAGCAGTTCCAGATTTAAGCCGATAAAGGTGTATCATAACAAAATTTACGCTTATGTGTGTGACCTGTGTAATGACGAGGTGTTACTGTGATTGTTTCTGACTAATCGTGGAACTATCTCTCGGCATATTCCGTAGGTAAGATTGATTGCATGACGAGGAGTATTTGCTATTGTTCCACCCAATTTTACACTGTTGAAATACGTTACTCAATCAAGATTTTGATACATCTAATTGACGCAAATTTATTAAATTTGTTCCATCATAATTTTGTTTTACATTTTATATCTAAAAATAAAAGTCTTTACACAGTTATATAGTATACAAAATTTGATAATTATATATTGTCAAAGTATTGCATAAATAGTTACAACAAGGTATTTATTTATATATTAATGAGTAAGTTTATGCAAGTAGTCAAAATAATTGATGCCTACAATCACGGTGCAGTAGATTATGAACAGATTATGCTGCGCTACTGGCATATTGAGCGCCAACCACTGATTGATTCCCTACAACTTCAACCTGGACAAACTGCGCTGGATGCTGCTGTAGGCACAGGATTAAATCTTCCGGCTTATCCCCAAAGCGTGAGTGTTGTGGGTGTCGATTTATCTGAGAAAATGATAAATGAAGCTCAGAAAAAAACTGTCGCCGCAGATATCACTTTTAAAGTAGCTGATTTGCTAAATTTGGATTTTTCCGATAATAGCTTTGATGCTGCTGCATCTGGCTTTACTCTATGTGTTGTGGCTGATCCTGTACGCGCTTTGAGTGAGATTTTACGTGTAACAAAACCTGGTGCGTTAATCGCCATTCTCGATTATTGTAAATCACGAGATCCAGAGATTGAGAAATGGCAGGAATTAATCTATGATGCCGCTTTAGAATTAGGTTTTCCTACAGGCAAGATTAAGTGGAATGCGTTGATGGATTACGACGAGTTAATTTATCACAGCCAGCTACCGATTGAGGTGCTTCAAGATGAGCGCATCGAAAATCCCAACCCGTTTTTATGTGGTTGTCAATTACTACTGCGAAATTTGAAGAGCTAAGTACTATTTTAACTGTGTCGCTCTAATGGAGTGTGTTAAGCGCAGATTGTGTAGCTCATTCATCACAACAACTATATACGAGCGCCTAACACACCCTATTTTAGGCTTGACACGCCACTACTTTTGTTTCAGATTTCCAGGAAATTGGTATCAGAGCCTCATTTTTATACTTTTGGTAATGTTGAGATGGGAGCTTTTCATAAACCAAAAAGCTCACACATAAAACAACTGGAATACCGATAAGAACTAAAGTAAATTTCCAAGCAAGAAATATGATTTTCATGTTGACTACTTTATCAAACTAGTTAGCAACAGACTTAAAAGACTTAAAAGCAAGCCAATTACCCACGGCAAAACTAAAGAAGCAATTATTCTAAATGCAACTTTTTTGAATAACTATCTACGGATTTCAGCAAAATCTTTGATAAATTCACTCATTTTTCTTTGCAAAGCAACCAAATTATCCAATACGGGATTGTTTTGGCTAGGAGGCGGACTAGATTGCAAAGTTATTTTTTGAGAGTTAGTCACGATTAATACACCACTGAAACTTCTCTACTTATTAAGCCCAAAACTCCTAAGCAGATTGCTACTCCGACGAAAATTTTTCAGGGATTATAAAATGAAGTTGAATTTTTCTCCGAATCTGAGCAACATAATTTGCCAGATGGGAAAAACTTGCTCATCATATTGTTAATTTTCGTAAAATTACGGACTTAAGGACTAGAATACTGATATTCACCTAGCTAAACTATCTAGAGTGCATCTGTACTGCTTGTTGATTAAAACCTAGATGTGGCGCTATTGCCTCAATGATTCCAGTACAACTTATCCTCAAAAACTTCCTTAGTTACCGTGATGCTACTTTAGATTTTCGTGGTTTGCATACGGCTTGTATTTCTGGTTCTAATGGTGCGGGTAAATCGTCTCTGCTTGAGGCGATTACATGGGCAATTTGGGGTGAAAGTCGTGCTTCTGTTGAAGATGATGTTATTCACGCTGGGGCAAAAGAAGTCCGCGTTGATTTTACCTTTCAAATTAATCAGCAAATTTATCGCGTCATTCGCACCAGAATCAGAGGTGCAACTGGTGTTTTAGAATTTCAAATAGAAACGCCTGCTGGGTTTCGTCCTCTGACGGGTAAAGGAGTACGGGCGACTCAGGATTTGATTTTAGAACATATTAAACTGGACTACGATACTTTTATTAATTCTGCTTACTTGCGTCAAGGTCGTGCGGATGAGTTTATGCTGAAGCGCCCGACAGAACGTAAGGAAATTTTGGCAGAGTTGTTAAAACTCACGCAGTATGATGATTTGGAAGAACGGGCGAAAGAATCTTCCAGACAATATAAAGCCAGGGCGGAAGAATTAGAGCGTTCTTTGGAAGCGATTAAAGTTCAACTGCAACAGCGAGAATTTACAGAAGCGCAACGAGTAGAATTAGAAGCCGAACTGAATCAGCTACAACAAGTACAAGCTTTTGAGAATATTCAATTACAAAGTTTGCAAGTTGTCCAACATCAGCGACAAAATTGGGAACAACAACTGAGCTTTGTGAGGCAACAATATCAGAATTTAACCCAAGATTGCGATCGCCTCCACCAAGAACAATCATCGGTTAAAACCCAACTGGCGGAGTTAGCCGCCATCTTAAATCAAGAAGCAGAAATTAAAAACGGTTACGCCCATTATCAAAGTCTCCAATCTCAAGAAGAAGCTTTTGCAGCTAAATTTGAACAACACACCCGCGCCACAACCCTCCGCCAACAAAAGCAGCAGCAATTAACTCAGCAAATTCACGAAATTGAAAGACAACTCCAACAAGTCCAAGCCCAACTGGAAGCCTTAGCACAACAAGAACAGGAAATTCAGCACACCCTGAGTAAATCAGGCGAAGTCGAAGCCGCATTAGGACAACTCAACGCCGCCCGTCGTCGGGTGGTGCAGTTGGATGAATTACAAATGCAGGTTTCGCCATTGTTACAACAGCGTCAAAGTTTGCAAACTTATTTAGATAGAATCCAAGCCAGTTTAGTCGCCAGATTAGAACAAATCCAAGCTACGGAAAATCAACTGCAACGCGCCTCCCAACGCCACCCGGAATTGCAACAAGCTGTCATGGCGGTGGCGATGCAAATTGAACAAATGGAAAAAGAGCGGGTTTATTTGCAACGAGTTCAAGAAAAAGGGCAAGAAAGAAGGCACTTTATTGAGCGACTGCAAGGACAGCAACGAGAATATGAGCGGTTATTAGGCGAATTAGACCAAAAATTACAAATGCTCCGCAACCCCGATGCAATTTGCCCATTGTGTGAACGTCCCTTAGATGAGCATCATTGGAATCGGGTTGCTGATAAAACTAAATCAGAGTACAAGGAAACTGAGGAGCAACTTTGGGTATTCCGTGAGCAACTAGCTTGTACAGACAGAGAAATTCAGGCTTTGCGGCAAGAATACCGGGCAATTTCTCAAAAATTGTCACCTTATGACTCTTTGCGAGAACAACGCGGACAATTAGCCGCCCAACTAGAATCAACCAGCGATGCAGAAGAACAGTTACAACAACTGGCGCAGGAA
The DNA here is from genome assembly GCF_001298445.1 of Nostoc piscinale CENA21. Lineage (NCBI taxonomy): Bacteria > Bacillati > Cyanobacteriota > Cyanophyceae > Nostocales > Nostocaceae > Nostoc > Nostoc piscinale. The sequence continues at coordinate 3,937,977 of NZ_CP012036.1, read as the reverse complement.
AGAGAACATTTAGAGCGATCGCTCCAAGTTGGTGATTATGCCCACGATAAACAGCAAGAACTCAGAAAATTAGACGAATATCTGCAACAATTAAATTACAATGAGCAAGATCATGTCTTAGCGCGGAGTGAAGTCGAAAGATGGCGCTGGGCAGAAATTAAACAAGGGCAAATTAAAGACGCACTCAAACGCCAAACCCAACTAGCCGCCCGCAAACCAGAATTACAAGCAACTATCGCCCAATTACAAACCAGAATTCAGCAAGAACAAACTGATTCTGAATGCGCCCAACAAATCACCGCCCTGGAGCGTCAAATTACGGAAATTGGTTATAGTGCAGAGCAACACAATAACCTACGTCAAGCCGTCCGCCAAAGTCAAGGTTGGCAACTACGCTATCAACAATTACTCTCAGCCCAACAGCAGTATCCCCAATTACAAGGCAGATTACAAGAACTAGAAGCGGCGAAAACTACGCGGTTGAATGAACGACAACAACTCGCCAGCCAAATTGATGAAATTGTCCAACAATTAGCCCAGTCTGCCAACCCGATTGAGCAAATTCAAGCTTTAGAACAGCAATTAGCCATCCGCAGAAGACAACTCGATGAACAAATTGCCAAATTGGGGCGTTTAGAACAACTCGCGCTGCAACTAGAAACTTTGCAAGTGCAGTACGAAGAACAACAACAACAACTGCAAGCTTGTAAAAAGCAGTACCGTGTTTACCACGAGTTAGCTTTAGCATTTGGTAAAAATGGTATCCAAGCATTGATGATTGAAAATGTGCTGCCCCAACTGGAAGCAGAGACAAATCAATTACTAGCGCGGTTGAGCGCCAATCAGTTGCATGTGCAGTTTGTTACTCAAAAAGCAGGCAGAAGCGGCAAATCTACTAAGAAGAATGCCAAGTTGATTGATACCTTAGATATTTTAATTGCCGATGCCAAAGGAACCCGCGCTTATGAGACTTACTCTGGCGGGGAAGCCTTTAGAATTAACTTTGCCATTCGGTTAGCAATGGCGAAATTATTAGCACAAAGGGCGGGGGCGGCATTGCAACTGTTAATTATTGACGAAGGCTTTGGTACACAAGATGCCGAAGGATGCGATCGCCTAATTGCAGCCATAAATGCGATCGCCTCAGATTTTGCCTGTATCCTCACCGTTACCCACATGCCCCACCTCAAAGAAGCCTTTCAAGCCAGAATTGAAGTGCATAAAACTCAACAAGGTTCACAGGTAAGGTTGTCGGTGTAGTAGAAACAAGATATTTCGCGTTTTTCTCGCGGTTCTAATTTCGACGTATACAAATGGATTGCTCCAAAATAATTTGAATCTGGCGCTGTAGTTGGTAATTTCAGTAGCGAAATTTAGCATAAAACATAGCAAAACTAGTGAAATGACTGAATGGGGATGTACTGTTATTGACATTTATCAATTAACAGGTTGCACCTTATTCATGATTTTGGAGCAATACAGTGTCAAAAACCTCCTTAGCAGCACTACTTTTGACTAATGTTGGAACTGCATTAGCTTTTGCCCTTTCATCCTTTGTCTATCCAGAAGTAACCACAGCACAGTCTCTAAGGACTATATGTGGCTTCACACCTCCGCCTGGTTATGTGGCTGTTGGTTATCGTTATTTACCTGAATGCCGTACAGGAGGGACTATAGATACTTCGCCAAATGCTGTTATCATCCGAACTCCCTCATCAGGATTAACGATATGCGGCTTCACACCCCCGACTGGTTATGTGGCTGTTAACTATACTTATACGTCGGAATGCCGTCAAAACGGACTTTCAGGTACTTCACAAAATGCTGCTATTATCCGAACTCCCTCATCAGGATTAACGATATGCGGCTTTACACCCCCGACTGGTTATGTGGCTGTTAATTATATTTATGCGTCAGGATGTCGTACAGGATTAAGTACAGGTACTTCACAAAATGCTGCTACCATCCGAACTCCCTCATCAAGATTAACGATATGTGGCTTCACACCCCCGACTGGTTATGTGGCTGTTCGTTATACTTATGTGCTGGAATGCCGTCAGCAACAAACGACAAGTACATCTGACAACGCTAGTATTATCGAAACTCCCGTTACAGGGTTAACAATATGTGGTTTGACACCACCTTCCGGTTATGTGGCTACTCGTTATGTTTATACTTCTGACTGTGATAGAGGAGGAACTATAGGTAATGCTAACAATGCCTCTGTCATCGCATCTATTACATCACCACCATCATCTTCTTGCAATCTGAGTGGAAACCCGATTTTTGATCCTGATTTTTATTTGAATCGCAATCCTGACTTAAAACAAGCTTTTGGTACTAATTACCAAGCCGCAACGGAACATTGGTTAAATCAAGGTTTACCTAATGAAGGTAGAGAAGGTTCATCTGCATTTGATGTGAAGTATTACCTGGGAAGATATCCCGAATTACAACAAGTTTATGGCTCAAATTACACAAATGCGGCTGAACACTGGTGTAATCAAGGTTTACCTAATGACGGCAAAGTAGGCTCTATTGTCTTTGATGTGAAGTATTACCTGGATAGATATCCCGACTTAAAGCAAGCTTACGGCACTAATTACCAAGCCGCAACGGAACATTGGTTAATCCAAGGTTTCCCTAATGAGGGCAGAGTAGGTTCACCTGTATTTGATGTGAAGTATTACCTGGATAGATATCCCGACTTAAAGCAAGCTTACGGCACTAATTACAAGGCTGCAACCGGACATTGGTTAAATCATGGTTTACCCATTGAGGGCAGAGTAGGCTCACCTACATTTGATGTGAAGTATTACCTGGATAGATATCCCGACTTAAAGCAAGCTTACGGCACTAATTACAAAGCTGCCACTGAACATTGGTTAAATCAAGGTTTACCTATTGAGGGCAGAATTGGAGCGCCTTAAAAATTTGATGGAGAATCCAGATGATTGTTTATTCTCGATTATTGCTGTTCTGGCAAATGTTTGTGATTTAAAAGCAAGCTAGGATTCTCCATCTAAGAGGATGTTTGAAAAGTATTTTTTTCAAATCAAAATCTTAAAAACCTAATCCAACAAACTAGAAAAGGCTATAGTCTTTAATATTTTTTATCAACAGTAATATTTCTTTAACAAGATTGTATTTTCTAAACCAACTTCTGTAGTGAATTTTTGGCATTTGTCATAAATGGTTTAAAAAAATCTTAAAACTAGCGAACTATCTTGGTTACATCTGCTACTCTCTCAAGCAGGAGATATTCCGGAATTATTCATCACTCACTAAAATTTTCACACCAGCGATCGCAACAACAAAGCACAAGTTTTTCCAGATTGGCGCTGGGCAAAATTTGTCATGAGTAGGATGGCCGTTATTGCATAGACCACTACACTAGCTTACGAAACAAGGTCAAAATCCTGTTGTCTACGGAAATTTGTTATGACTTTAGCAATCTCTCCACAAACAAAGCCTTTAACAGACGAAGAATTACATAAAATTAATGCCTACTGGCGGGCGGCGAACTATTTGTCAGTAGGGCAAATCTATCTACTAGATAATCCACTGCTGAGAGAACCCCTGAAAATCGAACACGTTAAACCCCGGCTTTTAGGGCATTGGGGAACGACACCAGGGCTGAATTTTATTTATGTCCACCTCAACCGCATCATCAAAAAATATGATACGGACATAATTTATATTGCTGGGCCTGGTCATGGTGGCCCTGGCTTAGTAGCGAACACCTACCTAGAAGGAACTTACAGCGAATATTACCCCAACATTTCCCAAGATGTTGAAGGAATGAAGCAGTTGTTCAAACAGTTCTCCTTCCCTGGTGGGATTCCCAGCCACGTCGCCCCGGAAACCCCTGGTTCAATTCACGAAGGTGGGGAATTGGGTTATGCCTTAGTTCACGCCTTCGGTGCAGCTTTTGACAATCCTGATTTGATTGTGGCGGCGGTTGTGGGTGATGGTGAAGCCGAAACTGGGGCTTTAGCTACTAGTTGGCACTCCAATAAGTTTCTCAACCCAGTGAATGACGGGGCAGTTTTGCCAATTCTGCACCTCAATGGGTATAAAATTGCTAACCCAACAGTGTTGTCACGGTTAAGCGACGAAGAATTAGAAAGCTTATTTGTGGGTTATGGCTATAAACCTTACTTTGTCGAAGGTTCTGAACCCGCAGACGTGCATCAACAGATGGCGGCAACATTAGATACCGTCATTTCCGAAATTCAAAACATCCAAAGAGAAGCCCGCGTACATGGATTTCAAGAACGTCCGCGCTGGCCGATGATTATTTTGCGAACCCCCAAAGGCTGGACAGGGCCAAAAGATGTTGACGGTAAGAAAACCGAAGATTTTTGGCGATCGCATCAAGTCCCCTTTGGTGCGATCGCTCAACAGCCACAACATTTAAAATTACTCGAAGACTGGATGAAGAGTTACAAACCCGAAGAACTCTTCGACGCAAGCGGTAAACTCATCCCGGAACTCGCCCAATTAGCCCCCACAGGTCTGCGGCGGATGGGCGACAATCCCCACGCCAACGGCGGTATCTTGTTGCGTGACTTGCGAATGCCCAACTTCCAAGACTACGCTGTACATATTTCCCACCCCGGCAAAGTCGAAGCAGAAGCCACCAAAGTTGCAGGCAAATTCCTCCGGGATGTGATGAAACTCAACCTCGACAGCCGGAATTTCCGCGTTTTTGGCCCTGATGAAACTGCCTCCAATCGTTTAGATGCCATCTTTGAAGTCACCGATAGAACATGGGTGTCTAAAATCCTGCCCGAAGACGAACACCTCTCCCCCAACGGTCGGGTAATGGAAATTCTCAGCGAAACCAATTGTCAAGGTTGGTTAGAAGGCTATCTCCTGACTGGTCGTCACGGCTTCTTCTCCTGCTACGAAGCATTTATCCACATCATTGACTCTATGTTCAACCAGCACGCCAAATGGTTGAAAACCACCCGCCATATTTCCTGGCGTAGACCGATCGCCTCTCTGAATTATTTACTCACTTCTCATGTTTGGCGGCAAGACCACAACGGTTTTTCTCACCAAGACCCTGGTTTTATCGACCATGTAGTCAATAAAAAATCAGAAGTGATTCGCGTCTATCTTCCCCCCGATGCCAACACCTTACTTTCCGTCACTGACCACTGCTTAAGAAGCCGGAACTACGTCAACGTCATCATTGCTGGCAAACAACCAGCCTTGCAGTATCTTGACATCGATGCAGCCATTAAACACTGCACCAAAGGCATTGGCATTTGGGAGTGGGCAAGTAACGACCAAGGCAGTGAACCGGATGTAGTCATGGCTTGTGCTGGGGATGTACCAACCTTAGAAACCTTAGCGGCTGTGGATATGCTGCGTCAATTCTTCCCCGACTTAAAAGTTAGGGTGGTCAACGTCGTCGATTTGATGACCTTACAGCCAAAAAGTGAGCATCCTCACGGTTTAACACCCAAAGACTTCGATACAATCTTCACAACGGATAAACCGATTATCTTCGCCTTTCATGGCTATCCTTGGTTAATTCATCGGTTAACTTATCGGCAAACCAATCATCATAACCTCCATGTCCGTGGTTACAAAGAAGAAGGCACGACCACAACACCCTTTGATATGGTGGTTCTCAATGACCTCGATCGCTATCATTTAGTTATGGATGTAATTGATCGCGTGCCGAAACTAGGTTACAAAGCCGCATACGTCAAACAACACCTACAAGATAAGCTGATCGAACACAAACACTACATTTCCCAATACGGTGAAGATATGCCCGAAGTCCGCAACTGGCAATGGCCGTATTAAAACAGTGAACAGTTACCAGTTATCAGTAAACAGTGAACTGATAACTGATAAAATCCCAAAACCTTAAAAGATATCTAACAAAATGCGTTTAGGTGTCTAATACTGTCACGATCAGCTCAGTCAGACCAAAATTAACCCAGCTAAATGCCGCGCTGAAACGGAGAACAGACCTGGGTTGTTCTCAATTAGGAGGTTGAATTTTGACGAAGTTAAAAGTTGGTATTAATGGATTTGGTCGTATTGGTCGGCTGGTGCTGCGGGCTGGCATTTATAACCCCAACATTGAGTTTGTGGGGATTAACGACTTAGTACCACCAGATAACCTCGCTTACCTGTTGAAATATGATTCCACTCACGGTAAGTTTAAAGGCAAGGTGGAAGCCAAGGAAGATGGCATTGTCATTGATGGACATTTTGTTCCTTGTGTTTCCGTGCGGAATCCTGCGGAATTGCCTTGGGGTAAATTAGGCGCAGATTATGTAGTGGAATCTACTGGACTCTTCACTGATTATGAAGGTGCAAGCAAACACCTGACAGCAGGTGCAAAGCGCGTTGTTATCTCTGCCCCTACAAAAGAGCCAGAAAGAGTTAAGACTTTGCTGATGGGTGTAAATCATCACTTATTTGATCCCAGTAAAGATTTAGTTGTTTCCAATGCCAGCTGCACTACAAATTGTCTGGCTCCCATTGCCAAAGTCATCAATGATCAATTTGGTTTAACCGAAGGCTTGATGACTACAGTACATGCTATGACTGCCACTCAACCCACCGTAGATGGCCCCAGTAAAAAAGACTGGCGGGGTGGTCGAGGTGCAGCCCAAAATATTATTCCTTCATCCACGGGTGCAGCAAAAGCAGTGGCTTTGGTATTGCCAGAGTTAAAAGGTAAGTTAACCGGAATGGCTTTTCGTGTGCCTACCCCTGATGTTTCGGTAGTTGACCTCACCTTTAAAACTGCAAAAGCTACCAGTTACAAAGAAATCTGTGCAGCTATGAAGGAAGCTGCAACAGGTGAATTAGCCGGAATTTTAGGCTACACCGACGAAGAAGTCGTATCTACAGATTTTCAGGGTGATACTCATTCCAGTATTTTCGACGCAGGTGCGGGAATTGAGCTAAACTCCAACTTCTTCAAAGTTGTTTCTTGGTATGACAACGAATGGGGCTACTCTAACCGAGTGGTAGACCTGTTGTTGTCGATGGCACAGAAAGAACAACTTTTGACTGTAGCAGTTTAATCAAGGAGTAGGGAATAGGGAGTTGGAAGTGGGTAAATTTCCTAACCTCTAGTCCCTACTCTGACTAAATAAAAAGCTTTTTTATATACAAAAGGAGTGATATGAAGCACAAGTGATATAGATGCAGTAGGCAATTGCTCAAAGCATTTGTATCGCAATATATACCTGAACCCTAATCCCTATGCGTCGAACCAAAATTATTTGCACTGTTGGCCCTGCTAGTTCTGCACCAGAAAAACTACAAGCCCTTGTAGAAGCTGGTATGAATGTAGCGAGGTTAAACTTTTCACACGGCGCTCATGAATTTCACGGACAAACGGCTAAGTATTTACGGCAGATTAGTGCCGATCGCCAAAAGCCAGTGGCAATTATGCAAGACCTTTGTGGCCCGAAAATTCGTTTAGGAGTTTTACCACCAGAAGGACTAAATGTCGAAGCTGGGGAAGAAGTCACATTTGTTTTGCAGGATAAAGGCAATAGTATCGACGAACTGCCTTTACCATTGCCGACTTTGTTCGCAATGGTTAGACCTGGGGAACCAATTTTAATTAACGATGGACGCGTCAAATTAATTGTCACCGATCGCGATGCCGATAAAATTCGGGCGTTGGTGAAAATTGGCGGTTTAATTTCCACTCACAAGGGTGTTAATTTGCCAGAAACACCATTACCCGTAAGTTCAATCACCGAAAAAGACTTGATGGATTTGCGCTTTGGCATTCAGTTGGGGGTAGATTTTGCGGCGGTTTCCTTTGTGCGATCGCCCCAAGATTTAGAACCTGCCCAACGGATGATCGAAGCTGCTGGGGCTGCAATTCGTTTAATTGCCAAAATCGAAAGACCAGAAGCAGTTGAGCGTTTCGACTCCATCTTACAAGTTGCTGACGGCATTATGATTGCCCGTGGCGATTTGGGGGTAGAAGTTCCCATTCACGAAGTCCCCCTGATTCAAAAGGATATTATTCGCCGTTGTAATCAGGCTGGTAAACCCGTGATTACTGCTACCCAAATGTTGGAGTCAATGATTAGTTCACCAGACCCCACCCGCGCCGAAGCCACCGACGTTGCTAACTCCATTTTGGATGGTACTGATGCCGTCATGCTTTCTGGAGAAACAGCCGTCGGTCAATATCCTGTAGCGGCGGTACAAACCATGCACAACATCGCCCTACGCACAGAACAAGCTTTGCAAGAAGGTGGTAAACATTCCTGGTGTCACGAAGCAGGTAGTCTCAGTGTTACCGAATCGGTGGCTGAAGCAGTATGTCGCATCGCTTATGAAACAGGCGCAAAGGCAATTCTGTGTAATACCACATCTGGCAGTACAGCCAAATTAGTGTCAAAATACCGCCCTTCCGCGCCGATTATTGCCCTCACTCCTGATGAAAACTCCTACCGCCAATTAGCACTTTCTTGGGGAATTGAACCTATATTCATTCCGCCAGTTCACAATGCGGAGGAAATGTTTATCAACGTCGTCAACACAGTTGCAGACACGGGTTTAGTCAATGAAGGCGATAAAGTGGTAATTACCTCCGGCGTTCCAATTGGTAAATCAGGCACAACTAGTTTAATCAAAGTGCATTCTATTGGACAGCCAATTCTAGCTTGACGCACCTAGAATAAGGCTGAGGCTTCGCTCAGTGAAACAAGCAAGCATTAAGAAAGATTGCCAAAATCAGAATTTTAGCGACCGTAGAGAGTGTAAACACATAGGGGAATTAGGTAAATCCTACACAAATCACCATCGCGGAGTTGATTATGTCTAAAAATTTACTAGAACAGTTGCGCGAAGTTACAGTAGTAGTTGCTGATACTGGCGATATTAAAGCCATTGAAAAATTTACACCGAGAGACGCGACCACCAACCCTTCCCTGATTACTGCTGCGGCACAAATGCCAGAGTATCAGGATATTGTTGATCAGACTTTACTGCAAGCTAAAAAAGATGCAGGTGCAGGTGCAAGCAAAGCTCAAATTGTTTCTTTAGCTTTTGACCGCTTGGCTGTGTCCTTTGGTTTGAAGATTCTGCAAATTATTCCTGGTCGGGTTTCTACAGAAGTTGATGCCCGTTTATCTTACGATACAGAAGCGACAGTCGCTAAAGGTAGAGAAATCATTGCTCAGTATAAAGCTGCTGGCATTGGCCCCGAAAGAATTTTGATTAAAATTGCTAGTACCTGGGAAGGTATTCGCGCCGCCGAAATTCTGGAAAAAGAAGGCATTCACTGTAACTTAACTCTATTGTTTGGTTTGCATCAAGCGATCGCTTGTGCTGAAGCAGGTGTTACCTTAATTTCCCCCTTCGTTGGTCGGATTCTGGACTGGTATAAAAAATCAACTGGACGCGACAGCTACCCATCTGCTGAAGATCCAGGCGTAGTATCTGTTACCACAATTTATAACTACTATAAGAAGTTCGGTCATAAAACCGAAGTTATGGGTGCAAGCTTCCGCAATGTGGGCGAAATTACTGAGTTAGCTGGTTGCGACTTACTCACCATCTCTCCCTCTTTGTTAGGCGAATTGCAAGCCACCATTGGCGAACTACCCCGCAAACTCGACCCTGCTAAAGCAGCCAGCATGGACATTGCCAAAATCTCCATCGACAAAGCCACCTTCGACAAAATGCACGCCGAAGACCAAATGGCTTACGACAAATTAGACGAAGGTATCAAAGGATTTACCAAAGCCTTAGAAGACCTAGAAAAACTATTGGCAGACAGACTATCTAGCTTAGAAGTAGCCGTCTAGCCACGAGTAGTCTATTGAATTAATTTTGTTGGGTTGCTAGATCCCCGACTTTTATCAAAAGTCGGGGATTTGACCACCACCAACTTCTCACAACTAATGAGACGAACTACTAGAATTTAGATTTCATAATCAAATCCCACATTCTGCATCTCCAATTAACAAAAGAGAAGGCGGAATGTGGGATTAAAGTATTTTTGGGAAAGTCAATCAAAGCCAGTTTTCCAAAGATTCAAACTGAGTAAATTCCGACTCTAGTTGCCATTGTATTCTTGCGCGATCGCTCTTTTGCAAAAAAGCACTGCATCCTGAAGAAACAGAGGTATCACCAGGGGTATCGCTGGCACAAGCGGGAACCATTGCCTTAAATTCAGGGGACTTCCAAAGACTATTTCCGGTAGCGAAACTATATTCTAAGCTATTGCGAGCCAGTCGCTTGAGGTCTTTATATGTCAGCCCATATCTTGTTGCGGCTAACAAATACTCATGACTCAAATCAATGCGGGAAATGCCTTCATCATCGGAAGCAAGAGTCATTGGTACTCCAGCTTTCCAATACTGCATAAAAGGATGCTGATTTCCCTGGACATTCAAAATGACCTCATTACTAGTCAGGCAGATTTCAACCAACACGCCGCGTTGTTGCATCTGCTTCATCAACTCAAAAGGACGCTCTTCAAACAGAATATCTACACCATGTCCAATGCGAGATGCTTGTGCTACTTCTACAGCTTGCCGAATATGAAAACGTAAATGCTCGGTTGGAACTAACCCCAAGGTTAACTCTCCGGCATGAAGTGAAACCTTAATATTGGGATATTGGCGTTTGAGAAATTGTAGCATCTGCATTTGCAAGGTGTAGTCACGCAGTGCGATCGGGTGATCCTCTGGAGCGACGAGATTAATCCCAACTACTTGCTTGGAGGATGAAGCCAGTGCAAAAGCATAAGCTAACTGAGCAAATACTTCCACCGGCGATTTTGTTCTGGTAGTTTGCTGTAAATAGCGCACGGTAACTGTACATCCAGGCTGTGCTGATGGAGTGCCGCAACTGAGTGTTTTCGCAACTTCACTCTCCAACTGTGTTAATTGCTGAGAGCCAAGTGTCACTAGCTTGGTTAATCCTCGCTTGAGCAATTGACTGTGCATCTCTTTGAAGTCTTGATTCCAACCCACTTCACGCCCTAGCTGTCGAACTTCACTCCCTTGAACAGTCAGCATTAACTCTAGATAAGTAATATGCTGCGAAGCTGCCCGATTTGCTACGGATGCAACCATATCATCCCGACGGCTCATAGAGTCTGATATTGTCCCAAATCCAGCAAAAGCTTCAAAAAATTGGTCGTGTCCAGATTTTCCAGCAAATTGCAGGTTACGAGTAGACCAACGATTTATTAGAGAATCATAAACAGATGTTCGGTTGAACAATTCTGAGGCGGGAAAATAGCTACTGTCCTGATTACAAGCCTTGGGTTCAACTAAAGTCCCCGCTTGTGGATTCACACAATACCCATCGGTTGCACCCCACTCTAGATAATGTTCTGCATACACAGCCCCGCTTAGATGACTGTGAATATCTCCTCCCTTCGGCATTCGCTGTACAAATGCTCGTAAAGCGGCTGGCTGGGAGCGATGGGCTTCAAACCAACTAGCAGCTTGAGCTTCACTCCGAGTTGAGGATTGCTGCGAATTAGATGGAACTTGGGCTGATACACTGAAGATGAAACAGCTAGAACTCGTTAATATTCCTAAAAAAAAATATAAGGGCGCTCGTCTAGGCATATAGATTTATTTTTTGTAAAACATTGACAACGCTTAGATGCTTAAAATAAAGCAAAAAACATCTCGATTAACATTAGATGAAAGTCTATTGCATTTCTCAAAAAACTTTGCTTTTGCGACTAAATTGCGATTATTCCGCAGTATGGTCACTCAATTTGGTTTATCCATAGCTCAAAATGGCACAATTTTCTAGTTCACCGCCACTTTCAGCAGGTTGAAGAATTTTCAAGGCGATCGCATTAACCTCAGCGAGACTTATTTCATAAGCCAAACATGAAAGTCGGACTAGTATTTTTACTCAGCACTCAGCACTTCAGGTCAAAGTTATGAAAATCCTAGTACTAAATGCTGGCTCTAGCAGTCAAAAAAGTTGTTTGTATGAAATAGCTGATGATGCTTTACCCCCAGAAGCACCCAAACCACTATGGGAAGGCAAAGTCAACTGGACTCAAGATCGGGGTGCGGCAGAAATTGAGGTTAAAACAGCCTCCGGTGAAACTTTGCATGAATCGATTTATGGTGACTCTCGCCAAGCACACATGGCTTATATGCTTTATACCCTCAGTCGTGGTGCGACTAAAGTAGTCAATGAAGTGTCAGAAATTGATGTGGTGGGACATCGTGTAGTTCATGGTGGGCAAGATTACCGCCATAGTGTGGTGGTTACTGAAGAAGTTAAAGGTGCGATCGCTCGTCTTTCTAACCTTGCACCTGCACATAATCCAGCAGCTTTAGAAGGTATCGAAGCAATTGAGAAAAGTTTAGGCGAAGTTCCCCAAGTGGCAGTATTTGATACGGGTTTTCATTCCACACTCCCGGATGCGGCGGCGATTTATCCCGGCCCTTATGAATGGGTAGAACAAGGTATTCGCCGTTATGGGTTTCACGGTATCAGTCATCAATATTGTTCTGGACGGGCGGCGCAAATTCTTGGTCGAGATTTAGCATCGTTGCGAATCATTAGTTGTCACTTGGGTAACGGTTGTTCCTTAGCAGCAATTAAAGATGGTCGCAGTATTGATACAACAATGGGTTTCACACCTTTAGATGGGTTAATGATGGGTAGTCGTTGCGGTTCCATCGACCCAGGGATTTTAATTTACCTAATGCGACAATTTAATTACTCAGCCGAAAGCTTGGATTATGTATTAAATAAAGCTTCTGGATTACGTGGAATTTCTGGAGTTTCCAGCGATTTACCGCAAGTTATTGATGCGATCGCCCAAGGTAATGAACGCGCCCAACTCGCTTGGGATATGTACGTCCATCGCCTGCGTTCGGAAATTGGGGCGATGCTGGCTAGTTTGGGTGGATTAGATGTATTGTTATTTACCGCAGGCGTAGGAGAAAAATCAGCCGGGATTCGTCAAGCCGTCTGCGAAGCCTTTGGATTTTTGGGCTTGAAAATTGACCCAGAAAAAAATCAAAATAAACCTGTTGATCAAGATATTGCCACACCTGATTCTACAGTGCGAGTGTTAGTAATTCATACCCAAGAAGATTGGGCGATCGCACAACAATCTTGGCAAATCATGAAAAAGAATGAAGCAGGGAGTAGGGAGTAGGGAATTGGAAGTATCCCTCTTGTGTCACTTTCCGGGATAAGCAAGTAGTAAAGAAGCTAAATCATCCAGAAGCATAACAGGGTTTAAACTGATTCATGGCTGCAATTAAATGATTGAATCCCATTAATAACTGTGAATTAGGGAAAATATCGAGCCAGGGATAAATCAACCAAAATAGTAAGAGTGGTTAGACGATTAGACGCAGATTATTTAAAACATTCTTCCATCCAGATTCATGATTCCATTGTTGATGATTAGAAAAATCAATATGACGGGTTCTTGGCTGCTCAGTTTCAATGTTTTCTTTTTTTATTCTTTTATTCACAATACCCGGAAAGTGACAGAAGAGGGATAAGCCTACAAAAAATTCGTCATACGATCGCTGAGATTTTCCCCTGCTTGCCAATATTTCAGAAACAATCACTTTTGTTTATCGTTAAAACAAAAAAGAATATTTGCTTCTATCTTTGGGAAAGCGTAATTTAAAAGTATCAACCCAAACAAATACTGAATTACCCAAAGAGGTGCAACATGAATACCACCAAAAAAACATTATCAAATAGCGTTGATGTAAAAGTAATTGAAAATACATCCACAGAGCAATTAACACGCGGACAGCGGCTTGCCGATAAATTAGCGAGCCATGTAGGCTCTTGGAAATTTCTGATTTGCCAAAGCACTGTCTTAGCAGGATGGGTGGGAATGAACTTGGCACCAGGAGTTCCTCACTGGGATGAGTCACCTTTTATTATGCTCAACTTGGTGTTTTCATTTGCTTCGGCCTATACTGCACCAATTGTATTAATGAGTCAGAATCGCCAGTCTGACACTGACCGCAGAAATGCCGAAATCGACCACCAAGTGAATCTGAGAGCTAGTCAAAATATTGAATTGTTACATCAAAAATTGGATGAATTACACTCTCAAAAGCTCAATGAACTAACTCAAATTATCAAAGAACAACAACAAGTTATCAATGAACTTAAAGTTACTTTAGTGCATACTCCGAAAGAGAATAAAGAAGTTAAAGTAGCTCTTTTACCAGGAATGCACATTCAAACTAACAGCAAATTTGCTAAACAAAGTTCCAGCAATAAATATTTTTCTGTTGACCAACCAGTAGGCGATAACAATAAAGTTGTTGAAAAGCTGACTCGCCAATAATAGCGAACCATAAGTTCTTCTTTGAGTACCAGATAAGAACCTGCATTTTACTTGACTCGATTCATTTGTAGGTTTGCTCCTGAAATATCTGAGGCTAAATAAAAGCCGCTTTTGAAGTTTACCAATCGAGAATAATATTTTCCTTTGGTAAGGAAGTTCATCAAGAGAAATTATACTTTTTGTACTTTATTCCCAGTAGACACAGCTTACCAATTGGATTGGAGATGCTATATCTGCACGCTTCATTAAATAGCAATTTCCTCAGAATTTGCAGACATCAACGAACGCTACTCGAAACATTATCAGCAATAAAATTGAGAAGAGATAAAAATGAACGAAATTATTACAGCTATCCCCACCGGAATCACGGCTTTTACAGCTACCAACCTAGATGATTTAGTTATTCTCACGCTGTTATTCTCTCAGGCAAATGCCACTTTCAGCCGTCGGCATATTGTAATTGGTCAGTACCTAGGCTTCTGTACTCTAGTTATTGCTAGCCTATTTGGTTTTCTAGGAGGGTTGATATTACCATCTCATTGGATTGGGCTTTTGGGTTTAGTGCCAATTACTATTGGATTAAATCGTTTGTTTAATCCCGAAATTAATTCTTCATCTGATGTAGAATCAGAAATAGAATTGTCTCATTCTTCTACTGTCGCTAGTTTTTTATCTCCTCAAGCTTATAGTGTGGCGGCTATTACCATTGCAAACGGCAGTGATAATGTAGGCATTTATATGCCATTATTCGCTAATAGTACTGTTTTGGAGTTGCTATTAATTATTACAGTCTTCTTATTGCTGGTAGGCGTTTGGTGTTACGTGACTTATAAACTGACTTGCCAAAGTGCGATCGCCAATTTGTTAACCCGTTATGGCAATAGTTTTGTTCCCTTTGTATTGATAGGCTTAGGCGTGTTTATTATCTTAGATAGTGCTTCGCTGACTCCAATTGCTTTGACAGTAACTTGTTTATGTTTAATGGGATTACTCAAAATAATTCAAACTTCCAAATTTAAAACTCAAATTTTGTAATTGCCAAAAACATGAAAGCTTTTTCTTTAACGGTTTTAATGATTTTAATAAATTTAGTAGTTGCATTTCCTTCTTGGGCAGACACTCATATTTCTTTAGTTAATTATCCTCACAAATTTGAAGTTGGTCAAAAAGTTATCTGGCTTTACAAGGCGCGTTCTGATACTGATGTGCAAAAAATTCCTGCTGAGGTAGTTAAATTAAGCCCTAAACAAGTGCAAATTAAGATACGCAAAAACCATGAATTTATTAATCGCTGGGTGAATCCTAATAAGCTAGAGAGTTTTCCTAAGATTCAAGAGTCTGTATTACGCTAAATCAAGACTTATACAAAAATCATCAAAAAGCTTTCTTAGCCTTGCTTTAATTCTGTCTCTTTACTCTTTTATTCAATTATTAAGCAATTATTAATTGCCCAATCTAATTACCAATAATCTCAATTCCAGGAGAAAAATATGCAGTTCATCAAAATTATTCTTGTCGCTTTCGTGTTTATCTTGAATCTGACAATTGCTCAACCTTCTTGGGCAGGCAAGGATTTCACTAAAGGGGCTGACTATGCTGAGGTAACTCAAGCACTCTATCAACTTCTCAGTGTGAGAGATAACCCCGAACAAGCTGCTATACGCCCGAACAATTTCAAGAAAAATTATCACAATTGCAGTCTCAGAAGTATGTGATGGAAACGGCTAAGAAGCGGGCGCAATGCCGTAATGAAACCGGAAGAACTTTGGGTGTTTATGCTAATAAACCGAAAAAATATTCAACACAACTTTACTTTTTGGCAGCAGGGCAAATCACAGATGATGATTGGGATTGTGATGGTATATACTTACCCGCAGGTTCTCAGGTAGTTTTAAGTCCGACTGCTCAAGCACAAGAGTTAACTGAACCAATTGCTGTGAAGTTTGTCGATGGTACGCAGTCAATTGCTAGAACTGATCTAGCTACTGGTGCAATTGAATTGAATGTTGCACCTGCCAAAGTTTTCAAGGCTGGTGAAGGTAACTGGTTGCTCCCTACGTTATCTCAGGCAGATATCGACGCGCAAATTCCTAGCCCACAAATCATTGACTAATATTTGCTAGACATTCTATGTCTAATTACATCAAATAATATTTTCCCCCTCCTAGTTGGCTAGGGGGGTTTTTAATCAATTAGTAATACCAATTCACTAAAAGTGTGATACAGATTATTTAGGAATAAATTATCTGTATCACGGACATCACAAATTTAAGAAAGTATTTTTGAAATAAATAATGTCTTAATTTTTGTGCCATTGCACTTCAAATGCTTTGCGGAAATCATCTACATGGCAGAATAAAGAATCTAAACTAAACACAGAGCAGGTTGCTGACTTTGACGTTATTTTCATCTTGCTATCTGTCCATTTTCTTATCCCGAACTCAGATTAATCTAAATGTCAAGATACCCGACTTCTCAAAGAAGTCGGGTATCTTATCGCTCACGAATTCCAAATTGGGATTACTTATCCGTTGGTAACTCCGCAACTATCGGCGAGTGATTATTTGGTGAAACTGATGGGTTATTCACAACTATTGGATGCGGATGTAAAGATGTGGGTGTGACTTCACCTTGCTTGGCGGTTTGATTCCACAAAATCATTGAAAGTAAACCATCGACCAAGCCATTATTACTACCGTTACCACTGACCAAAACTTCTGGTATCAACCGGACGTTGCGATCGCCGATAATTTGCATTAGTTGCATAGCTGTATAACCTTGTTGTCCCAAGGCTTCCACACCAGCGCGGTAGGTTTCGGCTTTGGCGTTACCTGTGGCGCGGATTCCTTCGGCTTCGGCTATAGCCCGTAGTTTGATTCCTTCTGCGTCCCCAGTAGCGTGTTGAATTTGAGCTTGGGCTTTGAGTTCCGCAATTTGGACGCTTTTTTCTGATTTCACCATTTCTTGTTGGATATCAGCCAATGCTGTTTCCCTAACTAGTAGCTGACGTTGGGTTTGGGCTACCTGCTGCACTTCGTAAGTTTTGCGTTGTTCTTCAGCAATTTTGCGGTCAGTTTGGGTTTGCATCAAGGATGCTGGCGGTTGAATATCACCGATTAAAGTGTCAATTGCTTGCACGTCATAGGCGCGTAATGCGGCGCGAATATATTCAGCCGCTTCTGCTTGGCGATCGCTCCGGGCGGTGAGAAAGTCAAGTACAGTGTAATCTTGGGCGGAGTTGCGGAAATAGTTACCAATAGTCGGTTCTAATACATGGTCAACTAAATTTTGCATTGAACCCACACGGGAAATTACCTTTGGTGCATCCAAAGCGCCTACGTGAATAATTTGGGCGACTTCTAAATCAAAGGCAAAACCATCGCGCGATCGCACTGTCAAAGAAGCCAAATGAGCATCATAACTGTGGCGTTCGGTACGACTTGACCAATTCAACACAATGTTAGTCGTGGGAACCAACTCAATTTTCATAATTCGAGAGTTGACAGGATGCTTACCTGGGTACAACGGTTCTATCCACACACCCTTGTGTCCGGGATTCACCAAGTTACCATGCGTAAAAGTTGCGCCACTGACATCTTCTTGAGATTGACCAACGAAAGAAATCACCACACCCACATAGCCAATCGGGATTTCAGACATTGGGACTTGCTCAACCTGCACAAACCAAGGGTTCAGGTTCCACGAACCAGACAGTAAAATTTGCTCTTGCAAACCTCGTCTACCACCAGCATCGAGGAATTTTTGCCCATTCTGGAAATTGTCGTGTCCGGGAATCATCGGCCCTGCGATTTCACCAGCCGGAATCGGTAAACCATCCAAAGTGGTGACAATGCCGACTTTATCTGATGCCACACTATACACCCGCAACTGTTCTGCCTGCATATCATTGTGTTTGGCATTAGCCGCCATAATGACGCGAAACAGTGCAGTATTAATGCGGTAAGTACCAGCAGTCAAGAAACTCATTTGACGACCCTTTTCGCCGCCATTGGTCAGAAACTTGCGTGCATCTTGGAAATTATCGCAATCGACAATTTTGCCCAAAATCCTTTCTGGTGGGTTGGATGCGCCATCTGCGGATACAATCAAGGCGATTTCACCTTGAGGTACTACCACTACAGGTTCTTTGCGAACGGAATATTGCCAAGGCCAGTAACCCCAGTGCCAACCCGGTGCAAGGGTATCAGCTTGTAAACCAGCTTCACCGTTGAGGGCAATCAATCGTCCGGCTGGCAGTCCGCGTCCAGAAAGGGCAAATTTTTTCACGACAATGCCAACTTCCCGTTCGCCAATCACTACGAGTCCGCCAAAAAACAACGGCACAAATATAACAACGCCACCAAGTACCACTATAGGAATCAATGGTGCTATCTGCATTGCTTGATAGGAAGGCTGATTAGTAACGGCTTGTGTTTGGCTGAGATTGACTGATGCTGAAGCGATTTCTGCTGAATTTTGGGTTTTTAGGGAAGTTGCATTAACTGAATGTATACCGCCTGTGATGGCTAAAGCTGTCAATGCCGACAATCCCAAACGAACTAATTTATTTTGCTTACTCTTACCAAAGCAAGATGGAAAAGTTTTCATATTATGCGCCCTGTTGGGCAACTAATCATCTAACTTATCACTTCACTTGCTAAGGTCTGATTTTCTTAAACTTGGTGTAATTTTTTTATGCAAAGTTTAATTTACAAGAACTTTAGAGAACAAAAGACTCTTAACACTATGATCTCTCACCGATCACTTATCTATACTCCCTAAAAAAATTTGTAGAGCAAGCAGATAGCCTACTCTACAAAATTGCAGATTATGAGCAATGTTTACACCAAACCACCAGCAGCTTGAAAACGAGCGCGAGCGCGTTTGTACGCTTGGTTGGCTTGGATTTGAGCTTGTCGATCGCCTGCTGGAACTTGAGCTAGGCGGGTTTGGGCTTCGTTGTAAGCTGTGCGTGCGCTGTCTACGTCGATGGTGTCGCCACGTTCTGCGCCATTGACGAGAATTGTCACTTCATCAGCTTCTACTTCTGCGAAACCACCCAAAAGTGCGATCGCTTGCCAGTTGGTATTTTTGCTGGCACGAACACGCATTACTCCTGTATCTAAGGCTGTCAACAGAGGCGCGTGTCCACTGAGGATACCTAGCTGACCAGTTGTACTGGGTAAAATTACCTCTTCAGCTTCAGCATCCCAGATTGTTTTGTCTGGGGAAATTACACGAACGGTTAATGCCATGTTTCAGTTATCAGTTATCAGTTATCAATGAGGAAATGATCAGCAAACAGCGATCGTTTTGATGGTGATCACTGTTCACTGATGACTGTTCACTGAATATTAGCCTTTGAGCTTTTCAGCTTTGGCGATCGCTTCGTTGATATCGCCTACCAAGTAGAAGGCTTGTTCTGGCAGAGCATCTAATTCACCAGACAGAATCTTTTGGAAGCCTTTGATGGTGTCTTCCAATTTTACGTATTTACCAGGAGAACCGGTGAATACTTCTGCTACGAAGAAGGGCTGAGACAAGAAACGCTCAATTTTGCGAGCGCGTGCTACAGTCAGACGGTCATCTTCAGACAATTCATCTAGACCGAGAATTGCGATGATGTCTTGTAATTCTTTGTAGCGTTGTAAGGTTGCTTGCACAGCACGAGCAGTATTGTAGTGTTCGTCACCTACAATGTTGGGCTGCAACATTGTAGAGGTAGAACCTAGGGGGTCAACCGCAGGATAGATACCTTTAGCAGCCAAACCACGAGACAGTACTGTTGTACCATCCAAGTGAGCGAATGTGGTTGCAGGTGCGGGGTCAGTTAAGTCGTCCGCAGGTACGTACACCGCTTGGATAGAGGTGATGGAACCTTCTGTTGTTGAGGTAATCCGTTCTTGTAATGCACCTACGTCAGTACCCAGTGTAGGCTGATAACCTACCGCAGAGGGCATCCGACCTAGTAGCGCGGATACTTCGGAACCTGCTTGTACAAAGCGGAAGATGTTGTCAACAAACAGCAGTACGTCTTGTTTGTTTACATCACGGAAGTACTCAGCCATTGTCAAACCAGACAAACCAACCCGCATTCTCGCTCCGGGTGGTTCGTTCATCTGACCGTAAACGAGAGCGATTTTAGATTCGTTGAGGTTGTCTTTGTTGATAACCCCAGATTCAATCATTTCGTTGTAGAGGTCGTTCCCTTCACGGGTACGCTCACCCACGCCAGCAAATACGGATACACCACCGTGCTGGGTAGCGATGTTGTTGATCAACTCCATCATGATCACGGTCTTACCGACCCCTGCACCGCCGAACAGACCAATCTTACCGCCACGTCGATAGGGAGTTAGCAGGTCAACGACTTTAATTCCGGTCTCGAAAACGGAAGGTTTGGTTTCCAGGTCAGTTAGCTTGGGAGCATCACGGTGGATAGGTAAGGTTTCTTCCGTGTTGACTGGCCCTCTGTTATCCACAGGTTCGCCAAGGACGTTGAAAATCCGACCCAGGGTAGCTTTACCCACTGGTACACTGATGGGAGCGCCTGTATCGACAACTTCCAAACCGCGTACTAGACCATCGGTGGAACTCATCGCCACAGCTCGAACTTGGTTGTCGCCCAGCAGTTGCTGTACTTCGATGGTTAGGTTGATTTCCTGTCCAGCTTCGTTAGTGCCTTTGATGGTCAAAGCGTTGTAGATTTGCGGTAATTTACCGCCAGGGAATTTAACGTCTACAACCGGACCAATGATTTGGGTAATGTAGCCTATGTTTGTTTTTTCTGCGGTGACCATGCTGAGCCTAATGATTGAAGCTATATTTCAGATGAGGTCTTTGATGACAAAAGATTAAGCAATGTCATCTTTCACTGTAGCACCGGAAGGGGACATAACTCCGTTAGTAATTCCTTAAGACCAGTGTTTTGTTTTGGAAATGAGGCTAAAAACAAAAAACACCGCGTCAGATGTATTCTGACACGGGCGCTACAAAGTTGAGTGAAAATTTATTTATGCTTTAGCTTTTACTTTCTGGAGTTGACGTTTAGATATTGAAACTGTACCTAAAGCACCCAAGGCTAACACACCTAACCAAGCACTAGGTTCAGGAATTGATGTCGTCGTGCGTGACAAAGTAATGTTATCCAGAATTAAACCAACATTATCTCCACCAACACCTTCAAAGGCTAAATTAGCAGTGGTGAGTGTGGTGACATTAATGGTGCGGCTAATGGTGGTCAAAGCTTGGTTAGCTGGTAAGGTGAATGTTTCGTTGAACAAGCTGCCTAAAGAGACAATTACTGAGTTAGTTTGGCCTCGTCTTCTAGCACCACCAAGATCGAAGCTTATGTCAACTACATCTCCTGGATTAAATGTAAATGCTGTTTTTGATGTAATTCTGCCAGCATTATTAGTTGAGCCATCTGTATCAATATACAGTCCGTTACCAGGGAATAAGTCAAAAAAACCATTCCCAATTAAGTCAACGGTGCCACCAGAAACGTTCCAGTTAGTAAAAGCATTGTAGTTTAAACTTCCTACACCACCATTTTCACTATTAAAGTTGTCAGACAGCAGGGTGGCGGCTTTAGCTGTATGAGATGTTGCCATCCCTATCGCTGTGATGGTGGTTAATGTTAGTCCTAATTTACTGAATGTGGTAAGAAAATTTGATTTAGCCATACTTTAAGTAGAATGTTTTTCCAAAGAAAGAGGCCAGTAGTAATACAGGCGGTTTGTTAAGTAACTTGTCTAGGGGTACTGTGTTTTAGGGGACAATTACTCCTGATAGCGATCGCATCACTGAATACGCAGTAAATTCTTGTAAACAATGAGTTTGACTGCAAGTTTTGAGCTTTGCAGTCATCTTACTACGTGTTATTTCTGTGAAGTTACTTTTATAGAGTACTTCTTTCTTTGTAATTTAATAATGAAGTTTCCGTATTTTTACATAAAATTTAGCGGAGAGCTTTTGTTGCTACTATCGTCCGCTTACGGAGGGATGTCAGACCAAAGACCGCACTAGCCAATACACCTAAAACAGTGGTGGGTTCTGGTACTTGTTGTACAGGGACTGGTGTAGGTACAGGAGTTGTTGGTTGAGAAACGGGTGTAGGTTCTGGTACTTCTGGTTGCGTAACAGGTGTGGGTTCTGGTACTTCTGGTTTTGGCAGTTCACCAGCAGAAAAAGTACCTGCTTGAATAAACACCGCAGAATCGTAACGATAATCTCCCACATCTGCAATTGCTATTTTCAATCGATGTACGCCTGCACTTAAACCCAAGAATTGTGCAGTAAATACATTGGTAAATCCATCATATTGCAGGTTATAAATTCCACCATCACTGAAAGCATTATTATTAAATAAGTGAGGATTGGTGGCATTGCTACCAAATGGATAACCACCATTAACAGTATTAATAGAAACTGGGGTATTGCTTCCAGGAATTAAGGCAATATTTTTACCATCTAAGAAAAAGCCAAATACATCGTTATATTGAGAATTTACGTATTCGTTATATTCTTCGGAAGCGAAAACATAATTAAAAAATAAATTGCCAGTTGTGGATGTAAATTCAAATTCCAGTACACTAGCATCAAAGGTTTTTACACCAGAAATTAAAGCACTTAAGTCATTATCGCCAGGTAATTTGTTGCTACTAGATGCACTCTCACTAGTATTTGGCCCAGATGCCAATTTTGCATTACCAGTGGTCAGAATAATGCCACTATCTATGCCGATACCTGAAGCTAAACCATCTGTAAAGATTCCTGATGCTATGGATGCACCTTGATAGGTAGCATTAGAGATTGTAATGCCTGAACCTAAAATGTTGTTAACTAAAACATTCGGGTCACTGTTAGTAGTAATATTGACCGCTTGAGCAGGTGCAGTTACTAATCCTAAGCCTAATAAAGAAAATGCACCAGTTTTGAAAAAAGCCCGGAGAGATTTCATGTTTTTCTACCAATTAAACGTGAAGATTGACAATATTATTTCTGCTAAAATATAGGGAATTTTAGCAAGTATAATGCCAGAAAATAGCAAGTGTTATGGTTGCAAACTGAATTCATCTCTAGCCGCGATCGCTGATTATCGACCTAGTGCTGTAACCACACTTTGAAAACATATTTATGCCGAATCTTAGCGAGTTAATCTTTATTTTGCTCTCGCTGGTCTATGTAACTAGATTAGTATTTAATTATTTTTTTGGATAGTAGAAATACTGTTGTTTACACAATAATTAAATTTGTAATTCTGTAAATCTACTCACAAAAGCTGATTTTATAACAGTTTGAGAGGAATTTAAGGCTAGTTTTACCAATAAAACTTTGTAAATAAATCCAATTCCTTCAAAATTTTTTTATATTTAAATATAAAAATAAAATAAATAAAATATAAGGCAATTTTTAAATTGATACAAAGCAATTTTTATATAGTTTATCCATAAATCAATTTCTGATGAAAACAAACTAAACTCACAAGTAGCGTCATTTTTTAATAATTTTTGTTATTTATTTATCTAGCCGTCGTCAATATTTTGAGTAGAAAATATTACATTTTCAGTAATAACCCGGAATGGTGATAAAGATTGAAAATCAATACGATAGCAGTCATATTTGGGGTATGAGCAAAAGAAACAAGGGAGACAAGGTAGAGAGATGTTTGTAAGTTATTGATGATTGCTGTGTTAGACTATCAAAATTTCTATCTAGTAGACTCTCAACTTATTTATGATTCTGATTTCTGATGGCTGATTCCTGAATGCTGTTTGATAAAGTTACGCGATTTTGCATTCGGCGTTTTACTTTCATGCTCTTCACTTAAGATAAAGATAAGTGCAAAAATCGCTCAGTCCCTATTTGCCCTAGCTTCATATCTAGAGTCACAGCAGAATTTGCTTATGAATTTCTCGTCAGCCAGACAATATTTTTACCAAGAGATTCAGCAACCTGACGAGTATATCAACTTGGCCAAGGCAGCACTATACATTGCCCAAGAAGAATATCCCAACCTTGACCCGGAAGAATATCTCAATGCCCTCGATACAATGGCACAAGAGGTTCAAGAACGTTTACCAACTCCACGCTATCCGTTGCGGTTGATTCAAAGCTTGAATCAGTATCTCTATGATGATTTGGGATTTACGGGCAATAGTAGCAACTACTACGACCCCCGCAACAGCTTTTTAAATGATGTGATTGACCGTCGGATGGGAATTCCCATCACTCTAGCACTGGTTTATCTGGAGATTGCCCACAGAATTGAGTTCCCGATGGTGGGGATAGGATTACCAGGACATTTTCTCATCCGTCCTGATATTCCTGATATGGAGATTTTTGTGGATGCTTTTAATCGGGGTGAGGTAATGTTTACAGAAGATTGTCAGGAACGACTCACCCAAATGTTTCAACAACCTGTCAACCTCAAACCCGAATTTTTAGCTACTGTCAGCAATCGGCAGTTTTTGGCGAGGATGCTGACGAATTTAAAATATATATATCTTAAACAGCAAGATTTGGGAAAAACGCTGTCTGCTGTAGAGCGAATTTTATTGTTATTTCCGACGGCGATGTTAGAAATCCGCGATCGCGGTCTGCTTTACTATCAATTAGGACATTACCCGCAAGCAGTCGCAGACTTACAAAATTACTTATCCAAAGTTCCTGATGCTGAAGATGCAGTGGTCATTCGACGGTTACTTACCGAACTGGGCAAGGAGTAAATGTGTTGTCAGGGTGGAAAAGCAATGCTTGATTTAGCGAAAGTGCAATTTATTGCTCAATCTTATACACCTCAAGAAATATTCGCAGCCTTGGTTTGGCAGCGTCGGTTCAATCAGTTTGATGGTGAAGAAGTGATTACTGACCTATCTAACCATAGAGATTTATGGGCAAGCTTTCTATTCACAAAGCCAATTTTTGCACCAGATGAAAACGGTTTAAGTTTTAGTGGTTTAACAGATACTCTCCTGGCAATGGCTAACTACCGTCCTATGCCTGAGACGAGTATCATTCATTTCGTTGCCTATCCTGCCGATACTTTATATATCCTGGCTGAGAACCAAGACACAAAGGTGACTCAGCTTGTAGATTTAGGAAAAAAAATGGCAAGCTGACTCTGTAGAAGTCACTGACGGTAATAATGAAAACTATGCTTGGCAGTTAAAGCGCCGCCTGAGAAGTCGTTTAGAAGGTGCGCTATGGGGTGAAGATGTTCCACAAGATCGTGATGCGGTGATTGTTGCTTATTGGTGGGATTAAATCTTGATCAGATAGCAATTTAAGCCCCAAGATAGTGTGTACTTGGTAATTGCATTGCTTAAGCTGAGTCTAGAAATGTGGAGACAAAATTCATGGATAAGCGAACAGTTCCCAGCCAAGCAAAAAAAATGAATCCTGAAGGCGACGCATCGCAATTAAGTCCAGAAACACTAGACAAAATCAAACATCCAGCGAAAATGGATGATGTCATTCGAGAACAATCAGCAGCAGAACGCAGAGGCAACCCGGCTTTAGTTCCCGAAATGTTAGATGAACCAACTGATGAATTAATTGGCTTTACAAAAGAGTAGGATTCTACTGGAAGCTCAAGAAGGATATACAGCAGTTTGTAAGTAAGTGAAGTATAAAAGATAAGCTTTAAACTCAGGTGTCAAGAGTTGATAACTTCTGCCTCCTGCCTCCTGCCTCCTGCCTTCTGCTATACAATGGCATTCAGTAACTTTGATGATTGCAACCTATGCTACCAGTCATCTATTCTGATGAGTTTCTGAATCACAAGACGGGAAATTATCATCCAGAAAAACCAGAACGTCTAACGGCTATTGTTACAGCGTTAAAAGAAGCTGCGTTTGCCGAAAAAATTGCTTGGCATGCACCTACTTCCGTTGCCGACAAACCATTGCTGATGTCTTTATTATTACAAGCCCACAGTCCCGCTTACGTCAAAAAATTGGGAGAAATTGCGGCTAGTGGCGGTGGCTATCTTGATGGCGATACACCTGTTTCAGCCAATAGCTATGATGTGGCGTTGTTGGCGGTGAGTGCTTGGTTAGATGGTGTTGATGTTGTC
The DNA here is from genome assembly GCF_001298445.1 of Nostoc piscinale CENA21. Classification (NCBI taxonomy): domain Bacteria; kingdom Bacillati; phylum Cyanobacteriota; class Cyanophyceae; order Nostocales; family Nostocaceae; genus Nostoc; species Nostoc piscinale. Next base: position 3,911,575 of record NZ_CP012036.1, on the reverse strand, counting down.
TTAGCGACAGAAAATCCGGCTTTTGTGCTGGCGCGTCCACCGGGACATCATGCTGAAAGTAATGCTGGGATGGGTTTTTGTTTATTTTCTAATGCGGCGATCGCAGCTTTTTATGCGCTCCAACAACCAGATATTAAGCGTGTGGCAATTCTGGATTGGGATGTACATCATGGTAACGGAACTCAGGCGATCGTGGAAACTCACCCCCAAATTGCCTACTGTTCTCTGCATCAGTATCCTTGCTATCCTGGCACTGGTAGAGCTTCGGAACGTGGCTATCATAATAATGTTTTAAATGTGCCACTGCCCCCAGGTAGCGATATCACAGCTTATCGCCCACTGGTAGAAAGTAAAATATTCCCGTTTTTACAAAACTTTCAACCTGATTTATTAATTGTCAGCGCAGGTTACGATGCTAACGCTGCCGATCCTTTGGCAAGTATGAATTTACTTCCCGAAGATTATGGTTTATTTACTGATTATTGTTTGGGTATAACGCGGAAAATTCTATTTGGTTTAGAAGGTGGTTATGATTTTTTAACACTTTCTCAATCTGTGTTAGCCACAATTGAACGCTGTTTGTGAATCTAGGGGCTAGAGGCTAAGGATTAGGAATGAGAAAGTAAGATTGTTTATGCCAGATATTATATTCATGAGAAAATCTCACGGACAAGTATGAAAAAGTTACTTTTCTAGCCTCTAGCCTCTTTCATCTATCCAAAACGACCACTAATATATTCCTCTGCTTCTCTGGTAGTTGGAGAAGAGAAAAGTTGAACTGTCGGACTAAATTCGACTAATTTACCACGGCGTTTGCCATGTTCATCAATTTCAGTATTAAAAAAATGCTGTCCAATCTGCAACTCTCGAAGCTTGTTGCATGTTGTGAGTCACCATAATAATTGTGTATTGCTGCTTGAGTTCTAAGCAGAGTTCTTCTACTTGGCGGGTAGAAATTGGATCAAGGGCAGAACAAGGTTCATCCATTAATAATACATCTGGCTTCATAGCGATCGCCCGTGCTATACAAAGCCTTTGTTGTTGTCCACCAGATAATGCTGTACCTTTGGCTTTGAGTTTGTCTTTGACTTCATCCCAAATTGCTGCACGTCTGAGGGAATCTTCAACTAACTCATCTAAATCACCTTTATAACCGTTAGAACGGGGGCTAAAAGCAATATTTTCATAGATAGATTTTGGGAAAGGATTTGGTCTTTGAAACACCATCCCGACTTGGCGGCGTAATTTGACTGAGTTAATTTTAGGATCGTAAATGTTGCGATCGCGGTAATTTAATCGGCCTTCAACTTTCGCACCCGGAATCAAATCATTCATCCGATTAAAGCACCGCAAAAGAGTACTTTTACCACAACCACTAGGGCCAATAAAAGCCACAATTTGCTTTTCGGGAATTTGTAGATAAACATCCAGCAAAGCCAAAAACCCACTATAGTAAACTCTCAGACCCTCAATATTAAACACATTTCTTTCTTGAATCAGTGTGCTATTATTTTGCTTACTTCTATTGTCATTGTGAGTCATAGTAGTTACACCTAATTTAAGAATTTAAGATTCCTATTTGATATCTGCAAAAATTTGCTGTTACCTCAATCAATACCTATCTAGTTATTGAAAAGCGTTGGCGAACATAAATCGCTATACCATTCAATACTAAAATCAACAGCATCATCACAATAATTGTTGCGGCTGATGAATTCGCAAAACCTGGTTCTGGGCGACTCAGATAACTAAAAATTTGAATTGGTAAAGCCATAAATCTCTGGAATAACCCAGGATCAAAAGTCAGAAAACTGACAGCCCCAACAACAAGTAAACAAGCTGCATCACCAACAGCACGAGATACAGAAATAATTACCCCTGTTAATATCCCAGGAATCGCATAGGGAATAACATGATGGTAAATAGTTTGCCATTTAGTTACACCCAAACCATAGGAAGCATATCTTAAAGAATCGGGAACTGCACGAATCGCTTCCCTGGATGTCACGATAATTACTGGTAAGGATAACAAAGATAAAGTTAAAGCTCCAGAAATTAACGCCGGGCCAAAACCTAGCAAATAATTAAATACTCCTAAACCCAGCAACCCATACACAATCGAAGGTACACCTGCAAGATTACTAATATTAATTTCGATGATTGCAGTCCACCAAGCTTTAGGGGCGTATTCTTCTAAATATAAAGCTGCTCCCACACCAATTGGCACTGCGACTAACATCACAATAATAGCTAACAGAATACTCCCCACAATTGCGGGTCGAATACCTCCCTCATCCGGGAACCGCGACGGAGTTTCTGTTAAAAAACCTGGGGTTAAAAATCTGGCTAATCCATCTTGGCAAATATCAAAAACCAGTAATGCCAAAATAAATAAACCAATCAACAACCCCAATAAAAAAATGATTTCAAATACTTTACCTAGTGACTCTCTTTTTTCAATATTATCGGTGAATTCTGCACTAGAATCGATAAAATTATTGCCTTGATAACTTGTAGCCATATTGATTAATCGTATTTTTCTTTAAATCTATGGGAAATCCAGTAGCTAACAATGTTTAAAGCCAAAGTTAGCAGAAATAATACAGCCCCGACAGCATATAAAGTTTTAAAATTGAGACTTCCTCGTGGGCTATCTCCACCAGAAATTTGTGCCATATAAGCTGTCATCGTTTCTACTGACTCCATCAAATTCACAGTCAGTTTTGGCTGTTGTCCAGCAGCAATCACTACAGTCATCGTTTCACCAACAGCGCGGGAAATACCTAAAATAATCGAAGCTGTAATTCCTGAAAGTGCTGCTGGTAATAACACTTTAAAAATCGACTCTAATTTAGTGATTCCCAAAGCATACGCACCTTCTCTTAAAGAATTCGGTACGGCTTGGATAGCATCTAAACTAATAGAACCGACTGTCGGGGTAATCATGATTCCCATCATTAAGCCTGCACTCATAGCATTAAAGATTTCTAGAGGCAGGAAATTTCTCAGGAATGGGGTAACAAATAACAGGGCAAAATATCCATATACAACTGTTGGTATCCCTGCTAAAAGTTCTACTGCTGGACGCAAAATTGCGGCGACTTTAGGTTGGGCATATTCACTTAAATAAATTGCGGAAGATAAACCCAAAGGAATCGCCACTGCCATAGCGGTGAGAGTAGTTAAGAAAGTCCCAGCAATTAATGGCCAAATGCCAAAATGTCTTTCAGCAAATAAAGGTGTCCATTTAGTATCGAGAAAAAAGTCAGCTAATGGGACTTCTTGGAAGAACTCAAATGTTACCTGAAAGATAATAATGACAATACCAAATGTTGTTAAAACCGAGACTAAACCACAGCAAAATAAAATTGTGGCTATAATGTTTTCGGTAATATCTTCGGATGGATTTTTTTCTAGTGATCGCCTAGAACCTTCCTGAAAACCATTGTGATGATTGATGGTACTCATAAATCAATAAATTAAATAAAGTTAGTAATTGGCTGACCTGGTTTAGCTTTTTTAAATTTTGTGCCGGTTTCCCCCTTTAAAAATTTCTGTTTAACTTTCACGTAAGCTTCATCAGGTAAAGCCACATAACCCGCACTATCTACCCATTTCCAGGAGTTTTCTAAATAAAAATCGACAAATTCTTGGACTGCTGGCTTTGTATCTAATGACTTTTTACTCACATAGATAAACAAGGGACGGGACAATGGCGTGTAAATATTTTTCACGACATTATCAACTGGTACAGGTTTTTCACACTTGTCATTAGGGTTTTTTACAGCTACTAAATTCAGCTTATCTTGATTTTGAATGTAGTAAGAAATTCCCACATAACCTAAAGAATATTTATCACCTGCCACCCCTTGCACTAAAGTATTTTGATTGTGGCTGGGAGTATAATCTGTACGACCATTTTTAGCTTTACCTGTCACCGCTTGGGTAAAATAATCAAATGTACCTGTATCCGATGCAGGTGCATAAAGTTTCATCTTTTCATTAGGAAACTTCGGATTAACTTGATTCCAAGTTAAAATTTTTCCGTCTGATTTGGCACTCCAGATGGTTTTTAATTCATCAACAGTCAGACATTGCACAAAATCATTCTGCCGATTCACAATCACGGCTATACCATCTAAAGCGATAGGTATTTCCAAAAATTCAATATTTTTACTTTTACATTTAGCGATTTCTTCATCTCGAATGGTACGTGAAGCACCCACAATATCAATTTCGCCTGCACAAAATTTACTAATACCTCCCCCAGTTCCACTCGATGCAACACTTACGACAGCATCAGCTTTCACATTATGATATTCTTCGGCTACTGCTAAAGAAATCGGAAATCCTACAGCCGCACCATCAATACTGACTTGTTGTTGCTTTTCTTTTTGACTACTACAAGCTGTTAGGCTGTAACTAATTACAAGTAAAGACAGCAGTAATAAATTATTTTTGCATTGAGAAATAAAATTCATACAATTGCTAATTCCCTGAATTTGGATGAGGACTTATGCTTTACTATTAGCTTTAACTTTGTCAAAAATTGCCCCATCGTTTAAAAATTTTGTTTGAATTATGTCCCATCCCCCTAAATCTTGGGCTGTGAATAAAGTTTGAATGGGGGTATATTGTGAGATTACCTCTTGGGTAACTGTAGGATCTACCGGACGGTATTGTAATTTAGCAAATTCCCGTTGGGCTTCTGAGGAATATAAGAAGTCAACAAATGCTTCGGCTACTTTTCTTGTCTTGTGTTCATCAATATTTTTATCTACTACAGCAACGGGGTTATCTATAGAAATATTTAATCCTGGGATGACATAAGGTAGTTTTGAGGTAGTTTTCTCTGCTAAATTGACCTCATTTTCGTAGGTAATTAAAACATCACCTTGGTCTTTTTGAAAAAACACATCACTAGCTTCACGGGCATCTTTTGTTAAGACGGCAGCATTTTGATAAACTTTGGCAATGTAATTTAAAGCTGTTGCTTCATCTCCGCCATTTTGCGTAACTGAACCCCAAAAAGCTAATAATTCCCAAATGCCAATTCCTGAAGTTTTAGGGTTAGCTGCAATGAGTTGCACATCGTCTTTAGCTAAGTCTGCCCAAGTTTGAATTTTTTTCGGATTACCTTCACGGGTAACAATTGCTGCTACCGATCTACTAACAATGCCATTTCTGGGGGTTCTAATCTGCCAACTGGATTTAATTAAACCAGCTTGTTGAATTCTAATTACATCTAATGGCAGTGCTAAGTGGACTATATCTGCTTCTTGCTTACCCGAAATTACATCAGCCGCTTGAGCGACAGAACCGCCATAACTTTGGTCAAAAACTACTTTTTGGTTGTGTTCTTTCTGCCACTTTTCGACAAATTTAGGAATAATTTGGTCATGGGCAGCTTTAGTGACCGAGAAAGAAACTAGTCTTAACTTAATTTCTGGTTCTGTCGCTGAATAACTTCCCGCACAAGCAGAGATAACTACACTTAAAATCGCACCTAAAAAGCATAAATATGCAAATCTTTTAACAGAGGTTTGGTTCAACCAAATTCTCACGATTTTTTGATACAAAACTTGCATTAACTGTCCAGTTTTCTCAATGCAAGTATGTATAGTAGCTGGATGCTGCGACTTATTCATCAAACATTTACCCCATTATCTACAGCATCTCCATCGAGTTACTGTAATTGATTAATTATAAAGCATGAAAATCTGATACCTGTCAAGACAGCATGTAATTAAACTATAAAAAATGAAGCTAATTCTTACTTAAGGTAGAATGTATGGTTTTACTAACAGCACAGCCAGCATTTTTCCCAAAAAAATCCCAAATTATAAACAAACATACAAATTTTTTTTAAGTTTAAAAGCTTAATTTTTAATTAAGCTTCCAGCAGAAGTCAGAATTCAGTATAAGACTAGGCTTTCTATCTAGCTTTGAGAACTAAATTATGTACTTGACTCACTGGAAATCTGCTGTAATTTTTAAAGGATTTTTACTAAAACTAATTGCTTCTTTTTTTGTTAACCTTAATACCAAATCTGATAAATTTTTTATAGCTTTTCTGCTGCACCTAACATTTGGAAAATTTTCTCGGCGTTATCTAAATCGCCGACGATGCGTCGAATTGGTTGCGGCCAAACTTTAACCAGTGTAGGAGTTGCAGACACTTGGTCAATTTCTGCTTGTTCTGGATGAGTTAGAACATCAATCACTTTTAAAGTGTAGGGATATCCTAGCGATCGCTCTAACAATTCGTGTAAATTGTGCAGTATCCGTTCGGTATTGGCGCTATGACCAGCAATAAATAAACGCAAAACGTAACATTGGTTTTTTTGTTGGATGTTTTGTGTGGTTCTGACTGGTGGATAGTATTTGGGAGCTTTTTCTGATAAGTCTAAGTTCACAATTAAATCGTGGTCTTCCCAAAGTTGGGGAAAAGTGGAACGATAAGTAGCTAACACCATGCGATCGCACAAACCATCTTGCCAAGGTGCAGCTTGCCAGATTAAATCACCCGTATGAAAAATTGCATTCAGTAAAGCTTGATGTTGTAGTACTGCCGGATAAGCCTCGGCAAAAGTCCGAATTTGTTGCGTATGGGGATCTAACCAGTGGTCAACTGTGGCAGTATAACAAGGAACTAAAAAATGTGGCGGTTCCGTTAAATCGAGAATTTCTTGTAAAGCAGCGCACAAATGCAAATGCCATCGACCTTGTTTATTGGGGTCGATGCAGTAAATTAAATCGCCTCCAGGTGTAAATAAGGCAATGCCTTTAAAAACTTTAGGTAAAAAGAGTTTAGGTGTAGTCAAGCTAGTTACAGGGGTTGGGGAACTTGGAGGTAAAAAGTCGAGGCGATAACTTTTTACCTTTACTGTAATTAAACTCGTCCTCGGAGAAACTGAGCCATTTCGTTAGGAGTTGGTGACATTTCTAAAGCTGTTTCTTCAGTAATGCGACCTTCTTGATAAAGATTGAGCAGCGACTGATTCATTGTAATCATGCCGTCGAAACTGGCTTGTTTCATCAATTCGGTAATTTCATCATATTTACCGTCTTTGACCCATTCTTTAACCGCCTCAGTGTTAATTAAGATATCGTGGAATGCAGCTCGTTTACCATCAGTCGTTCGACACAATCCTTGAGCGATGACTGCTACCAAAGATTCTGCCAGGGCTACCCGCATTGCATCTTGTTCTTCACCAGAGTATAAATTCAAAATCCGTTCAATGGTTTTTACCGCACTGTTGGTGTGCAGTGTTCCCATTACCAAGTGACCTGTTTGGGCAGCTTTTAAGGCGGTGTTGACTGTTTCTTTATCCCGCATTTCCCCCACCAGAATCAAATCTGGATCTTCCCGCAAGGCTGCTTTTAAAGCATTATCAAACTTGCGAGTGTGCATCCCCACTTCCCGTTGTTTTACCAATGACTTGCGGCTTTGGTGAACAAATTCTACCGGGTCTTCGATGGTGATGATGTGCTTGGCCATTTCCCGATTAATATAGTCAATCATCGCCGCCATTGTGGTTGATTTCCCAGAACCAGTCGGCCCAGTCACTAAGATTAAGCCTTTATGGGAGTGGCAGATATCTCGAAAAACTGGTGGTAAGCGCAACTGTTCCATCGATAAAATTTTCAGGGGAATCAACCGCAGTACCATTGCATGGCCTTTCAATGAGCCAAAAACATTAATCCGCACACGAGCAAATTCATATTGAGTTGCACCATCAAATTCTAGGTTTTCTTCAAATTGCTGAATTTCTCTTTCTGTCATCACTTCCCGTAACCAACTCATGAAACTTTCATGATCTGTTTCGGGATATTCTGTGGGGCTAATTTCGCCACGGTTGCGGTAGCGGGGAACTTCACCTACACCCAAGTGAATATCTGAATAACCATTATCAAAAGCTTCTTTAATAATTGCTCCCAAAGTTAACCCAGAAGGATTTTTTGCTGCGGCTGGTGGACTTGTGGGACGATTACCTGCAACTGGTGGCGGTGGTGCAGGTTGAGTTGTATTCCGATGAGCAGACATATCTAATGTTTGTGTATGCTGCCGTTGTGTCGTTAATGATGGTGGTGGCGGCGGCATAGGCGGCACATTCCGAGGAGCAGCAGGATGGGAATTGGCAGAGTTCTGTGTTTCTGTCATATATCTTCAAAATTAGGGAGTTATGAACTTGAATCTGCAAAAAATCTGTCTTGGTGGTTCTAAGGACGGCAGACAGCAGGTTTGTTGCTGTTCCTTAGTTGAGAACTTTAGCGCAACATTTCGTTACATTTAATTTGCCTGTTAGTATATTTTTTTAGATAATGTGCAAATCTCTCCATTAGGGTAAAAAATCCTGAAGTCCATATAAACTTGTTTAGCACACTGTAACCTTATATATCCTTCAGTAATAACGCTTATAAATTAAAGTAATTTATAATACATTTAATAAAAGATGAAAACATCTCACCATTAGATGAGAAATTTTTCGGCAAAATTCCGGCAATTGACTAGCAGCTAAAAGCCAAATCAGCAGCAGGTATTTTTTTCAGACAAATTAGTGAATTATGAGAGACATACCCAGTTTTTATAAGAAATATTAAGGGGATCAATTTGAGGGGTGGAAAACATTCTGATGAGGCTGTTAAGAACCAGCTTCTACTCCTTGAGATAGATGGCAGAAACCAGTCCTGTACCAAGAAATCAACGGAACTTTACATTCATAATTAGAAAAACTTAACTGTAAAGTTAAGTTACTAAATGCTCATTTTTCCTATTCCTCTTTATATACTGGAATTCACTGAAACAATCAGTTGATTCGCCAACAGCGGTATCTAACTGAAATTACATTTATTGCTGTGTACTTAGGAGGAAAAGTCATGGTTTCGGCTCAAGGCTCTAATCTCGGAAAGACCTACTCCTTAATGATGATTAAAAGCTTCTTGATATGGACTTTCACATTGGCAGTATGTTTGTTAGTTGTCGGTTTTCCATTAGTTGTTTTGATGGCTACGGTCGGATGTCTGTTGTCGATTGTTTTACAATCTGTCATGCCTGTTAGTGCTGTTTTACTAGTAGGCGGTGGGTTAATTTTGTTCAATATTTTGGCAGTGGCGATCGCAGCTGGTGTTCTCACCCTCAAAGGTGTACATCCTAGTGATATCAAATGGTTAAGCTGGTTGCATGGAGAGACTGAAGAATTACAAAAAACCTCTGTATATGCAGCTTGCCCTTTAACTTGTGAAATCAAATAAAACTATTGCGTTAAACACGACAAACAGTACATCTGCCCGGTTCAGCCGGGTTTTTTCATGTTTATTTATTATTAGTCATTTGTCCTTGGTCATTTGTCCTTTGTTCTTGGTCGTTTATCATTTGTCATTTATGGCGATTGAGTATTTACTATTGACAAATGACTAATAACAAATGACAAATGACAAATAAAAAGCGAGTTGGCATTATCCTAGGTACACGCCCAGAGGCGATTAAACTAGCGCCTGTGATTCAGGTTTTCCAGCAATCTCCTGAATTTGAGTTGCAAGTAATTTTAACTGGACAGCACCGTGAAATGGTTGAGCAAGTGATGCAACTGTTTAACCTGAAAGCCGATGATGACTTAGAGATTATGCAGCCGAAACAATCTTTAAGTGATATTACTTGCCGCAGCTTGCGCGGACTAGAAGAGTTATTTCAAAAAAGTAAACCAGATTTGGTTATCGTCCAAGGAGATACAACCACAGCTTTTGCCGCAGCTTTAGCAGCTTTTTATCAAAAAATTCCTGTGGGTCATGTTGAAGCAGGGTTAAGAACAGATAATATTTACAATCCTTATCCAGAGGAAGCGAATCGACGGTTAATTTCCCAAATTACCCAACTGCATTTTGCACCAACAAATTTGGCGGTGGAGAATTTACAACGTTCTGGGGTGTTGGGCGAAATTCACTTGACGGGGAATACTGTGATTGATGCACTGTTGAATGTGGCGGCGAGTCAACCAGCTTGTAATGTTCCGGGGTTGAACTGGAATGAATATCGCGTGTTGCTATCAACAGTTCACCGCCGGGAAAATTGGGGAGAACCATTACAAGCGATCGCTCAAGGTTTTCTGCAAATATTAGATAAGTTTCCTGATACTGCTTTGGTGTTACCTCTTCACCGCAACCCGACAGTTAGGGAACCATTGCAAGCATTATTAGGGCAACATCCGCGAGTATTTTTGACCGAACCTTTAGATTATGCCGAATTAGTGGGGGCAATTGGGCGATCGCATTTTTTATTAACTGATTCTGGTGGTTTGCAAGAAGAAGCACCCAGTTTAGGTAAACCAGTATTAGTTTTGCGAGAAACAACAGAACGTCCTGAAGCAGTAACGGCGGGTACAGCTAAGTTAGTGGGAACTGAAAGCGCGAGTATTTTGGCGGCGGCGGCTGAGTTGCTGAGTAATCCTGCTGCATATAATGCAATGGCTAATGCTATTAACCCTTTCGGTGATGGTCATGCAGCCGAGCGAATTTTGCAAATTGCCGAGAATTATTTAGGAGTGGGTTGAGCAGAATTAAGGGGTTGCATGGTTCAAATATGCAACTCCCCATATTATTTTGTCTCGCGCACAGGCAAACTATAGGCAAACTATGCACCAACTAGAAATCAAATTATGACTTTGAAATTTTAAATTGGTATTATCTGTAGGGTGCTTGGTAGAGTAGATATTTTCCTTCACAAAGAGGATTATTAACAATGTCAAACTCGATTCACCTTAGTCAGTTCCGCTTGATGGCACAATACAATTCATGGGTCAACAATCACATTTATGAGCTTACAGCCTCGCTTTCACAAGAAGAAAGACAGCGCGATCTAGGAACATTTTTTTAAATCAATTCATGGAACGCTGAATCATCTTCTTCTAACCGATCGAGTGTGGCTGGGAAGGTTTGCTACGGGAACTGGCTATACATTTAAGGCTTTGCAGAATGCGAAGCTTGTGTTTGAGTTACAGTCTTTGGGACAAATACTTTATGCTGACTTTATAGAGCTACATCATGAGCGAATGGAAACAGATCAAGTAATAGAAAAATGGCTGGGGGAACTTGAACCAGAGATGCTTTTAGCGAACTTGCAGTATTTTAATTCTACCCGCGAGATTGAGCTAAAGCATTCTCTATGGTTTGGATTGACTCATTTTTTTAATCACCAAACCCACCACCGTGGTCAAGTGACGACGCTTTTCTCCCAGCTTGGTCGAGATTATGGAATTACAGATTTTCTTGCTATGTATAACTTTGTAAAAGATACGATTTAAACCTATACTTTCAGCACTGTCCGATAGGTTAGAGTTTGACCAAGAGCTATATGAAATTTTCTTACCTCTGATGAATTAAGGAAATATTTAATCTCAATTGTAATGGTCATAAACTTGTAATAATTAATACGAACAAATATGACAACTAAACAACAAGATATTTTAACAATTGCCAAAAATTACCTTCAGGCTATAGAAGAGGGAAAAGTAGCGGATGAACTGGCTATTTATTATTCGGAATCAGTTGAGCAAATAGAGTATCCTAATCGCTTAATACCTAATGGAGCTAGAAGAAATTTAGATGATTTAAAAGAAGCTTCATTAAGAGGAAAAAAAAATTATAATCAGCCAAAAATATGATATCCAAAAATCCTATGTTCTAGGCAATACAGTAATTTTAGAAACAATATGGACAGCGAAAATAGCAGTTCCAATTGGACAGATTCCATCCGGGGGACAGATGAAAGCCTATTTTGCTCAATTTATTGAATTTGAGGATGGCAAAATAATTCGTCAGAGAACATATGACTGTTTTGAGCCATTTTAACTTATCTAGCTTCTTATTATTTTTTCAGCAAGCCCTACATAAATTATGGGTACTGATATCAGATTATTGGCAGAATACTTACAAGATGGACAATGGTCAGCAGTACTAAAACCAAAAGGTCGGGGTCTAAAACAGTTTACCGTAGAGTTATCACCTCTAAAAATAATAGATATCGGCAGACATTATGAGTTTTTTACTGTTCTAGCAGGTGTGCGCCGAGAAAGATTTTTGCAATATGGTGCAGATGTCAGACCGATTTCTCGACCACGAGGTCTGCCAAAAGACCTTTCACCTTTATTACAAACTTATATTGAAGATGATGATTGTTGGAATGCGTCTTGGCTTTTGGTTCAAGAACTGATCAATTTTGATTGGGAACAACCTATTACATTCTACGGCTTGGTTGAACCACAGTACGCGAATTTGTTTTCTAGTAATCAACCATTTCCTCACGAACAATGGCCAGAAAACGCGCACTGCTATGCTCTAAACTCGAATTATCTTCCTAAATCGGATATTGTACAAGTCAGTTGGGTAGAAAGTTATAGAGAGTTTGTTGGTTCTGAATTTATTAATTATTTTTTTGGAGAATTATTACTTTTAGGTTCACCAAAAGAAGTGAGAATTATTTTTTACTTCTATTAGTTACAAAACTTAAACTATGCTGTTTGATTTGCTTGTAACCAGTTGAGTAAATCAGCGATCGCACTAAAATCCAATAAAGCCTCACTCAGTGCTTCCAATTGTTCTAAAGAAAGATTTTGAACTTGTTGACGAACTTCGTCGGGTAAATTGCCTACCCTTCTTTGTAGTTGTCTTAAAATAAGTGCTTGTGTTTGTTCTTGTTTGCCTTCTTGTTTTCCTTCTTCCTTGCCTCGCTCGTAGCCAATGCGCTCGCCTGTAGTTATGTAAGGCATAGTAAGCTCCTGCTCGAATAACTTAAAGTCTTGCCAAAATTCTGCTTCTAATGCTTTTGGTAAAATCATAACCCAATCGATAAAACGATAGAGGTTACGAATATCTCTTTCTGCTAACCCTTGTTCATATAGTCGCCGAATTAAGCTGAATTTCCAATTTTTCCGTTCTCCTGGCTGTTTGCTGGTTTGCTGCGTTTTTAAATGCGCCATGACAACTGTTGCAAAAGGGTTATCGCTGGTTTCTAATTCTGTCCAGTGATTTTGATAATCCAGTAATTTGACAGTGCCGAATTGAAAAACCAAACTGCAATCAGGATAATTGTAACTGTATTGATTCGGTCTCCAAGTGGAATCAGCATCACATAAAATAGCTAGGCTGATGGCTGGTTTGGCAAATTTATCAAAAATTCGCAGGTTGTACAAAAACATCCTTTCAGCGAAGTTATCTTCTGGTTTCGCCTGAATTTCGACATGAATTAACAGCCAAACTTCTTCCCCGTCAATTTGCCAAACTTTGACTAATTTATCTGCGTATCTTCTTCCAAGTTCGGCTTCGCGGGCGATTTGTTGAAATTCCTTGTCGAGAAATTCGTGGGGACGTTCCCAATTAAGGAGTGCGGCTGTTTGGGGGAAGAAAAATTGCATCGCTTGGGGAAAGTATGCTTCTAATATTTCTTTCCACGGCGAATCATTATCGGCTCTTTGGAGTTCCTCGGTCATTGTATTTGGAGAATAACTAAACGCAGATGAAAAACAAAACTTTGTCTTCCTCTGCGTTAACCTCTGCGTGACTTTGCGTTTAAAACTACTGATTCAAAACTAACTCTGGCTGTGGTGCTTGTTCCTCTGGGTCTGGTAAACCATACATGGAACGATACAGCTGATCGTACTGCTTGGCAGAGCGATACCAGCTAAAGTCTTGATTCATGCCGCGTTTTTGCAGTTCCTTCCACTGGGGTTTGTAACGAAAACCTTCCCAAGCGCGAATCATACAGGTAAACAGATCCAATGGTTCGTAGCGGTCGAAGCAATAACCTGTACCCGCTTCGTTGATGGGGTCGTGGTGGGATACGGTGTCAACTAATCCCCCAGTGCGGCGGACAATGGGAACAGAACCATAGCGCATTGCCATCATTTGGCTGATACCGCAGGGTTCAAAACGGCTGGGCATTAAAAAGGCATCAGTACCAGCATAAATCCGGCGGGAAAGGGCATCGTTATATAACAGGTAAGTTGCCATACGTCCGGGGTAGCGGGATGCTAATTGCCACATTTGAGTTTCATAATAGCGATCGCCTGTCCCTAACAACACAAATTGGGCATCTGTATAAGCCATGAAGCGGTCTAAAATTTGAATGACCAAATCCAAGCCTTTCTGCTCGACTAATCGGCTCACCATCCCGATTAAAAAGGCTTGAGAGTTGACCTCTAACCCCATTTCTTCTTGTAATGCCACTTTATTTTTCTTACGCTGATCTATCGTGTCAGGAGTGAATGTCTGTGCAATATATTTATCATCGGCTGGGTTGTAAACATCAGTATCTATACCATTGACAATTCCTGATAACTTCCCACTGATGAATGACAGCAAACCTTCGATGGTTTCACCATAAGCTGGTGTTTTGATTTGTTCGGCATAAGTTGGGGAAACGGTATTTACCCTGTCAGCAAATTGTACTGCTGCTGCCATTGTGTTGTGTCCTTGCATATACCAGGGACACCAAGTAATTTTCTCTAGATACCAACGCCACGGCCCTTGATAAGCCAGGTTATGTATTGTAAACACCGTGGTGATATCTGGCGATTGGTGCATCCACACGGGTATCATGCCTGTATGCCAGTCGTGACAGTGGATAATGTCTGGCTTCCAGTAATTCCAGCAGAACTCAGCCGCACCATTAGCAAAAAAAAGTGAATCGCCAATCTTCGTCTTCTCCCGAATAAATGCGGCGGGGATTAAATACAGGATGTCCAAATAAATACAAAGGCACATCAGTACCGGGCAGCACACTTTCATAAACTGCAAAGTCTTGAAACATGGCGTATCCCCACCAAATCGGGTCTTTGGGGATTTCCATTTTGTCTGGTAAAAACCCGTAGTAAGGCAAGAATATGCGGACATCATGCCCCATTTCTCTCAAGACTTTAGGTAATGCTCCCACAACATCACCCATTCCTCCTACTTTCGCAACGGGAGCTGCTTCTGCTGCAACGAATAGAATCCGCATGGTCTTTGTTGTTTCCCCGGTTCTGCCTATATTTTCACAAGTCTGAAGTCTGAAGTATAAAGGCAGTTTAATCAACGAATCTTGATCCTTTACACTTCATCCTTGAAACTCAATTCTTATCTAACCACATCTGTTTGCCAGTATCCTAAGAACCGCGTTGGATTTCAGCAAAGATTTGCTCAAGAATTTCTTGCGCGCCTTGTTCCCGCAGGCGGTTGGCTAATTCTGTCCCCAATGCTTCGGCGTTGCTGGCTAACCCTGTGACGGTATCTTTAACAAGTTGTTGACCATTTACACTGGCAACTACACCTGTTAATGTTAAATTACCATCAACAATTTCTGTATTTACACCGATGGGTACTTGACAACCACCTTCCAAGTCACGTAAGAATGCTCTTTCTGCTAAACAACGATCGCGGGTTTCGGGATGTTCAATGGCCTTGAGTAAAGATATCAAATCTTGGTCATCAGCGCGGCATTCTATCCCTAATGCACCTTGTCCGACAGCGTGCAGAGAAATTTCTTTGGGGATAATTTGATGAACGCGATCGCCCATACCCAAACGTTGTAACCCAGCAGCTGCTAAAATCAGGGCATCGTATTCGCCAGCATCGAGTTTTGCCAAGCGGGTATTCAAGTTACCGCGCACATCTTTAAAGGTAAAGTGGGGAAAGCGATTGCGTAACTGTGCTAAACGTCGCAATGAGGATGTGCCAATCACTGCACCCTCTGGCAAAGTGTCAATTTGCTTGTCTTTGTACTTTTCATGCACAACTAAAGCATCTGCGGGGTTTTCCCGTTCGGTAATTGCCGCTAGGGTCAAGCCTTCTGGTAAATTAGTCGGCAGATCCTTGAGGGAATGAACCGCAAAGTCAATTTCTTTGTTGATCATTCCCACTTCTAGTTCTTTTGTAAATAGTCCTTTATCGCCAATCTTCGCCAACGCTACATCCAGGATTTTGTCGCCTTGGGTAGACATGGTGTGGACTTCAAAATTGATATCTGGGAAACTTTTTTTGTAGTTGCTCTCTTACCCAGTATGTTTGAACTAGAGCAAGTTGACTTTTACGAGAACCAATACGAATCGTGCGGGTTGCACTGGAAACAACTGAAGTCATAATAACGTTATGTCAAACCAGGCGATACATTCACATTCATCTAGACTACCGCAGTGAGTGACTTCCCGCATTGCAATCGCTTAATTAAACGCAATTTTAGCTTGAATTTCATTTACATTTTTTAACAAAACAACTGTTACTCGTTTAAGTTAAGCATCCCAGCACAAAACTGCTTCATAAAATAAGCTGTTAAACATTTATTCTGCACATGGAAACCGCAGGGGGGCAGGGAGCAAGGGAGAGGGTTTGGAGCTTTATTTACCATTAAACATAGTGCAATTTAAATGACGATTAGCTTACTTTTTTCTTATAGCTTCTGCTTCTATAGCAATTAACAAATTTCTCTCTCCCTTGTCTACCTTGTCTACCTTGTCTCCCCTATCTTCCTTGTCTACCTTGCCTCCTTTGTTCAAGCATAAGCCTAATAGTTATCAACCATCATGTTGAAGATACTCGCGTAATTGTTGAGTCCGCTGTTTTGTGGCTTCTTCTAAGCAGCCAGCATAAATCGCAGGTGCAATACTTCCCCCTTCGTATGCGCTTCTTTCAAACTCACAACTAGCGTCACGAAACTTAATCCAAGCTAACTGTGCAGCAATTAATTTTTGCTGTCTAGTCTTTGACAATTTTGGTAACAGTTGTTTATAAACTTGGTTCAATTTTTTTATCAGCATTTTGATATGACAACTGTGAGCAGATATTAATATCTAATTGAGTTTGCGGGTCATTACAGTTGGGTTTTTGTGCTAAATATGTTTTTGTCGGTTGGGTTTGTGTATTTGCCTGGGACACAGTATTACCACTAAAACTGATAACCGTTAAGATACCGAAAAAATAAAGTGATAAATAACGCATAGTATGACTTACCTCTCAGTATTAAAAACAGCGAGAAGTTCACTATAGCTCATAATTACTGGTGTTTTAGGAACTAAACAGAAATATTTTTGGTAAAATCCAACACAATTACAATAATCATGGTGCGAAAATTGTATATATTTACTTATAAAATATGGTGCAAGTAAGAAAATTAATTCCAGAAAAAATCTGTTTACTGGAACAAATTCTTCAATAGTGACGCTTTCATCCGCCAATACTGCATAACTTCCTTACTCAATGGTGGCTATCCCAAAGACACAAAGTGAAGGTAGTTAAAGCTTCAAGTTTGCAAATGTAGACATTTGATGTTCAAAATCATATTGTTGCTCCCTGTTCTTATCTTCGATTAAAAAGCTGATTAACCTTTTTATTTGAAAATCTTGTCGAAGTTTACTTCCGTTATTTGTTACCTGACCCAGGCAAACATTCAGAGACACCCTGAGAGATATTTTGGAATTTTTGATGGTTTTCCTGAGATTGATTTGTTTGAGAACTAGCGAAACACAATACAGGAGTTGTGTTTTCTAGTGCTTCTTCTTTGAAGGTATGTGTATTACCTTCTAAATCTTGAATCAGCCGAATCGGGTCATCAATTACTGAAGTATTAGCCAAGCTGAAATTAGCAGAAGTCGAATTTTCTACAGCAGCATTGATAATATATCTACCAACTATACCGTTTGCTGTCACAGGCACGAATAATTCACCATTATTGTCAGTTATTAGGCTACTCTCGCCAAAGATAGCAGAAGCCCCAGAGGTGGGAGCAGAAAAGCTAATTCTAATGCCAGCAATGGGTTTGCTAAACCCATTTTCTGTGAATCGCACTTTGAGATTAGTGGCAAACGGATGATTAACTGTAGCTAGTTGTTCTGAACCAGAAACTGCGGTAAGACTGTAACCAGCAGACTCAAAAGCACCAATATCTGAGGTGCCTCCTATAGAACGGAGAATTCCTCTTTGGTCTGTGGCGATACCTATAATCTTGATCCCTGAGTTAATAGCAGGGCTACCTGGCACGAGAGCATGGGTTTGGGTAATACCACCATAATCGCCAAGGGGAGTAAGAATTTGGTTAAGTGCCACATTGGGTACAATGTCAGTGACACTGGGACTGTCTCCATTCACACCGCTGTCGCCAGAATAGCCAAATAGATTGTGGTTAGAGGTGAAAGTGCCAGTAATGGCAGCGGTGTAAATTTCTCGTCCAATCGGAGAAGTATTCCCAGCAATTAGGCTGTTACTTACACTCAGCGTACCCTCATTGTAGATACCACCGCCATTGAAAAAGCTTACTGAATTGCCACTAATAGTACTGTTGTTCAGTGTTAAGGTGCTACCAGAATTGTTGTGGATGCCACCACCATCGAAGGTGGCCGAGTTGTTACTAATAGTACTGTTGCTCACGGTCAGAGTTCCACTAGAGTGGTTATATATCCCGCCACCGTCGAAAGCTGCTGAGTTCCCGTTAATCGTAGTGTTATTAACTGTTAGATTCCCAACAGAATCGTTGTAAATCCCGCCACCATTAAAGGTTGCCGAGTTGCCGCTGAGAGTACTGTTGTTTACTGTTAACGTACCAGCATTGTAAATACCACCACCATTGAATGCTGTGCCATTGCGGATAGTTAAACGCTCCAGCATCACCTCTGCTCCCGTATTCACCGCTATCACTCCTACACCATCTGCACCACTAACTGTCGTCGTGCCTGTAGCTGCTCCGTTTATGGTGAGATTTTTGTCAATGAGGATTTGCTGTGTCGGCGTATAGGTGGCAGCAGCTAGGTTGACCTTACCTCCAGCAGAGGACACATCTACACCATTCTGCACTGTGCCATTTGTTCCCACATTCACTGTGTTAGCCGTGCCATTGAGAATTGAAGTTCCTTGAAGGATAATTGGTTGGTTCAGGTTGACAGTCGGAGCTGTCAAAGTCAAGTTACCAGGGTTGATATTGGTACTAGAGTTAATCGGCGCACTCACCGTAATACTGTTTGTTGCTTGCAAATTCACGTTGGTAACATCTAAGGCTGTTACCACCGTGCTGGCAGTAATCGTGGAATCTGCTGTACTGTTCGTCCCGGTCGTTGCTATCACATCTAAATTTATCGGGTCAAGCAGCCAAGTACCTATTTCTCCTTTCGGCGCACGCGTACTAACCTGAGCAACGGGGGCAATTGCTAGAGCTTGCCCAGAAGTTTCGACCCATCCCCCATTACCTGCTTGCAATCCGCCCTGTGCAGTAATCTTGCCAGTTATAGTTGTCTGCTGCCCATCTATCTTGACTTGACCACCATTTCCAATTATTCCTGCATCCACATTTACTGTCCCGGCAATAGTGGCGGCTCCTGCCGTTGTAGCCACCACAGTGGGCGTTCCAATTAAATGTACTACTCCATACTCTACTTTCACACCCCTAGCTTCTGTCACGCTTGGGCCGGTTAATAATGCTGGTAATGAAAGGGGCGAGAATGATGTGCTATTAATTGCAGATTTTGTCTCAAGTGGCAAGTCTACACTCAAAAGACTACCTGTTGGTGTTAATCGCACGAGTTTTTCCCCAGGCACTGCCATAATTTTGATACTACCGCCAGGAGCCATTACTGTCCCGGTATTGATTACCGTGCCACCTAATAGCGTCAGGCTCTGCCCTTGTCCTACTGCTAGGGTGCCTGTATTCAGCAGTGTCCCTGACTGATTAGTAGCAAAAGCAAAGCTATGTGGATTACCGATGAGAGTGGCATAGTCATTCGCTCCATTGGCATTGAACCAACCATTGCCAAATCCAATTGCGTTTGCAGTCGTTGCAGTAAAGGCAGCTGGCACATTCAAACTTGCATTTGCACCAAATATAATCCCGGCTGGATTCATCAGGTAGAGATTAGAGTTACCACCTGTCACTTGAATCAACCCGTTAATCATTGAGGCATTGCTGCCCACCACACGACCTAGAATGTTGACAATTCCGGGATTAGACAAAAAATTGGCAGTTTGTCCCTGCTTTAACCCAAATTGCTGAAAGCTGTGAAACAAGTTAGTACCTGAGAGAGTACCTCCCGAAATATCTAGTTGGTTAGGCTGTCCCTGATGTGGAGTAACGCTTGTTCCTGTGCCATCCATAGCTGGCGTAAGCGATTGAGCAGAAACACCTTTGACTTCAAAACAAACCAAAAATACCAGAAAAATGAAGAGAGAACGCGTATGTACTGAAGGCATTTGCTTTTTTTTCATTGGGCAGTACCGAGATAAAAATGAAAAACCCACTGTGTTAAAAAGCGCAGGAGATGTCTTGGTAAATATCCCAACAAGTAAGCACTATTGAGCGATCAACGCGACACAACACAGAGAGACTTGATTAGTATTCCCTTCTGCAAGCAGAAATTAACTCATTGATACTGAACCTTTGAGCAAATTTTTGTTTGGCCATCAGCATTCTGCCAAGTCAAGTATTTTATCTAGTCAAATGCTTTAAATAAGCTAAATATAAAGACAATTTAAACACTTAATTCGGTAATGAAACTTCTCTAGATTAGCACCTATATTTAATTCCGTGGTAATACTCTAGGAAAGTTAATTTGTTCAAGCTAATTTAGTATAACTATTAAAAATAACTCCTGAAAAATGAAAATTGTACTTCCTTTAATAGGTAATTTTGATGCAGCAGATTACAGAACATATTTAGGAACTAGTTTAGACTCAATTATAATTTTTTCTTTTGACACAGCACAGTTTAATATAACAAAAAACGATAGAGATTCTCTAGATGTTTCTGGAAGTTGTGAAATAATATTTTTAAATTCAATAGTTGCTAATACAAATAACTTAAGCCAGTTAGATCCATCTTCAATAAAAGATTTAAATCAATATAATATTATTTCTCAAGGGCAAGGGTTTGGGAAATTTACAGTAGCAGAGACAGGTATTAATTTAGGATTTAGTTATAATGGAGGAATTAAATTTCTTTCTCTTTCAGATAATCAAAATTTTGACATAGCTATCAGTGGAGTCTTACAAATTCCCAATAAATTAGAAAATAATACTATTAGTAATAGTAAAGAATTACTAAATCGAATGGCTTGGAATTTGAAAGGTAATTCTATTTTGGCAGTAGGTCGTGCTGAGACACAATTAACATCTTTTATCAGTGATATTTTCACTAATACTATTAGTAAACAGCTTAATGGCACAGCAAATAATGACACTATAGTTATTTTAAAAGGAGTAAAAGAAGTAAATGCTGGTGCTGGAGATGATGTCATCAGTAGCGGCACAAACGGCAGTATCCTTAGAGGAGGCTCTGGTGACGATAGAATTTATGGTAATGCTGGCACAAACAAAATTTATGGAGATGATGGTAAAGATATACTAATTGGTGGTACGGGATCTGACCTCATCTTTGGTGGTAAGGGTGACGATATTTTATTTGGAGGGGGCGGAGTAGACCAATTAAGAGGAGACGCTGGTAACGATTTTCTTAATGGTGTAGGAGATAACGCACAGGATATTCTTTTTGGTGATTTGGGTCGGGATACTTTTTTTCCTTGGTTTAAAACAAGGAAATGACTTAATTATGGATTTCAATCCTGCTGAAGACAAACTTAAGTTAGGCTCTTTGAATGTCAGCGATTTATCCTTGGCTAAAACTCGTAATGGTGTGTCCATTTATGCAAATGGTGAAATCTTAGCCACAATACTCAATGTAACTGCTGCTCAATTAACCTCTACTTTTATCTAAGTAGAAGTAAAAATCATTCCACTTATTTAGGAATACGTTGAATCTACAATTAAAAATGTTTCAACCTCTGCAATGAGACATTTGCAGAGGTTGAAATTTGCTCATGAATGCTTGAGACACGCCTATGAAGCTGCGCCGGCTTCAGCTACAGCAACGCCTTCTTCTGGTTTAGGCTCCTTCGCCTTCTTCTGGAAAATCTGAATTCCGGCATCCACTATTTCAAACCCTGAATCTGTTCGTTGACCAAGCTTACCTGATATAGCCCCTGCCCAATCCCCAAACTCCGAAGCATTACTTTCAGCCTTACGCCAGCTTTTTGCATTAATCAAAGCGGAACATGGCGATTAATGCAGAGGATGCGAGATGACTGAATGCAGAGACTGCTTGACAAAAGACATAGATATAATTGCATCTGTCTTTCAAAACATGAGAGAAAAAGCGTGAAATATCTGATTAAACAAAGCACTAAGAAAATGCTTGCCCACACCCAAGATTTAGTGTATACCCTCAAAGAACTGATGCCGACGCAGTACCAAAAAGATAACCTAGAAGCGATATCTTATTTTACTTAATATTAAACGCCTTGCTCACCTTGCACGTAGTTCTGGTTTTGACATTGAAATTTCCAGGTGCAAGATTTGAGTCGGGCTAATTTCAAACATATCCTTATATTGATACAACGAAATGCCATATTGTTTGGCAAATGCTTGCAACACCTGGTTTGTATAAGCACGTATCTTGCCAGCCGTTAGCCCAAAGCAGTGAATCGGCTCTAGACGGCAGATAGGTTTTTGCCCCAACCATAACTCTGCACCTAAAGCGTGCAAGGGTTTATCCCCTGTTTCTTTATACAAGTACAACACAGCGAAATATGTTGCGGGTGGCTCAACGGCGATCGCTTCAATCTGCCCAGAATCATCTTTGTTGCGGTTTCGGTAGAAGGAACGGCGATTGTGACACACCTTCGGATTCCAGCAGCCATCACCTTTGGGCCCATGCAATACTCTTGCCTTAGCTGTCGGTAGCTAGGCACATAATTGGCATTTGGGGTCAAGTGGCTTGGGCATCTACTTATTTTTTCATCACCTTTAGTTACTTAATATCCCCACCAAAATTTCTATTAATTCTGGTAATTCTTCCGGTACTCTATATAACTTCAAATCTTCTGTTATCTGTTTTTCTTGACGATTATATCTAGCAAAACGCCAATCTTCCCCAGTGGTTACTGCTCCATAAAGAACCGATTTATCTAAATTTATCCACTCTGACAAAGCTATCAATTCTACTGCTAATTGTGTAAACCCTCTGCTTAAATCAGCTTGTTTTGCCTCTATCACTAACAAGCCTTTACCTTTATCAATGTAATAATCTAGGTTGCCTTTTAGTTGATCACTCACATTAATTGCATACTCGATATTCAACTGGGTTTGCGCTATTTCACATACCTCTAGTAATATTGGTGCAATAATTGCTTGTTTACGTGCATCTTCACTTAGTAGCTTGACTCGCCGAAGATTGCGTTCAATTAGCTGCTGCAATTGCTGGGTCTGCTTATCTAAAGATTCTGTTCTTGGTAATTGCAAACGCTCACGTTCATAACCGCAACCCAATTCAGCCAGTATATCTTCTGGAGAAAATGGCAAGTCAAAATACTTACTAAATGTATAACTCTGTCCTGGTTGAATAATTCTTGGACGACTCATGATTTCAAAGATAACTAGTTCGTTGCTCTTTCATTTTTGCTTATGAATCCTCCTCTGGCTCTTCACCAATTGCACGATAGTAAGCAGAGATCGCCGCTTCTTGTTCACTACGCAGAGTATAGCGCCGGAATGCTTTCTCGCTTTGATGCCCAGTCAGTTTTCGCGTATGGCTGGGGTCAACGCCCAGTAACAACAACTCCGTCGCGTAGGTGTGCCGAAAGGAGTGCGGGTGCAAATCTCCAATAAGAGCTAGTTCCCCAATTTTTTCTACGGCGAAATATATTCCGTGATAACTCAAGCGTTCGCCCTTGTATGAGGCGTGATGTGATACCCTTATCTTTTATCCGACAAAAACTCCGATTAAAATTTACTTAGAAATACTTTAATTAGTTAATATAATATTATACTTTAAACTCAGTATTTAAAAGAGGAGCGATCGTCATACTCCGGTGTTCAAGTACCTCAAACCCTTGTTCTTAGCAATGTGATATTACCAATTTCTTACTTACAACTTGAAATGTAAGCTCTGAAAGAGTTTTGAGATGGCAGTTTTATCATCTTCCCTCAGTTATGTGTAATCTGGGGGATTCTCAAAGGATGCTCCGACTGATGCCTTGTTGCGAATTGAAACTAGTTCGTTTAGGGTAAACACAGAACAATTGGAAAAAAATTATGACCACTGAACATAGAATCGAGCTTCGTGAAATTGGCTCTACTGGTCTAACTGTTTTCCCCTTGGCTCTTGGATGTATGGGTATGTCCGGAATGTACGGTGCGGCGGACGACAACGAAAGTATTGCCACCATCCACGCAGCTCTTGATTACGGTGTAACACTGCTAGATACAGGTGATTTCTACGGTACCGGACATAATGAAATGCTAATTGGTCGTGCGCTGAAAGGCCACCAAGACAAAGCTCTGCTTTCTGTGAAATTTGGCGCAATGCGCTCTCCTGATGGTGGATGGATTGGTACAGATGCACGGCCCTCTGCCGTGAAAAATTTCGCAGCGTATAGTCTTACCCGATTGGGAGTAGACCATATCGATATTTACCGCCCTGCTCGACTAGACCCACAAGTTCCTATTGAAGACACCATAGGAGCAATCGCTGAACTAATAAAGGCTGGCTATGTCCGATATATCGGTTTATCAGAGGTGGGAGTAGATACTATCCGCCGCGCACAAGCTGTTCACCCCATCAGCGACCTTCAGATTGAGTACTCGCTTATTAGTCGTAGTCCAGAAACCGAGATATTTCCCGTACTAGAAGAACTTGGTATCGGCGTAACTGCCTATGGCGTTCTTTCGCGAGGGCTACTGAGTGGTTCTACTCCATCTGCTCAAGGCGACTTCCGTGCTTATTTACCGCGTTTTAGGGAAGAAAACCTAGCCCAAAACCAGCGTTTTGTTGAAGAGTTAAAGCAAATTGCTGCAAGTAAAGGAGTTAGTCCTTCACAGTTGGCCATTGCCTGGGTACTTGCAAAAGGTAGAAATATTATTCCATTAATCGGCGCACGCAAGCGCACCCAACTTGAAGAATCATTAAAAGCAGTTGAGGTGGAATTATCATCAGAGGAGTTAACCCGTATCGAAGCGGCGATTCCGGCATCAGCGATCGCCGGAACACGTTACGACGAGCATCAGATGAAGATGTTAGACAGCGAACGCTAACAGCAATTTTTGGGAGTGGGGTGCGACGCATTGGTAGTTTTCGGAGTTTTTCGTGGCAGCAGTAAGTGCGTACAACCGCTCCCCACTGTCTGTTAAACTCTGCTTCTAAAAAACCCAGAGCTACCGCAAGCCAAAAGAAATGAACCGTCTGGGCTGACTTGGAATGAGATTTTAATTGAAGCGCAGGAGCGAGAAATAGAACAGCACAAACAACGGTCTAGGGGTTTTAGTAAATGAGTCGTGTTTGCCCTTTCCTCGTTGCCGCTGTCGCTCAATTAGGGGTTGGGCATGGTTGAGAGATTGCTTGTTGGTGTTTGAGACTAAGATAATTTTGAACAGATCGCTAAGAGTTGAAAATTAAAGTCCAAGTTACAGTTTGGTAAGGTTGAGATGAATCAAGCTGAACAATTGCAAGATCAGTATGTCAAAGTCGGCTCTGTAAATACCCGATATTGGCAAGCTGGAGATTCAGGCAGCACGGTCATTTTGCTTCATGGCGGTGGCGGTTACATTGAGTTGTGGAAGTACAATATCCTTGAATTAGCCAAACATCATCGCGTTTATGCGTTTGATATGGTGGGTGCAGGTCGCTCCGATAAACCCGATGCTGCTCATTACACCTTTGACTTCATGGCTCAGTTCACGCGAGATTTCATGAAGGTTTTAGAGATCCCCAAGGCAATTTTGATTGGCACTTCTGCGGGCGGTGGAGTAGCACTCACTTTAACGTTGAACTTCCCACAATTAGTTGAGCGACTAATTCTGGTTGGCAGTGCTGGTCTTGGGAAAGAACTTAATTTTCTGCTTCGAGTTACCACAATTCCTGGTTTAGGTAAGTTGTTTAGTTCACCAAGCAAATCAGGTGTAGCGATGTTGTGTAAACAGGCAGTGTACGACTCAAAACTCATCACTGATGAAATTGTCGAAGAGTTTTATCAAATGGCAACGCTTCCTGGAGCAGCACAAGCAACATTAAATCTAGGTCGTTCAAACTTTAATATCTGGGGGCAATTCTATCACTCAATTACTGACAAATTGCATACTATCGAGGTTCCGACCCTAATTATTTGGGGCAGACAAGATCCGATGGTTCCTCTAACCCATGCTCAGAATGCCGTTAAGATTATTTCTCATGCTCAGTTGGAGATTATTGAAGAGTGCGGTCATTGGAGTCCGATTGAGCATCCACAAAAATTTAATCAGCTAGTTCTAGAGTTTCTATCGTGATTTTTGAACTGGTTAACGGTTGCTAGTCAGCTTTCTTTTCTTGATAAACCTGAACAGTATCCACATTTATGGCTGCAAATAAGCGCGACATTACAGTAAGAAACAAAAGTAAGCCGATCGCTCTTACTTCGACCGGGCAATAGAGATACACAACACTGGCTCTCAAAAGCATTGATTTATCTGGGTGTGACAAGTGTTAGTAAGAAATTCAGGGTGGAATTTGCTTACTTTGAGGGCATTGTCATTATCGCTAGAGTTGGGGCGATCGCACTCATCATGGCTTATTGGTTTACTTGTGCTTTGAGCGGCCATTTATGTCACGTTTCTAAAAAAAAATGTAGAGTCAAAGATGTTGTGACTTAAGCACAACCTAAATAAAAAAATATTTTTGGTAAAATCCAACACGATTACAATAATGATTGCGCGAAAATTATATTTATCGCGGTTCTCATTCTAGTGAGATACAAGCCAGAATAATTAACCGCAGATGTAGACGCTTAAGCGGCTTGCCACTGGCTACGCTGATAAACGCCGATGGAAACAGATAAATTTGTACCTCAGCAGACGAGGAAACGCCAGATTGTCGTATCAAATAGGGCGCAAGTAAGAAAATTAATTCCAGGAAAAATCTGTTTACTGACTCAAATGCGTCAATGGTAAAGCTTTCATCTGCCAATACTGCATAACTTCCTTGCGACGCATTGGCTGGGTTAGCTATAGGAGAAAACCGCTATCTCCTTTGGATTTTGTGATCATGGAATATCACGCATTTTCTAATAATAGCAGCAAGCGATTAGCGATTACACCAGCTTGCCAAAATAGCATTATGCAAAAATTTTAGCTCTTTTTACAACTAGTAAAACCGCTAGATACTGATGTTTTTGTCATAACTATAAATCAAATTTTCACCTAATTAAAATAGTTTTTTTTATTAAAAGCTAAATACGGAGGCGGAGCAAACCACATTAATTTTCAAAATCTTGATATTTTTTATACTGTAACAATCCTTGGAAAGAAATTAACTCCTAGAGTTGCTTAGTTTGTGTTTTGTAAATAGTTGTATAATCAATCTAAGGTATTTAATCATAAAAAGTTATTAAACTTACAAAATAATATCTCAGTATATTAGCCCAAATTAACATCAGAACTGTGATTTGAGAAAAAAGCTAAATTTTGTCATCTGGTTTGAGAATTCAGACTTTTTAAGCTGATTTTTTGCTGTTCAGATTTTTAATATCACTTTTTTATTGCTTTCACGGAAACACTTAACTAATGCCATCACTTTATCCTGTGGATTTACCTACCTTAGAGCAGGTAATGGAATGTTACCCTTTAACTGTGTTACCGGATACTCTGCTCGTTGATTTAATTGCTCTCATGAATCCGGTAAGCAGCAGTACAGTGGATTCTGCATCTAATTTTAGTAGTTGTGTTTTAGTAGTTGAGCAAAAAAAACTTAGTAGGTATATTAACTCTACGTGATGTAGTCAGGCTCATTGGTGCAGGGGTAGATTTATCCAGGGTAAAAATTTCCGATGTGATGACTCAGCCAGTCATTAGCTTGACACGAGCTGCGGCTCAAAATGCTCTCACCGCCTTAACTTTCATGCGCCAGCATCACATTCGCCATTTGGCTGTGGTAGATGAGCAAGGGCAATTGTTAGGCTTGATTACTCAAGACAGAATACGTCAGGTGATCCAACCAGCGCATCTGCTGAAACTGCGATGTGTGGCAGAGGTGATGGTTAGGGAAGTAATTCATGCGCTACCAACGATATCCGTGTTGGAATTATCTCAGATGATGAGCGATCGCCGCATCAGTTGCGTCGTCATTGTCGCCCCACAACCGACAAAGTTGATTCCGGTGGGGATAATCACCGAGAAAGATATTCTCAAACTCCAGTTACAGGGACTAGATATGGCTCAAACTCAGGTGCAAGCCGTAATGAGTACCCCTGTATTAAGTGTCAGTCCAAGTGAATCTTTGTGGACTGTTCACCAGTTGATGCAAGAGCAAGGTATTAAGCGGGTAGTTGTAATAGATGAACAAGGAGAACTGCAAGGACTGGTGACACAAACCAATCTTTTGCAAGTGTTTGATCCCCTAGAAATAGTCAACGTCATCCAAGCCTTGCAAACCAAAGTTGAGGAGCAAACTGTTCAACTCAGGCAAACCAACCAGCAGTTAGAAGCACAAATCAAACAACACCAGCAAGTTGAGGAATCACTACGCCAAGTACAACAAGAACTAGAGTTGCGGGTGGTGGAGCGGACAGCCGAACTGGTGCAAGCTAATGCACGTCTGCGACGGCGTGAACAGCAGTTGCAAGCCTTGTTTGATCACGCTTTGGATGCAATCCTGATTGCGAATGATGAGGGACGTTATGTGGATGTCAATGCAGCAGCTTGCGAATTATTTGGTGTATCTAGGGAAGAACTTTTAGGTTCCACAATTGCGGATTTTGCCGCACCAGAATTTAATTTTACCCAAGCTTGGCAACAGTTCCGTGAACAAGAACAAATGTCGGGTGAGTTTCAATTGCATCGTCCCAACGGCACAGTACGAGCAACAGAATTTGCGGCGGTTGCCAATTTTATACCACATCGCCATCTTTCCATCATCCGGGATGTGAGCGATCGCCAGCAAGCTAAGGCAAATCTACAAAACAGCGAGCAACGGCTACAACTCGCACTCTCAGCCAGCAACACAGGTATGTGGGACTGGAATCTGCAAACTAATGAGGTGGTCTGGTCTGAGAGTATGTGTTCTCTATTTGATATCGATCCCCAGACATTCAACAACAGGTTTGAATCATTTGTAAATTTCATCCACCCTGAAGACCGAGAATTTGTAGAACAACACCTGAAGCAGTCTATTGATCAGCATACCAACTGTAATATCGAGTTTCGGGTAGTATGGCTGAATGGTACAGTACACTGGGTACATGGCAAAGGAAGCGTCTTCTACGATGAAACTGGTCAGCCACTCCGGATGATTGGGGTGCATCAGGACATTACAGAGCGCCAACAAGCTAAGGCAAATCTGCAAAAAAGTGAGCAACGGCTAAAACTAGCACTCTGGGCTGGTAATACTGGCACTTGGGACTGGGATTTGCAAACCAATGAAGTTATCTGGTCTGATCATCTGTTTTCTTTATTTGGTTTAACCCCTGATACGTTTGATGTCAGCTATGAAAATTTTTTAAATCAAATTGTCCATCCTGAAGACCGCGAACGGCTACATCAATCAGTTTTGCGAGCCATTGACCAGCAAGTACCCCATGATATTGAATTCCGGTTTCTTTACCCAGATGGTACAGTTGGTTGGTCATTGTGTAAAGGTCAAGTATTATACAGCAAAACCACTGGTGAGCCACTCCAGATGATTGGAGTGAATATGGATATCACTGAAAAAAAGCAACTAGAATTTAACCTCCAACAATCAGAAGCGAAGCTCCGAGATATCCTTAACAGTTCAGCAATCTCAATAGCTCGTTTGCGCCTGTTTGCTAATCTTGATTGGGAATATGATTACCAATCAGCAGGATGTGAAGGCATCTTTGGTTACACTCAACAAGAAATGATGGATAAGTATTGCTGGAGGTCACGGGTGTTTCCAGAAGACCTGGAAAATATTTTCATGCCTGCCTTAGAAAATTTGTTGGCGGAAACCACGGTGACAGTACAGTATCGTTTTTATCACAAAAATGGTAGTGTACGCTGGATTTCAGGGACTTTTACATCTCGATATGATGAAGTTGCAAATTGCTGGATAGTCACAGTTGCGGACACAGACATCACTGAACGCAAACAAGCACAAGAGAAAATTCAAGAACAAGCAGCTTTAATTGATATCGCCACCGATGCTATTTTTGTCCATGATTTAGCAAACCGCATATTGTTCTGGAGTCGAGGGGCGGAAAACTTATACGGTTGGACAGCAGAGGAAACTGTGGGGAAATTAGCTCATGAAATATTTTACAGAGAATCATTATCGCAACTCGAAGTAGGTTTACAAACTACTATCGAACAAGGTGCTTGGCAAGGTGAGTTAGAACAAGTCACTAAAAGTGGCAGAGAAATTATTGTTGCTAGTCGGTGGACACTGGTAAACAATCAATTTGGCGAACCCCAATCCATCTTAGTAGTTAACACCGACATCACTGAGAAAAAACAACTAGAGCAACAATTTTACCGCGCTCAACGCTTGGAGAGTATAGGAACTCTCGCCAGTGGCATTGCCCACGACCTTAACAACGTCTTTGCTCCCATTGTCATGATTGCCCAATTGTTGCCTTCCAGATGTAAAAATGTGGATACAAGGACTCAAGAACTGTTCAAAACTCTAGAAACTAGCTCCAAGCGTGGCTCTGATTTAGTAAAACAAATTCTCACCTTTGCCCGTGGTACCGAAGGTCAACGCATCCTCCTGCAACCTGGACACTTGCTCAAAGAATTAGCCAAAGTCATCCAACAGACATTTCCGAAATCCATTGAAATTATTACTGATATTCCGACAAACACCTTGTGGATGGTGTATGCCGATCCCACCCAATTAGAACAGGTGTTCATGAACTTGGCAGTCAATGCCCGTGATGCTATGCCCAATGGTGGTAAGCTTACCATCACTGCCGCCAATCGGGTAATTGACTCTACCTATGCCCGAATGCACCTAGAGTCGAAAGCAGGAGACTACATTGTTGTCACCATCTCAGATACAGGCACAGGAATTCCGCCAGAAATCTTAGAACGCATATTTGATCCCTTTTTTACTACGAAAGAAGTCGGTAAAGGTACAGGGCTAGGGCTATCAACGGTTTTAGGTATCGTCAAGAACCACGGCGGTTTTGTAGAAGTGGCCAGTCAGGTAGGTCAAGGCACAGAATTTCAGGTGTTCTTACTCAGAGGAGAAGGAACAGCAACCGAGTCCATAGCAAAGACAGAATTGCCTAGAGGTAACGGCGAGTTGATTTTAGTTGTCGATGATGAAACAATCGTCCAACAAACTGTACAAGAAGCCCTAGCGGATTATAACTATAAAATTTTGATAGCTAACGATGGCATTGAGGCGATCGCTCTCTATGTTGAATATCAACCAGAAATCAGTGCCGTCTTGCTAGATATGGTTATGCCCAACATGGACGGATTAACCGCCATCCGCACCCTGCGAACCATCAACCCCAACGTCAAGATAGTTGCTACCAGTGGCTTACCCGCCAATGAGCAAAAAGCGATCGCGGCTGGTGCAGACAAATTTCTCTCTAAGCCCTACACAACTACAGATTTATTGACTACTCTATCGAATGTAATCAGGCTTAAAGAGTAGAACATTGCTTACTTTTAGCGCATTGTAATTATCCCTGGACTTGGAGCGATCGCACTCATCATGGCTTATTGGTTTACTTGTGCTTTGAGCGGCCATTTATGTCACGTTTCTAAAAAAAAATGTAGAGTCAAAGATGTTGTGACTTAAGCACAACCTAAGAAATAATACCTACAGCATAATTATCACACCGCAGCTGATTAATTATCTGGCTGCGGTTTTTGTATTTATTTACTTCTGATGCTCTAGATACAGCAGCTTACCAGCAAGTGATTGCCAAAATACAAGTTTTAAAATCTAAAAGTTAAAAAATTATTAAAACTAGATTGATTTTGGAAAAGTATACTGGAAACTCTTTATTAATACAGCAATTAAATAGGCTAAGAATTAGCACTCTAAGCTAGTGAGTGCTAATAAATAAGGAACTTTGTTTCCTCGGATATAATTAAAGAATACTCTTTTTATAGAGATGAGTTTAGACATTTTTTAACCATAATTTTCACCAGATAAATCTCCTTGTAAGTAGTAAATTATTGGGATGAACTCAATGAAATATACTTTTGATATTGTTGGTGTATCGCCCGTTTTGCAGTTTTTCAACCATCAACAGCAGAGTATGCAAAAACCACAGTATGTAGGGGTGGAATACTTAGGTACACACATCTGTACACTTGATGCGTTTATCGCAACAGTCGAACCTGTACCCGCAAAATGGGGCTGGGATTTAGACCAAGTAGTAGACACAGTAGTTAAGTTTTGGGTGAATCATTCCGAGAGTATTCAATATTGGAAAGCACGTTTAAGTGACGCTGGACAAAATAATTTAGTTGTAGCCAGACTTGCAGATATTAGGGCTTTGCAAGCAGAATTTGAAACGCTCTTAGATAAAAATAGTTATTAGTTGATTTCCTGGTAAATATTGAAGTAGGGTGTGTTACGGCTATGAAAGAATTTCGGAACTCAGAAAAGTGAGAATTAGCCGAAACGCACCGAGAAAGATTGTGCGTTTCGGCTTACGCCTAACACACCTCACTGACTGGGGTTAAATGACACAAGAGCCTTAAATTGGGGAAGTTATAGTGGTAGTCAGATATGTTAGGACAATTTGAAAGCTTGAATGCCAGGAATAGTAAGACTTTTCCTCCTGCCTCCTGCCTTCTACCTCCTGGAGACAGCGCGTTGCGGGGGTTCCCCCCGTTGTAGCGACTGTCGTCCTTCTGCTATAAAAGCAAGAATAGAAAAAACGATGCTTTTGAAAGCAGCAATCAAACCTAAAATAGGTATAGGCAATTATCGCTTCATTTCCTCAAAGTGATGAAAAATAAAGTCAAACCTGATTGGGCTGGTGAAAGCATACTCTCCAAGTTCGTTAATCTGCTAATCCAGACCAAACCTATTTACAATGTGATGAAATACCAAGCTCGGCAAGTATTAATCACAACAGCCGAAAAGAATGGGATTCCCTGGCGCAAAAACTCTGAAGCCCTACAAGGGCTAATGACAAAACAATTGCTAGGGGCAGTTACTAACCCAGGAATTGTGTATCCAGAATATTACAAAGTACCATTCCACGCTTACGCTGAGGGTAATCTTTGTTGGGAAGCGGCTTTTGAAGCGGAGTCAGCTACCTATGCTATGTCTTTGCGTGTTTGGCCGCAAGAAAACCTCTCTTGGGAAGCGGCTCACGCCAGGCTTAGAGGTACTTTTCATGATGCTTTGGCAGCTTACGGCCCTTTGCAGGTGAGGGAAATTTTGGACATTGGCTGCTCCATAGGTTTATCTACGATGGCGCTACACCGTTTCTATCAAGAGAAACAAGAGCAACCAATTCGGACTGTGGGTTTAGATTTGTCGCCGTATATGCTGGCTGTGGCTAAGGCGAGGGATGTCAATAATGAAATTTCCCAATGGGTTCATGCTAAAGCTGAAAATACAGGCTTACCAGATAATTCCTTTGATTTGGTGACACTCCAGTTTGTCTGTCATGAATTGCCAAGCTACGCCAGCAAAGAAATTTTCGTGGAAGCTAAACGACTACTCAGACCGGGTGGTTATATTGCTTTGGTAGATAATAACCCGCGATCGCCTGTAATTCAAAATCTCCCACCCGCTCTGTATACTTTAATGAAAAGTACGGAACCCTGGAGTGATGATTATTACGGTTTCGATATTCCAGCAGCCTTAGAGGAAGCAGGCTTTTCACCCACAATTGAAGTCGCCAGTGACCCCCGTCACCGGACAATTATCGGGAAAAAGCCTTCTTAATAGTAGAATTCAGGAGTCAGGAGACAGAATTCAGAATCAGAATAGCCTCTCTACCTAGTAGTTAAGGTTCTAGAAAAGGGTGTAAGGATTTTGAACACTTACACCCTCTCCCAAACCGTTGATTAATCGTCTCACCACGTCAATTAAATACAGCCAATATCCTTGAGCATTGCTAAATGCTGACCTACAGGGGCGAGGGTATTGGCGACTATCATGCCACTGGCGGCGACGGCGGGCAAACCGATACCGGGGAATGTTGAGTCACCACAACACATCAAGCCTGATAGGGGTGTTAGGGAACTGGGGAATAAACCAACATCGGCGGAAATGGCTGGGCCATAAGAACCACGGTGACGGCGTAAAAAGCGTTCGTGGGTGAGGGGTGTACCAACTAATGTAATTTCGCAACGAGAGTGAATATCAGGAATGATCCGTTCTAGAGCTTGCCACATAATTTGAGAACGCGATCGCTTTTGTTGTTCATACTCTGAACTTTTTCTGTCCATCCCTTCCCAAAGGCTATAAGGTTCATTCCCTGGGGTATAAACGTGAATTACATGCTTGCCTGGAGGCGCAAGAGATGGGTCAATGACTGAGGGAATCGATACTAATACTAGATTTTGCGGTGCTGTGATGCCCTTGTCCCAATCATTCACGATGATGTGGTGACAGGCTAAATTAGCTGGTAAACCTTGAGCATCAATACCTAAGTGGAGGTGCATAAAACTATCACACTCAGGTGTTGCTTGGCGTTGGCGGCGAAATTTTGCTGGTAAGGCTTCTGGCGGAACTAACTTCAGTGTGTCCCAAACCGAAGCATTAGAAACTACAGCCCGCCGCGCCCGAATTTCTTCACCGTTCCGCAAACGCACACCAATAGCCCGGTTATCTTTGACTAATACTTGTTCAATATGCGCCCCTAGTTTTAACTCGCCGCCGTGTTTTTCCAAACCCTGCACCAAAGCATTGACTAAAGCACCACTCCCGCCGACTGGATAATCTAGCTGGACTCCTGGGCGATACCAGTCAGCAAACATGAAAGCTACCTCTGCGGCGTTAGTTCCCGAAGCGGGTAGCCCAGAGAGAAGGAAACACAACATATTCAGCCAGTTGCGGATAAATGGGTCACTGACAACACCATCCATAATGCGAGAGAAAGACCCAGTTAATTTGAGGACATTACCAGTATGACGGGCTAAAGTAGGCGCAAAACGGCTGACGGTGACAGCTGCACCTATATCCAAACGTAACGCAGCCGGTGGCAGAGCGATCGCAGCCTGGGCTAGAGGAGCCATTATTTGTTGTAACTTTCGCCATTGAACAACCGCATCTTCACCGCGTAGTCTGGCTAACACATCACAAAATTGTTCTGCTCCTACCGATGTGTCAAAATCGCCTTCTGGTAAACAGCAACCCCAAGTATTGTAGTTGACGCACGGCAGTTGTGAACCAAGAGCGTCTAGGACTTGCCGTAACGGGTTAGGAGATGGACTATAAGATAATCCCGAATACAGAGATGGCCCGGAGTCAAATTTATATCCTTGACGTTCAAAAGCGTGGGCTGCACCGCCAGCAATGGTATGACTTTCGCAGACAATGACATCAAAGCCATATCTCGCCAACATCGCCGCACAACTTAAACCACCCATACCGCTACCGATAACGACAACATCTGTTTGTTTCACAGCTTTTCTCGCAACAACGCCCAAACTTTTATTAGCTTAGTACCGAAGTTTATGAATCGAAACAAAGGTGAGATTTTTGATAAATAGCCAAGTTGAAGTGATGAAATCAAGGTGAGTGCGACTTTTGAGTGGTTTTTGGTAAACATCTGCCCCCAAATTCTCTGTGTAATGTCTATCCTGGAATAGTAGGGGAATCACCTTAGCGTAAATTGCCAGCAGGTGTTTGATGCTGCAAATAGAACAGATAATACACCACCGTTATCAAATCCAACAGCAACTCGGTAATAATGGCATTCGCCAAACTTGGCTGGCCAAAGATTTACAAGCTGCTGATGGAGAAGAATCATTAGTTGTGGTCAAACTTTTGGCGTTCGGCGGAACTGTGCAGTGGGATGATTTGAAGTTGTTTGAACGAGAAGCACAAATTCTCAAACAACTCAAACATCCGCGCATTCCGCAATACATTGATTACTTTTGTGTTGATGACCGGACATTATGGTTTGGCTTAGTCCAAGAATATATTCCTGGGGAGTCACTCAAAGAAAAACTGGCAGTTGGTAAACGCTGCACAGAAAAGCACGCCCGGAAAATTGCGACTGAGGTTTTAAAAATTCTGATATATCTGCATGAGTTGAATCCTGGTGTGTTGCATCGGGATATCAAGCCCAGTAATTTAATTTGGGGTGAAGATAATCAGATATATTTGGTAGATTTTGGTGCAGTCCAAGATAAAGCCGCTAAAGAAGGCGTGACTTTTACGGTGGTTGGGACTTATGGTTATGCACCGATGGAACAATTTGGTGGTCGCGCTGTTCCGGCTTCTGACTTGTATGCCTTGGGTGCATCGTTAATTCATTTATTAACTGGTGTTCCTCCTGGTGATTTACCGCAACAAGATTTGCGGTTGCAATTCGCTGATAGAGTTAACGTGAGTTCTAGTTTTGTGCGCTGGTTACAAAAGATGACTGAACCTGCGCCGGAACAACGCTTTAGCAATGCTCGCCAAGCAATTGAAGCTTTAAAATCTAATCTGGCTGTTAAGCCTGTAAACAATAAGATAATTAATAATTCTGGTTGTGGGATTAATTCTACAGAACCAGTACCAGAAGAGATTTTGGGATGGAATTGGGGGGCTTTTTTATTACCTTGGTTATGGTTATGGACTAATCAGGTATGGTGTGGCTTATTTTGTTTTGTACCGCAGATTGGTTGGTTTATGGCGATCGCAATGGGGGCAAAAGGCAATGAATGGGCTTGGAGAAGTAGACAATGGCGCAGTATTGAACATTTTAAAGAACATCAACGTGGTTGGGCGATCGCGGGAATCCTCGTCGGCGCACCCATAAGTTTAATTTTGTGGATTACGGCATTTCTCGCGTTGAAGTCAATATTCTAAGGCTGTCTGAGTTGTTGTAGAGAGGTCATAGATCCCCGAATTTTTGAAAAAGTCGGGGATCTGAACACACACACAGATAAATTTTTCAGCAAGTCCTATTTATTATAAATTTCAGGAAATGTAGACTGAAGTTTAGCCAATTTTGGCAAGTCATGGGCTACGACATAGCGACTATCGGGATTACGGGCTATGTAGTTTTGATGGTATTCTTCAGCTTGATAAAAACCTTTTAATTGGCTGATTTCGGTGACAATTTTTTGCTTAAATATTTTCTGCTGATTAAGTTGATCAATATATTTTTGTGCTTCTTGTTTTTGTTCATTGTTAGCAAAAAATATTACTGAACGATATTGTCTACCAGAATCCGGCCCTTGGCGATTTAACTGTGTCGGGTCGTGGGCTACTAAAAAGTAAACTTTTAATAGTTGTTCGTAAGAAATCTTTGAGGGATCATAAGTGATTTTTACTGATTCCGCGTGATTGGTGAAGCCAGAACTCACAAGTGAGTAGTCTGCGGTCATCGCATCGCCGCCAGAAAAACCAGAAACCACATCAGACACACCATTGAGATGCTCAAATACTGCTTCCATTCCCCAAAAGCAGCCACCACCAAAAACGGCTACTTGCTTGGTTTGGGGTGTAGTGGTGGAAATATCACTGGCGGGAGTCGGAAATAATATCCGCGATGCACCATACAAGAGGATGAAACTCAAAGTGATGATGGACAAGTTGCGTACTAGGTTACGAGAAAGTGTTAAGTTGCTATTTGACATGATTGTATGAACTCCTTTTATGATTGATTTAGTTTTTTAGTCATGAGATAGCGATCGCTATCTTTAAATCCCACTCGATGATAAAAATTTTGGGCAGATGTATTTTCTCTTTCAACTTCTAAATGTAATGCTTGAATATTCAGAGAAATGCAGACCTCCTCTAAAAACTTAATTGTTTGTTTGCCGATGCCTTGACCTTGATAAGCTGGATTAATATATATTTCATCAATAAAAGCATCTCGTCCTCCGTATTCCAAACTATAACCAAATGAGAGAATAACATAACCAATTGCTTGATTTTGATGTTGAATTAACCAGATTCGGCCTATAGACTCTTCATTCAGTAATTGAATCAACGCATGACGAACAACCACTGCATTAAAGGAGAGATAACCATCTAGTTGATAAA